>NZ_CP016464.1:977500-1342500 GCF_001713455.1 Bosea sp. RAC05
GCGAGGATGCGCTGGCGCTCCTCGGAATCGGGTCTCTGCTTGGGCCGCCCGCGCGCTCGTGACGGGGCGGTTCCGGCCGTCGGCATCTCGTTGTCGTTCATGACCCGTCACTCCCCGGAAACATCTTTGGGTTTGACAGGCCGAGAAATCAAGCGTTAAGAAACTCGAGAGTTTCCAAAAAGAGACGCTGCATGTCCCGTTATCGCTCCGTCACAGTCCGGCCGATGCTCCTCGCAGGGGCCGCCGTTCTCGGCATCGCCCTGGCCGGCTGCAACAGCGAGAAGGCCGCCGCGCCGCCGCCCCAGCCCCAGGCCCAGGTCAGCGTCGTGGTGCTGCGCTCGAAGCCCGTCGCCATCAGCGCGGAGCTGCCGGGCCGCGTCGCCGCCAGCCTCGTCGCCGAGGTGCGCCCGCAGGTCGGCGGCCTGGTCAAGTCGCGCCTGTTTCGCGAGGGCAGCGAGGTCAAGGCGGGCGATCTGCTCTACGAGATCGATCCCGCGACCTATCAGGCCGCGCTCGACAGCGCCGTCGCGGCTCTCGCCAAGGCGGAGGCCTCGGTGCCCAACGCCCAGGCCAAGGTCGACCGCTACCGGGACCTCATCCGCCAGAACGCGATCAGCAAGCAGGACAATGACGACGCCGTCGCGGCGCTCGCCCAGGCCCAGGCGGATGTCGCCTCCGCCCGTGCGAACCTCGACACGGCCCGGATCAATCTCGGCTTCACCCGGGTCACGGCCCCGATCGGCGGCCGCGTCGACCGCTCGACCTTGACGCCCGGCGCACTCGTCACCGCCAACCAGACCACGGCCCTCACGACGATCCGCCAGCTCGACCCGATCAATGTCGACGTCATCCAGTCCAGCACCAACCTGCTGAAGTTCCGCAGCGCCGTGGCCGAAGGCCGCCTGCGGCTGAGCGGGCCCAACGTCGCCGTGAAGCTCAAGCTCGATACCGGCACCGAATACGCCCAGACCGGCAAGCTCGAATTCGCCGAGGCGAATGTCGACGAGACCACCGGCACCTTCACGGTGCGGGCCGAGTTCCCCAATCCCGACCGCCTGCTGCTGCCCGGCATGTTCGTGCGCGCCGTCATCCAGGAGGGCGTCGCCGAGAACAGCTTCCTCGTGCCGCAGCGCGCCGTCGGCCGCAACACCAAGGGCGAGGCGACGGCGAAGTTCGTCGGCGCTGATGGAAAGGTCGAGGAACGCGTGCTCGTGGCCTCGCGCAATGTCGGCAACAACTGGCTGGTCGAGCAGGGCGTGAAGGATGGCGACCGCGTCATCGTCGAGGGCGCCCAGCTCGTGCGCGCCGGCCAGACCGTCACCGGCAACGAGGTCACGATCGACGAGGCCAGCGGCGAGCTCAAGGCCGCCAACCGACAGGCCGCGCTGCCCGCCGGCCAGGCTCCCGGCCAGACCGCGAAGAACTGAGCGCCATGTCCCGCTTCTTCATCGAGCGCCCGATCTTTGCATGGGTCGTGGCCATCGTCATCATGCTGGCGGGCCTGCTCGCTTTGCGCACCCTGCCGGTCTCGCAATATCCGCAGATCGCGCCAACCACGGTCAGCATCAGCGCCAGCTATCCCGGCGCCGACGCGCAGACGGTCGAGAACTCGGTGACCAAGGTCATCGAGCAGGGCATGACCGGCGTCGACAATCTGCAATACATGTCGGCGACCTCGACCTCCTCGGGCCAGGCGACGATCACGCTGACCTTCACCAGCGGGGCCGATCCCGACGTCGCGCAGATGCAGGTGCAGAACAAGCTGCAGCTCGTCACCGCGCAATTGCCACAGACGGTTCAGAACACCGGCATCACCGTCGCCAAGGCCTCAACGGGCTTTCTGATGGTCGCGGCCTTCGTCTCACGCGACGGGCGGATGTCGACCAACGACCTCGCCGACTATGTCGATTCGACCCTCAACGACACGCTCAAGCGCGTGCCGGGCGTCGGCTCGACCCAGCTCTTCGGTGCGGGCTACGCGATGCGGATCTGGCTGGATCCGGACCGGCTGCAGAAATATGCGCTGATGCCGAGCGACGTGGTCACGGCGATCCAGGCCCAGAACGTCCAGGTCTCGGCCGGCCAGCTCGGCGGCCTGCCCCAGGTCAAGGGCCAGCAGCTCAACGCCACGGTCACCGCCGTCAGCCGCCTCCAGACGGTCGGCCAGTTCGAGAACATCATCCTCAAGAGTGGCTCGTCCGGCTCGATCGTGCGGCTGAACGACGTCGCGCGCGTCGAACTCGGCGCCAAGGACTACACCACCGCCACCCGCTACAACGGCGCGCCCGCGACCGGTCTCGCCGTCAGCCTCGCCACCGGCGCCAATGCGCTCAACACCGCCGCGGCGGTCAAGGCGACCATCGACCGCCTCAAGCCGACGCTGCCGGAGGGCATCGACGTCGTCTATCCCTTCGACACCACGCCCTTCGTGCAGGTCTCGATCGAGAAGGTCGTCCACACGTTGTTCGAGGCGATCATCCTCGTCTTCATCGTGATGTACGTCTTCCTGCAGAACTTCCGCGCGACGCTGATCCCGATGATCACCGTCCCGGTCGTGCTGCTGGGCACCTTCGGCGTGCTCGCGGTCGCCGGCTACTCGGTCAACACGCTGACCATGTTCGCGATGGTGCTCGCCATCGGCCTGCTCGTCGACGACGCCATCGTCGTGGTCGAGAACGTCGAGCGTGTGATGCAGGAGGAGAAGCTCTCGCCCAAGGAGGCGACGATCAAGTCGATGGGCGAGATCACCGGCGCGCTGGTCGGCATCGCCACCGTGCTCGCGGCGGTCTTCGTGCCGATGGCCTTCTTCGGCGGCTCCGTCGGCATCATCTACCGGCAGTTCTCGATCACGATCGTCACGGCCATGGCACTGTCCGTGGTGACGGCCCTGATCCTGACGCCGGCGCTCTGCGCCACCATGCTCAAGCCCGCCGGCGAGCATGCCGCGCGCACCGGCCCCTTCGGCTGGTTCAACCGCGGCTTCGACAAGACGCTGAACGGCTATACCGCCGGCGTCGCCGGCATGATCGCGCGGCCGCTGCGCTTCATGCTGGTCTTCCTGCTGATCGGCGGCGGCATGGCCTATCTGTTCGCGCGACTGCCCAACTCCTTCCTGCCGGACGAGGACCAGGGCGTCCTCTTCACCATCGTCCAGCTGCCCGCGGGCGCGACGCAGGACCGCACGCTCGCCGTGCTCGACCAGGTCCGGCAGCATTATCAGGAGAAGGAAAAGGACCTCGTCGAGGGCGTGCTGACCGTCAGCGGCTTCAGCTTCAGCGGCGCAGGCCAGAATGTCGGCATCGCCTTCGTGCGGCTCAAGCCCTTCGAGGAGCGCGTCGGCAAGCAGGCCTCGGCCCAGGCCGTGGCGGGGCGCGCCATGGGCGTCTTCCGCGGCATCAAGGACGGCATGGTCTTCGCGCTCGCGCCGCCCTCGATCCAGGGCTTCGGCAACAGCGCCGGCTTCGAGTTCTATCTGCAGGACGTCGCCGGCGCCGGCCATGCCCGGCTGATGGAGGTGCGCAACCAGCTGCTGGGCATGGCGGCGCAGAATCCGGTCCTCACCGGCACGCGGCCCAATGGCCAGGAGGACACGCCGCAATACGCCGTCGAGATCGACCAGGAGAAGGCGAGCGCGCTCACCCTCTCGCTGGGCGACATCAACACCACGCTCTCGACCGCCTGGGGCTCCGCCTATGTCAACGACTTCATCGACCGCGGCCGCGTGAAATCGGTCTATGTCCAGTCCGACGCGCCGTTCCGGATGCAGCCGGAGGATATCGGCCGCTGGTATGTCCGCAACAGCGGCGGATCGATGGTGCCGTTCTCGGCCTTCGCCACGGGCCACTGGACCTATGGCTCGCCGCGGCTCGAGCGCTACAACGGTGCCTCCGCGGTCAACATCCAGGGCGCGGCCGCCGCCGGCATCAGCTCCGGCGCGGCGATGGACCAGATCGACGCCATCGCCCGGAAGCTGCCGCCCGGTTTCAACCATGAATGGACCGGCCTGTCCTATCAGGAGCGGCTCTCGGGCAGCCAGGCGACGGCGCTCTACGCGCTCGCCATGCTGGTCGTGTTCCTCTGCCTCGCGGCGCTCTACGAGAGCTGGTCGGTGCCGTTCGCGGTGATGCTCTCGGTGCCGATCGGCATCTTCGGGGCACTCGCCGCGGCGACCCTCTTCGGCCAGACGAACGACGTCTATTTCAAGGTCGGCCTGCTCACCACCATCGGCCTCGCCGCCAAGAACGCGATCCTGATCGTCGAGTTCGCGATCGAGCAGGAGGCGGCTGGCAAGAGCCTGGTCGAGGCCACCGTCGATGCGGCCCGCCAGCGGCTGCGGCCGATCCTGATGACGTCCTTCGCCTTCATCCTCGGCGTTCTGCCGCTGGCGATCGCGACCGGCGCGGGCTCCGGCAGCCAGAACGCGATCGGCATCGGCGTCATGGGCGGCATGATCGCCGCCACCGTGCTCGGCGTGTTCTTCGTGCCGCTGCTCTATGTCATCGTCGCCGGAACGGTGCGGCGCTGGCGCAAGGCCCCGGCCGCCGAGCCGGCCGAGGCAAAGCTCGAGGCGCATTGAGGACATGATGGGGATGACGAAGACGCCTCTCGCCATGACGGGCCCTGCGCCGCAGTTCCTACGCCGCGCCGGCCTCGCCCGCTGGGCCGGCCTCGGTCTCGTCGCGGCTGCGCTCGCCGGCTGCGCCGTCGGGCCGGACTACGCCACCCCCGGCCAGTTCCTGCCCGGCCAGTGGGGCAATGCGCGCAAGACGGCCAAGCCACTCGACGTGGCCAGGCTCGGCGCCTGGTGGAAGAAGCTCGATGACCGTCGTCTGAACGACATCGTCGAGCGCGCGGTGGCGGGCAATCTCGACGTCGCCTCCGCCAAGGCCCGGATCCGCGAGGCCCGCGCCACCCGTCGCCAGGCGATCGGCGCGCTCCTGCCGCAGGTCGATGGGCAGGGCTCCGCGACGCGCTCGCGCTCCTCCGCCGCGACCTCGTCGAGCGGCTCCAACATCACGTCGAGCCTGTATCAGGCCGGCTTCGATGCGAGCTTCGAGCTCGATCTCTTCGGCGCGAACTACCGCAATGTCGAGGCGACGACCTATGGCGTCGATGCCGCCGACGAGGATCTGCGCGCCACGCTTCTGACCCTGATCGGGGATGTCGCGACCAACTACATCGAGGCGAGAGGCTTCCAGGCCCGGGTCGCGCTCGCCCGCCGCACCGCTGCCTCGCAGCGCGAGACCGAGAAGCTTACCCGCAACAAGTTCAACGCGGGGTCGTCGTCGGCGCTGGACGTCGAGCGCGCCGCCGCACAGGCCGCGACGACCGAGGCCGCGATCCCGACGCTGGAAGCGTCCTATGCCCAGAGCCTGCACCAGCTCGGCATTCTCACCGGCGAGGCGCCGACCGCGCTGGCCGGCCTGCTCGGCTCGGGTGGCCCGATCCCCGCCGCGCGCGGCACGCCGCCGGCTGGCATTCCCGCCGATGTGCTGGTCAACCGGCCCGATGTGCGCCGCGCCGAGCGCCAGCTCGCCCAGGCGACGGCCAAGATCGGCCAGGCCGAAGCGGCGCTCTATCCCAGCGTCAGCCTGACCGGGAAGATCAGCACCACCGCCCTGAAGACCGGCGACCTCGCCAAGAACTCGTCGATCGGCTGGTCCTTCGGGCCGACGCTGAGCGTGCCGATCTTCAATGGCGGCGAGTTGCGGGCGGCCGTCGAGGTCGCGGAAGCCCAGCGCGACCAGTCGGATGCCGCGCTGCGGCTCGCGGTGCTGACCGCGCTGCAGGATGTCGAGAACTCGCTGGTGAACCTCGCCAAGGAGCGGCAGCGCGCCGGCAAACTGTCGGCGGCCACCAACTCCTTCCGCGAGGCGGCCAGGCTCTCGCGCACGCTCTACCAGTCCGGCGCGGCGAGCTTCCTCGACGTGCTCGACGCCGAGCGTTCGCTCTACAGCGCCGAGGATACGCTGCTGCAGAGCCGTGTCGCCGTGACCTCCAACTTCGTCGCGCTGAACAAGGCGCTCGGTGGCGGCTGGGACAAGCCGGTCGACGTCTTGCAGCCGCGTGTCGTCGACACGAACACCGGCCCGCATCCGCGCGCCGCCTACTGAGGCAGGCCGGCCTGCGCGCGTTCGGCGAGGTCCTGGATGGCGGCGACCACCGTCTCGACGAAGCCCAGCGCCAGCGGCGACCGGAAGCGCCCAGCCGGCCAGACCACTCCGATCTCGTAGAGCACGTCGGGCCGGAACGGCCGCGCCACGATGCCCCGGCCGCCATACTCGGCCGCGGTATAGGGATCGACGATGCCGATGCCGGCGCCTGATGCGACCAGCGAGCAGGCGATCATCGACAACGGCGTCTCGACTCTGATCTGCCGGGTCACCCGGGCGGCTGAAAACAGCGCGTCGGTGCGGTAGCGCCATTGCGTCGATCCCGCGAGCGAGACGAAGGGCTCGCCGACGAAATCCTGCGGCTCGAGATAGGGTTTGCCGGCGAGGCGGTGGCCCTCGGGCAGCACGGCCACGGCGGGCACGGACGGCAGCTGTTCGACGTCGATATGGGGAAAGTCGAGCGGATACTGCGCGAAGCCGATGTCGCAGAAGCCGGTCGCCACCCAGTCGACCACCTGCGACGAGATGCTGCCATAGACGGCGACCTCGAGGTCCGGCTTGTCCTTCATGTAGGCCGCGATCAGCCGGGGCAGGAAGCCGACATTGAAGGTCGGCAGGGCGGCGATGCGCAGGCTGCCGGCCAGCCCGTCGCGCAGATTGCGCGCCGCGTTCTGGATCTGCTCGAGCCCGACGAACTGCCGCTCGACCTCGCGATATAACGAAAGCGCCTCGTTGGTGGGCACCAGCCGCGTTCCGCGCCGCTCGAACAGCGTCAGCCCGAGCACATATTGCAGATCATGGATCAATCGCGTCACGGCCGGCTGGCTGATATTCAGCGCCCTTGCCGCCGAAGTCACCCCTCCGGTGACGATCACGGTCCGAAAGGCTTCGATCTGGCGGGGATTCAGCATGGCTTCCCTGGGCGCGAAGCCAATTCATAACATTAGCGTATGGATTGCGCGAATCATTCGATTTGACCCGTTACAATCTGTCGCAGAACCTTCACCCATCACTCGCAAAAATGAGGAGGGGTTCATGAAGTTCTCTTGGGTTGGACTGCTGCTGACGACCACCGCGCTGGCGACGTCCGGTGCGGCCATGGCGCAGCAGAAGACGATGTATGTCGCCGGCTATGGCGGCTCCTTCGAACAGACCATGCGCAAGGAGATTCTGCCGGTCTTCGAGAAGCAGGCCAACGTCAAGATCGAGTACGTCGCCGGCAATTCGACCGACACCCTCGCCAAGCTCCAGGCCCAGAAGGGCAACCAGCAGATCGACGTCGCCATCGTCGATGACGGCCCGGCCTATCAGGCGGTCGCGCTGGGCTTCTGCGGCACGCTGACCGACGGCCCCGTCTACAAGGACGTCGCCCCGGTGATGAAGTTCAAGTCCAACAAGGGCGTCGGCCTCGGCCTCGTCGCGACGGGGCTGTTCTACAACACCAAGATCTTCGCCGAGAACAACTGGCCGGCGCCGACCTCCTGGAACGATCTCAAGTCGAAGACCTACGGCAAGAAGATCGTCACCCCGCCGATCAACAACACCTACGGCCTGCATGCCCTGATCGCAATGGCGCAGATTGGCGGCGGCGGCGAAGCCAACATCGAGCCGGGCTTCAAGACCTTCAAGGACGAGATCAACCCCAACATCGTCGCCTATGAGCCGTCCCCGGCGAAGATGACGGAGCTGTTCCAGAACGGCCAGGCCGTGCTCGGCGTCTGGGGCTCGGGCCGCGTCAAGGCCTTCGCCGACACCGGCTTCCCGGTCGCCTTTGTCTACCCGAAGGAAGGCAGCTTCGCGCTCGGCGTCGCCGCCTGCCCGGTCGAGGGCGCCAAGAACCCGGCCGAGGCGAACGCCTTCATCCAGTTCATGCTCTCGCCCGCGATCCAGAAGATCATGGCCACCGGCGCCGGCTTCGGCCCCGCCAACACGACCGTGACCCTGACCAAGGACGAGCAGAAGGGCCTGCCCTATGGCGACGAGGTCAAGGCGCTGAAGGCCGTCGACTGGGACATCGCCAACGCCAAGCGCGAGGAATGGACCCGGCGCTGGAACCGCGAGATCGAGCGGTAAGGCTCCACCCGTCCTTCCCGGGCGCCGCCAGGCGGCGACCCGGGAACGAGGTGACGATCACGTTGCAACTGACAGGCACGGGCTTGACCCGGGCCTGTCGTCACAGGCGTCCTGAGGTGGTCGGGTCAAGCCCGACCATGATGCCGAACTTTGACTGAAACGCTCGAAAGCCCCATGTCCCATCTCGTTCTCGATGGCCTGACCAAGCGCTTCGGCGGCTTCACCGCCGTCGACGCCATGAACCTCTCCGTCGAGCGCGGCGAATTCGTCTCGCTGCTCGGTCCCTCCGGCTGCGGCAAGACGACCACGCTGCAGATGATCGCCGGCTTCGTCGATGTCGACCACGGCGGCATCCGGCTCGACGGCGCCGATCTGGTCTCGGTGGCGCCCAACAAGCGCGGTCTCGGCATCGTCTTCCAGAGCTATGCGCTGTTTCCGCACATGACGGTCGCGGAGAACATCGCCTTCGGGCTCGAGATGCGCGACGTGCCCAAGGCCGATCGCGACAGGCGCACGCAGGAGGCGATGGAACTGGTCGGCCTCAAGGGCTTCGCCGATCGCTATCCGCGCCGCATGTCGGGCGGCCAGCAGCAGCGCGTGGCGCTGGCCCGCGCGCTGGTGATCAAGCCGGCGCTGCTTCTCCTCGACGAGCCGCTCTCCAACCTCGACGCCAAGCTGCGCGAGGAGATGCAGGGCGAACTGCGCCAGATCCAGCGCTCGATCGGCACCACCACGATCCTCGTCACCCACGACCAGCACGAGGCGATGGCGCTGTCGGACCGCATCGTGCTGATGAACCAGGGCCGCATCGAGCAGATCGGCGCGCCGCACGAGGTCTATGACCGGCCGGCCAGCGCCTTCGTCGCGAGCTTCCTCGGCAAGACCAATGTGCTCGCCGCCACCGGCGACGGGCAGGGCGCGGTCACCGTCGGGGGGCTTGCCATCGCCCTGCCGGGCGCCGGAAAGGGGCCGCTGCAGCTCGCCGTCCGGCCCGAGCGCCTGACCTTCGCGCCGGCCGGCGGGCCCGGTCTCGAGGCCCGCATCACGGGGCGCGTCTTCCAGGGGACGCATTGGCTGCTCACCGCCGAGAGCGCGGCGGGGCCTCTCACCCTGATGCGCGGCAATGACGGCGCCGCCGTGCCGGGCGAGGGCGAGACGGTGCGGCTGCGGTTCTCGGCTGCCGACGCGGCCGTCCTGTCCGCCGGAGCGGCGGCATGAGCGGCGTCGTCACGCAGCGCAATGCGCCGTACTGGCTGACCGGGCCGGCGCTGCTGGTCTTCCTCGGGCTGGTGATCATCCCGCTCGGCATGACCGTGCTGCTCTCCTTCTACGACTGGGGGCAGTACAAGGGCATCGTTCCCGACTTCACGCTGAAGAACTGGATCGAGGTATTCACCGATTCCTACTTCTTCGAGATCTTCATGCGGACCTTCCGCATCGCCTTCCTGGTCACGCTGGCGGCGATCGTCATCGGCGTGCCCGAGGCCTATATCCTCAACCGGATGTCGCCGGCCTGGCGCAGCGCCTTCCTGCTCGTGATCATCGGCCCGCTTTTGGTATCGGTCGTGGCGCGCACGCTCGGCTGGGCGCTGCTCCTGGGCTCGACCGGCCTCGTCAACCAGGGGCTGATCGCGCTCGGCCTGATCAACACGCCGCTCGAATTCATGTTCACCGAGACCGGCGTCGTGATCGCGCTGATCCATGTGCTGATCCCCTTCATGATCCTCGCGGTTTGGGCCTCGCTGCAGCGGCTCGACCCCCAGATCGAGAACGCGGCGCTCTCGCTCGGCGCCGGCCGCTTGACGATCTGGCGCCGTGTGATCCTGCCGCAGATCGTGCCGGGCATTCTCTCGGGCTCGATCATCGTCTTCGCGCTGGCGGCGAGCGCCTTCGCCTCGCCGGCGATCATCGGCGGGCGCCGCCTGAAGGTCGCCTCGACGCTGGCCTATGACGAGTTCCTGAACACGCTGAACTGGCCGCTGGGCGCCGCGGTGGCGACGCTGCTGCTCGTCGCGCTCGTGCTGATCACCGTCGGCTCCAACCGCCTGATCGAGCGCCGCTACGCACAGGTGTTCGAATGAGACGCAACGGCATCCCCGCGCTGATTTTCCACGGGCTCTTCGTCGTCTTCATGCTGGCGCCGCTGCTGATCGTCTGCGTCGTCGCCTTCACGCCCGAGGGCTATCTCTCGCTGCCGACGCGCGGCCCGAGCCTGCGCTGGTTCCGGGCGATCTTCGACTATCCCGAGTTCATCCGCGCCTTCCGCGACTCGCTCTGGCTGGCGGCCTTGTCCTCGACCATCGCGATCATGCTGGCGGTGCCGGCTGCACTCGCCATCGCGCGCTACCGCTTCCCCGGACGCGAGGCGATCACGGCGCTGTTCATGTCGCCGCTGATGGTGCCGCATGTCGTGCTCGGCATCGCCTTCCTGCGCTTCTTCACGCAGATCGGCATCTCCGGCACCTTCGTCGGCCTGGTGCTGAGCCACATCATCGTGGTCATCCCCTTCGCGTTGCGGCTCGTGCTGGCGGCCTCCTATGGCATCGACCGGCGCATCGAGCATGCCGCGATCTCGCTCGGCGCCGGCACGGCCACGGTCTTCCGCCGGGTGACGCTGCCGCTGATCCTGCCCGGCGTCGTCTCCGGCTGGCTCTTGGCCGCGATCAACTCCTTCGACGAGGTCACGATGACCGTGTTCATCGCCTCGCCGGCGACCGTGACGCTGCCGGTGCGCATGTTCCTCTACATCCAGGACAACATCGACCCGCTGATCGCGGCGGTCTCCGCCTGCCTGATCGCCATGACGGCGATCCTGCTCTTCGCGCTCGACCGGCTGTTCGGGCTCGACCGCCTCTTCGTCGGATCCGGAAAGGGCTGACAGACGTGACGACCTCAGCATTGTCATCGGAAGCCGATATCGTCGTCGTCGGCGGTGGCGTCGTCGGCGGCGCCATGGCGCTCGGCCTGGCGCGCGGCGGCGCCCGCGTCACCGTCCTCGACGAGGGCGACGTCGCCTTCCGCGCCTCGCGCGGGAATTTCGCGCTGGTCTGGGTTCAGTCCAAGGGGCTGGGCATGCCCGACTATGCGATGTGGTCGCGCCGTTCGGCCGAGCAATGGCACGAGCTCGCGGACGTGCTGCACGAGGACACCGGCATCGACGTCGCCCACAGCCAACCCGGTGGCTTCATGCTCTGCCTCTCGGAAACGGAGCTGGAGCAGCGCCGCCAGACCATGCAGCGGCTGCACAACCAGATGTCGCTGAGTGATTTCCCCTATGAGATCCTCGACCACGACGAGACCAAGCGCCGCCTGCCCGACATCGGGAAGGATGTGGTCGGCTCGGTCTACAGCCCGCTCGACGGCCATGTGAATTCGCTCAAGCTGTTCCGGGCGCTGCGCGACGCCAGCGCGCGCCGCGGCGTCGACTATCGCCCCAATTGCACGGTCGACAGCATCGCCTCGGACGCGGGCGGCTTCCGGCTGAAGGGCGCCTTCGGCGAGATCACGGCGGGCAAGGTCGTGCTCGCGGCCGGCCTCGGCAATGCGCGGCTCGCGCCCATGGTCGGGCTCGAGGCGCCGGTGAAGCCGAGCAAGGGCCAGATCATCGTTACCGAGAAGACGGACGCCTTCCTGCACAACCCGATGGTGACCATCCGCCAGACCGACGAGGGCGGCATCATGATCGGCGACAGCCAGGAGGATCGCGGCTTCGACACCGTCGTGCGCCAGCCGATCCTCTCGGTCATGGCCGAGCGCGCGGTGCGGATGTTCCCGCGGCTGGCGGGGCTGAACGTGGTGCGCTCCTGGTCGGCGCTGCGGGTGATGAGCCCGGACGGCTTCCCGATCTACGACCAGTCGCTCAGCCATCCCGGCGCGTTCGTCGTCACCTGCCATTCCGGTGTGACGCTCGCCGCCAACCATGTCCTGACGCTTGCCCCGGCGATTCTCTCGGGTGGGCTGCCGGACACGCTCGATGCCTTTTCCGCACGGAGGTTCCATGTTCCGGCCCATGCATGAGGTGAAGCCGGCCGAGGCGCTCGGCTTCACCTTCGACGGGCGTGCGCTGACGGCGCGCGCCGGCGACACGGTCGCGGCCGCGCTGCTCGCCAACGGCGTCCAGGCCTGCCGCCAGACGCCGGTCTCGGGCGCGGATCGCGGGCCCTATTGCATGATGGGCGTCTGCTTCGACTGCCTCGTCGTCATCGACGGCGTCGGCAACCGCCAGGGCTGTCTCGTTCCGCTGCGCGAGGGCATGCGGATCGAAACCCAGGCCGGGCGCCGCCATCCCGACGGGGCCCAGTCATGATCGCGATCACCAGCATCGGCCAGGTCGCCGAGCATTACGACATCGCCGTGGTCGGTGCCGGCCCGGCCGGGCTCGCAGCCGCCGCGCGCGCAGCCGAACTCGGCCTCTCCGTGCTGCTGGCTGACGAGAACCCGGCACCCGGCGGCCAGATCTACCGCGCCATCACCACGACGCCGGTCACGAAGCGCGCCGTGCTGGGCGAGGATTACTGGAAGGGCGGGGCGCTGGTCGACCGGCTCAGGCCGACGAACGCCGCCTATGCGCCGGGCTGCACAATCTGGTCGGTCGCGCCCGACGAGGCCGGCGGTTTCGAACTCGGGCTCTCGCTGGGCGGACAGGCCCGGCTGATCGCCGCCGGCCAGGTCATCCTGGCGACGGGCGCGCAGGAGCGGCCCTTCCCGATTCCGGGCTGGACCCTGCCGGGCGTGATGACCGCGGGCGCCGCCCAGATCGCGCTGAAGGCCTCGGGCCTGGTGCCGAGCGGCCGCACGGTGATCGCCGGCTGCGGCCCCTTGCTCTATCTGCTCGCCGGGCAGCTCGCGGCGGCCGGCGCCAACATCGTTGCGGTGCTCGACACCACGCCGCGCCGCAACTGGCTCGCCGCCATCGCCGCGTTTCCCGATTTCCTGCGCTCGCCCTATCTCGCCAAGGGCCTGAAGCTGATGGCGGCCGCCCGCGGCAAGCTGCCGTTCAAAACCGGCGTCACCGCGCTGGCGGCCGAAGGCTCCGGCAAGCTCACGGGCGTGACGGTGACGCGAGGAGGGGCGGCCGAGACCATCCCCTGCGACGCGCTGCTGCTGCACCAGGGCGTCATCCCCGGCATCAACCTCGCCAATGCCGCCGGTTGCGCACAGCATTTCGATGCGGTCCAGCATTGCTGGACGCCAACCGTGGACGGCTGGTTCGCCTCCTCGATCCCTGGCATCGCGATTGCCGGCGACGGGGCGGGGATCGGCGGCGCCGAAAGCGCGGCGCTGCGTGGCGAGGTCGCGGCGCTCGACGCCGCCCGCCGGCTCGGGCGGCTCGCCGAGGCGGAGCGCGACGCCCATGCCGCGCCGATCCGGGCCGAACTCGCGCGCAGCCTGCGGGGGCGGCGCTTCCTCGACCTGCTCTATCGTCCGGCCCCGCAATTCCTGGCCCCTCCGGCAGACGAGACCATCGTCTGCCGTTGCGAGGAGGTCACCGCCGGCCAGATCCGCGATGCCGCGAGCCGCCTCGGCGTCACCGGCCCCAACCAGATGAAGGCCTTCCTGCGCTGCGGCATGGGCCCCTGCCAGGGCCGCCTCTGCGGCCCGACCGTGGTCGAGCTGATCGCACAGGAGCGCGGCGTCTCGGCCGAGGAGACCGGCTATTACCGGCTGCGCCCGCCGGTGAAGCCAGTGACGCTCTCCGAGCTCGCGGCCCTGCCGCCGACCGATGCCGCCATCAAAGCGGTGGTGCGGTGAGCGAAGGGCGCCGCAGCGCCGACGTCATCGTCATCGGCGGCGGCATCCATGGCTGCTCGACCGCGTTGCACTGCGCCCTGCGCGGGCTCTCGGTCATCCTGATCGAGAAAGACCATGCCGGCCGCCATGCCTCCGGCGTAAATGCCGGCGGTGTGCGCCAGCTCGCGCGCCATGTCGCGGAGATCCCGCTCTCCAACACGTCGATGGCGCTCTGGCACCGCATCGAGGATCTCGTCGACGATGATTGCGGCTTCACCTCCGACGGTCAGGTGCTCGTCGCCGAGGACGAGGAAGACCTCGGCAACTGCCGCGCCCGCGTCGACGACCTGACGCTCCGCGGCTTCCACCATGAGGAGCTGATCGACGCGGCCGAACTGCGCCGCCTCGTGCCGGCCGTCTCGGACACCTGCCCCGGTGGCGTCGTCTCGCGCCGCGACGGCGCGGCGATCCCACTGCGGGCGACCCAGGCCTTCAAGCGCAAGGCCCAGAGCCTCGGCGCCGATATTCGCGAGGGCGTGCGCGTCACCCGCGTCGCCCGCGATGGGTCCGACTGGCGCGTCGAGACCGATCACGGCGCCTTCCTGGCGCCACGCATCGTCAACGCTGCCGGCGCCTGGGCCGATCGCATCGCCGCCGATCTGGCTGAGCCGGTGCCGCTCGAGGTCATCGCGCCGATGCTGATGATCACGGCCGCGATGCCGGCCTTCATCAAGCCGGTGGTGATCCTGCGCAAGCGCAAGCTCTCCTTCAAGCAGTTCGGCAACGGCACGGTGCTGATCGGCGGCGGCTATCTCGGCCGCGCCATCCGCGACGAGAACCGCACTGTGCTCGATTGGGGCAAGCTCGCGACCAACGCCAAGACGGTCTGGGACCTCTTCCCGATCATGCGTGGCGCGCCGATCCTGCGCGCCTGGGCGGGCATCGAGGCGCGCATGCCCGACGATTTGCCGGTCTTCGGCAAGAGTACCCGGCACGAGGGCGTCTACCACCAGTTCGGCTTCTCGGCCCATGGCTTCCAGCTCGGTCCGGGCGCCGGGGCCGTGATGGCCGAGATCATCGCCACCGGCTCGAGCAACGTCCCGATCGACGGCCTCGGCATCGCGCGGTTTGCCGCGCCCTCATGACATCCACCCGTCATTCCGAGCGGAGCGAAGCAATCCAGATCGTCGAGCGCCGCGGCCCTGGATTGCTTCGCTGCGCTTGCAATGACGACCACAGCCTTTCACCCCAGGAGAGAAGACCATGACCATCAAGCGCCACATCAAGACCCCGATCCAGAACCGCGTCGTCGAGGCCGGCAACATCGTCTTCGTCGGCGGCTGCATCGCCGACGACATCACGCAGTCGATGGGCCCGCAGACGCAGAACATCCTGACCAAGATCGAGGGCTATCTCGGTGAGGTCGGGCTCGACCGCAAGGCGATCGTCGCCGCGACGATCTTCGTCACCGATCTGCCCGCCAAGAAGGAAATGGACCCGGTCTGGACCGCGTTCTTCGGAGACGCCCTGCCGACCCGCGCCACCGTCGGCGTCGCCGATCTCGGCGGCGCGCTGATCGAGATCGTCTGCACCGCCAGCCGCGGCTGAGGGCGGCCCCTCACACCGCCACGACATACCCATCCCGGCGCGGATCAGCCGCGCCGGTCATCACCCCGGTGACGGGATCGACCGCCACCGCCTGCATGCCGCCGCAGCGCATCGTCCAGCCGGTGTCGAAGGCGGTGATGGCGTGGCCGCGCCGGCGCAGCTCGGCCAGCGTTTCGGCTGCAATCCGGTTCTCGGCCTCGATCGCCCGCCCGTCCCAGAGCCGGGCGCGCGGCGCCTCGATCGCGTCCTGCAGCGGCAGGCCGAAATCGAGATGCTGCACCATCGCCTGGGTCTGCGTCTGCATGATGCCATAGCTGCCCGGCGTGCCGAGCGCGAGCACGGGGCGGCCGTCCCGTGTCGACAGGCTGGGCGACATGCACATCGGCAGTTCGTCGCCGGGCTTGGAGCGGTTCGGGCTGCCGGTCTGGACGTCCGACCAGTACAGGAAATTGTTGAGGCAGACGCCGGTGCCGGGGACCACGATCCCGCTGCCGAAGGGGCTGCCGAGGCTGTTGGTGATGCACACCAGATTGCCCTCCGCATCCGCCGCCGAGAAGGAGGTGGTGTGCGCGGGGTCCTCGCCTTGCTGCGGTGTCCATTGCTCCGTCGGCCCCTCCACCGGCGCACCGTCGGTCAGGCGCCGGCGCAGCACGGCGAGCGCATCCTCCGCGAAGATTGCGGCCAGCCGCTCGGGCGAGGGATTGTTGGCGGCGATGCGGACGCCCGCCGCCAGCCGGATCGCGCGGAAGACGAGGTCGAGATGCTCCGGCCCGTCCTTGACGAGGGCGCCGAGATCGCAGCCCTCGAGGATCTTCAGGCTGAGCAGGAACTGGAAGGCCTCGCAGGGCGGCGGCGGCACATGGACGGTCAGGCCGCGATAGGAGGCCGCGAAGGGCTCGCGCCAGCGCGGCTTGACCGCCGCGAGATCCTCCATCGTCATCAGCCCGCCGAGCGAACGCAGATGGGCGATGATGCGCTGCCCCAGCGCCCCGCGATAGAGATGGTCCGGCCCTTCCGCGGCGATGGCGGCGAATGTCGTCGCGAGATCGGGCTGGCGCAGCACCTGGCCGACGCGGACGGGGCCGCCCTCGGGCAGATAATTGGCCGCGAAACCGGGGTAGAGCTCGGTCCAGGCCTGCAGCAGCGGCGCCTGCTCGTTGAACTCGGCGACGCCGAATTCAGACAGGGCGAAGCCGTCCCGGGCGAGCGCGATCGCGGGCGCGAAAACCTCGGCCAGTGTCTTGCGGCCATGGCGCGAGACGAGTTCGCACCAGCCGGCGAGGTTGCCCGGCATCGCCACGGCATGGGGGCCGCGCTCGAGGTCGCTGCGCTGCGTGAAGCGCTCCGCCGGGAAGCTCTTCTGGATCGGAGGGACGAAGTCGAGCACGCTGACGCGCCCCTCCGCCGCCGACCAGAGCGTCGCCGAACCCATGCCCGACAGGCTCGACATGAAGGGCTCGACCACGGTGAGCGCCGCCGCCGTCGCGGCGATGGCGTCGAACGCGTTGCCACCCTGGATCAGCAGCCGCGCGCCCGCCTGGGCCGCGAGCGGATGGGCCGCGGCGACCATGCCGTGGCGGGACTGGATCGTCGGGCGGCGGCCATCCATCGTCGGTCTCCTCGCAGCGGCTCTTGAGTGGCCGGCGCGCGATCAGAGCATGACGGGGGCGGGGCGCGACAGACCCCCGGGCCTGCGCTGCGCGGGCCGGGGCCGGCGCGGCGCGCATGGCGCCGCCGCCCGGCTCAGTTCAGCACGAGCCGCGGCAGCCAGAGCACGACCTCGGGGATGAAGGTGATGATCACCAGCACGCCGAACCCGACACCGAGGAAGGGCAGCACCTCACGCACGACCCGCTCGATCTTCACCTGGGCGAAGTTGCCGCAGATGTAGAGGAGAATGCCGACCGGCGGCGTCAGCAGGCCGAGCATCAGGTTGAAGACGATGACCAGCCCGAAATGCACCAGATCGATGCCGACCGCCTCGACGATCGGGATCAGCACCGGGATCAGAATGATCATGGCCGCGATGGCTTCCATGAAGCAGCCGACGATCAGCAGCAGCACGTTGATCAGGATCAGGATGACCCAGGGATTGTTCGAGAAGGCACCGATCCACGCGGCGATCTCGCGCGGCAGGCCGCTCACCGCCATCAGCCAGCCGAAGCCGGCGGCAAAGGCGATGATGATCATGACCACGGCGGAATCGAGCCCGCTCTGGACGCAGATGCTCCAGAGCTGGCGCCAGGACAGTTCGCGGTGGATCACCATCGCGACGAAGAGCGCATAGAGAACCGCGACCGCAGCGCTCTCGGTGACGGTGACGACGCCGCCGGTGACGCCGAACAGGATCACGAAGGGCATCATCAACGCCCAGATCGCCTTGCTGCCGGAGCGCAGCACCTCGCGCATCGGCACCGCCTCGTGGACCGGGTATTTCCGGGCGCGCGAGATCAGGTAGACGACGACGGCGAGCCCGCCGCCGAGCAGCAGGCCGGGGATGACGCCGCCGAGAAACAGGGCGGCGACCGAGACGCCCTTGCCGACCGAAAGGGCGTAGATCACGAGCGGGATCGAGGGCGGGATGATCGGCCCCATCACCGAGGCCGAGGCCGTGATCGAGGCGGCGAAGCCGGGATCGTAGCCCGAGCGCTTCATGCCGGGGATCAGCACCTTGCCCAATGCGGTCGCATCGGCGACCGCCGAGCCGGAGACGCCGGAGAAGACCATGCAGGACATCACGGTGGTGAGGCCGAGCCCGCCACTGAACCGGCCGACGCAGGCATTGGCAAAGCTGATGATGCGGGCGGTGATGCCGCCGACATTCATGATGTTGCCGGCCAGGATGAAGAACGGGATCGCCAGCAGCGAATAGGAATCCGCCCCGATCAGCGCCCGCTGCACGAAGACCGAGAAGGGCAGCGTCGGGTGGTTGGCGATCGTCATGACGGCGGCAAGCGCCATCGCGAAGGCGATCGGCAGGCCCAGCAGCATCATCACGCCGAAGGAGAGCATCAGCACGCCGGCCATGGGGATCGTCTCCTTAGAGATGAACGTCGCCGAGCGGATCGCGCCGGGCCGGATCGAACAGCTTCTCGATCCAGAACACGATCATCAGCGCGGCGCAGAACGGCGCGGCGAAATAGAAGGAGGCGGGGCTGATCTCCAGCGCCCCGAAGGTCTGGCCGAGCGTGCCGATCGAGATCTGCAGCCCGAACCAGAGCATCAGCACGGACAGCAGCAGGATCAGTCCCTGGTTGAGCCAGAGCACAATCGTCTGCAGCCGCTGCGGCAGCATCAGCACGAACATGTCGATCGCGATGTGCAGCATGTTGCGGTAGAGCACCGCCGCGCCGGCGAAGACCGACCAGACGAACAGGATCCGGCAGACCTGCTCGGTCCAGGACAGCGGGCGTTCGAGCCCGTAGCGATACCAGACCGCCGCGATCGTGATCAGCACGATGGCCGCGATGGAGCCGCCGACGATGGCGCGCGCTGTCCATTCACAAAGGTCGCAGAGCCGGCGCCAAAGCGCTGGCAGGCCGGTCAGGGGCTGCATGGCAATCCTGTCACGCGGGGGAAGGTTGCCGGGCCCGCTGTGGGCCCGGCTGCGGTGGCGGTCAGATGATCAAGACGATCAGGCGATCGTCTTGATCCGGTCGACCCACTTCTTCACATGGACGAACTCGGTCTCCATGCCTTCGAGCGTCTTGCGGAAGGCGTCCTTGTCGACATCGTTGATCGCGATGTTCTTCGCCTTGACCAGAGCGAGGATGCGGTCGTCGTCGGCGATCACCTTCGGACGCAGCGAGTCCTCCATGTCGCGGGCGGCCTGGACGAGGGCCTTGCGCTGGTCCTCGTTGACCGCGCGGAAGCTCGCTTCCGAGATCACGATCATGTTGTCCTGCATCATGTGCTCGGTCAGCGCGAGGTTCTTGTTCACGTCGAAGATGCCGCCGTTGAAGGTCAGCGCCATCGGGTTTTCTTGGCCCTCGATCACCCCCGACTTGAGGGCCTGGAACACCTCCGGCCAGGGAAGCGGCGTCGGCGAGGCGCCGAAGCGCTCGAAGGTCCGGCGCCACATCGTGGTCTCCGGCACGCGGATCTTGAAGCCCTTGAGATCAGCCGGCGTTTTGACGACGCGGCTGGAGGAGAGCTGGCGCGGCATGCGCGGAATCGCGCCGAGCGGACGCAGCTTGGCCTGCGCCGCGACGTCGTCGCCATATTCGGCCATGATCGCGGTCATGACCTTGTCCTTGTGGGCGACGTTCTTGAACAGATAGGGATAGGTGAAGACCTCGGCCGGCTTGTACCAGCCGGCGAGCAGGGCCGCGCCCGGCGTCGCGACATGGATCGAGCCCTGCAGCAGCCCCTCGACATTCTCGCGCTCGCCACCGAGTGCTCCGGCATGGTGCGAGGCGATGTCGATCTGGCCCTTGGTCAGCTCCTTCACGCGCGCGGCGAAGACGTCGAGGCTCTGAGAGATGAAGTCGGTCTGCGGCGTCGCCGAAGCTCCGATCCATTTCAGTTGCTGGGCCCTCAGAATGCCGGGCATGGCAATGAGGCCGGCGCCGAGCGCGGCTCCTGCGAGGACGGTCCGGCGGGTCGGCTGGTCTGTTCTGCTCTTGGTCATGATGTCCTCCCTGGACGTTGGGCCGGCCCGTTATCTCGGGCTCTCGCCGGTCTGCACTGCTAGGCCGGGGCGACGTCAGCCCCGGAAGAGATCCTCCATCTCGCGGCGAACCTTGACCGCGGCATCGTCGGCGTCGAAGGCGACGTCCGACCATTTCAGCCGCTGGCCCAGCGCGATGTCGTGCTTGAGCTTGACGCGATGGGCGAGGCCGAGCGGCAGATAGCCTTCCGCCAGCGAGGTCTTGGCCGGCGTCTGCTTGCCCCAGACGCAGAAGCCGCCCTCACCATCCAGCATTTCGCCGGCCTTGAGGTCGCGCTTGGCCGTGGCGACGACGTCGGAATTGAAGCAGATCGGCGCGCCCGTCGGCTCGTGGCGCAGCGCGGCGGAGGCGACCGAGATGCCGAGTTCCAGCCCGATCATGTGGATCGGCCGGTACAGGCAGGAGTAGCGGCCGCTCTTGTCGGGCAGCATCGAATACTCCCGGAAGCACTCCTCGCTGTAGGCGCTGTCGGATTCGAAGACGACATAGGTGCCCATGACAAGACTATGGGGCACATCCGTGCCGTCGCGATAGACCGAGGAGGTGACCTCGGTGACACCGGCCCGCTCCAGCACGCCGCCATCGGCCTTGGGCTTGCAGATCTCGGCATGCTCGAACCGCGTCGCCGGCGGGAAGGACAGGCCTTCCGTCTGCGATTCCAGCCCCGTCGCGTTGCAGACGGCGGTCATCTCGATGCCCGACTTGGTGCCGTCGACGAAGGAGTTGAACATCTTCGGGTTGATCGAGTTGCGATCCTTGATCTTCATGTACTTGTCGAGGATGTCCCAGACCGTGTCGGGCGTCGACTGGTGGTAGGTCGGGTGGTAGCGCGTGCCCTTGCCGGCGCTGACGACCCGGAAGCCCGAGGCGCGGGCCCAGTCGACGTGGTCGGCGATCAGGGCCGGCTGGTCGCCCCAGGCCAGCGAATAGACCACGCCGGCCTCGCGCGCCTTGCGCGCCAGCAGCGGCCCGGCGCAGGCGTCGGCCTCGACATTGACCATGACGATGTGCTTGCCGTTGGCGATGGCGCGCATCGCGAAGCGGATGCCGGCGCCCGGATCGCCCGTCGCCTCGATGATGACCTCGACGCCGGGATGGTCGATCAGCGCGTCCCCATCCTCGGTGACGACAGTCGCGCCGTTCTTCAGCGCATCGTCGATCGAAGCGGCCGCGTACTGCTCCTGCGGCCAGCAGGCCAGCTTCAGCTGCGAGCGCGCGCGGGCGGTGTTGAGATCGGCGACGCCGACGATGTGCATCCCGTCCGTGCTGCGGGCCTGGGAGAGGAACATGGTGCCGAACTTGCCGGCGCCGATGATGGCGACGGTGACCGGCTTGCCGGCGGCCTTCCGTTCGAGAAGCAGTCTGTGCAGGTTCATGCGCCGGTTCTTTCCTCATCAGGCCGACCGCGGAGGTCGGACGTCTCGTCATGCGAGGAGGCGACGCAGGAAAAAGGGCGGCGAACGCGGGCTTCGCGTCGCCTGGCGCCGGTTGCCGGCGCGTCTGTCCTCCCTGCGGGCCGCAGCTTCGTTTGGTGAGCTGCATTCCTCATGTCATAGGCGTAACATGGGGTCAGTTCGTTGGAAAAACGAATAAGTTTGGCATGATCGACGAATAGGATTCACTGATGATCGGAGGCATGCCACCGCTGCAATGGCTGCAGACCTTCCGGGCCGTGATGGAGGCCGGAAGCTTCGCGGGCGCGGCGAAACTGATGAACCTGACGCCCTCGGCGATCAGCCATCAGATGCGCGCGCTGGAGGGCATGCTGGGGCGGCCCCTGTTCCTGCGCGTGCGGCGCAGCGTCGTCCCGACCGAGGAGGCGCTGACCTATTCCGCCTCGATCGGCGAGAGCTTCGCGCGGCTGATGACGGCGACGATTCGGGTCGCGTCGGGAGCGGGCGTGCGACGCCTGCCGATCCATGCCTCGCCCAGCTTTGCCACGCTCTGGCTGATGCCGCGGCTCGGCCAGTTCCTGCGCGAGCATCCCAGCATCGACGTCGCGCTCTTCGCCAGCCACGAGCCGGCCCGCCTCGGCAAGGACGGCATCCTCATCGACATCCAGTATGCGCGGCCGGTCCCCGAGGATTGCGAGGCGGTGGCGCTGGGCGAGGAGCTGATCCTCCCGCTCGCCAGCCCCGCCTTCGTGGCTGCGCACGGGCTGGAGGCGCCGAGCGACATCGCCCGGGTGCCGCTGATTCACTCGCTGCGCTGCGTCGTGCCCTGGGACCAGTGGACCGCGCGTCACGCCCCCTTCGTGCCCCTGAGCGCGCGCGGCCTGCAGTTCGACCGCGCCCATCTCGCTCTGGCCGCCGCGGTGGACGGCCTGGGCCTCGCGCTCGAATCGACGCTGCAGGCGCGCGACCTGCTCGCCGCCGGCCGGCTCGTCATGCCGCTCGGCCCCACCGGCATCGGGGTCGTGGCCCACCGCCTGATCTACCGGCGCGAGGAGCGGGACAATCCCGAGATCCAGGCCTTCGTCGGCTGGCTGATGGGCAAGATCGCCGAGGGGCCGACCCCCGGCCAGTTCGCGGGGCACTGAGGCGGCGGCGCCGCGGGGCGCGCGCGGCCTGAGCCTCTGCTCTGTCGCCTCAAGTTCCGCAGAAGGTCCGCAGCACGCGCTCCTCCGGCTGCGGCGGATTCTCGTAATCCGCATAGCCGGGACGCTCGACGAAGGGCTCGGCGAGCACCGCCAGCAGTTCCTCGAAGGGGCCGAAATCATCCCGCTCCTGCGCCGCCGCGATCGCGGCCTCGATGCGGTGGTTGCGCGGGATATAGGCCGGGTTGATCGCCAGCAGCGCACCAGGCGCGGTCCCCGCGCTGCGCGCGCGCCAGCGCTCCAGCCAGCCGTCGAGTGCGGGGGGGTGCGCCAGGGTGGCGCGCAGCGGGGCCTCGTCCGCCTCGCCCGCCTGCAGTCTCGCGAGGTGGCGGAAGCTCAGCGTGAAATCGGCCTGCGCCGCACCGAGCAGGCTGAGGAATTCGGCGCCGAGGATGGTGTCGCCCTCGCTGTCGCCGGGCAGGCCGAGTTTGCGCGCGATGCCGGCATCGTAGCCGGCCTGGAAGCGCGGGGCGAAGCCGGCGAGTGCTGCCTGCGCGACCTCGACCGCTCCGTCGACCGTCTCCGCCAGTAGCGGCAGCAACGCCTCGGCGAAACGGGTCAGGTTCCACAGCGCAATGCTCGGCTGGTTGCCATAGGCGTAGCGCCTGCCGGTATCGATCGCGCTGAACACGGTGGCGGGATCATAACCGTCGAGGAAGGCACAGGGTCCGTAGTCGATCGTCTCGCCGGCGACCGAGACGTTGTCGGTGTTCATCACGCCATGGATGAAGCCGACCAGGAGCCAGCGCACCATCAGGTCCGCCTGCACCGCGATCACCGCCTCGAGCAGGCCGAGATAGCGGTCGGGAGCCTGCGCCGCCTGCGGGTGATGGCGCGCGATGACATGGTCGGCCAGCGTCCGCAGGGCTTCGGTGTCCTGCCGGGCCGCGAAGAACTGGAAGGTGCCGACGCGGATATGGCTGGACGCCACGCGGGTGAGCACCGCGCCGGGCAGGATCGCGTCGCGCATCACGCGGGCGCCCGTCAGCACGAAGGCCAGCGCCCGCGTCGTCGGGATGCCGAGCGCCGCCATCGCCTCGCTGACGATGTATTCGCGCATCACCGGCCCCAGCGCCGCCCGCCCATCGCCGCCGCGCGAGAAGCGCGTGCGGCCGGCGCCCTTGAGCTGGATGTCGCGGCGCCGTCCGAAGCGGTCGATCACCTCGCCGAGCAGAATCGCCCGGCCGTCGCCGAGCTGCGGCACGAAGTTCCCGAACTGGTGGCCGGCATAGGCGGTTGCGATCGGCGTCGAGCCCTCGGTGATCGCGTTGCCCGACAGCATGGCGAGGCCTTCGGGGCCGGAGAGCCAGGCGGGATCGAGCCCAAGCTCTTCGGCCTGCGCCGGGTTGAGCCGCACCAGCCGCGGCTCGGGAACCGGCGTCGGCGGGGTCAGCGCAAAGAAGCGCTCCGGCAGCCTGGCATAGGAGTTGTCGAAGGCGATGGGCATGGCGCGTCCTGTCGTCGGGGCGTCTCATCCCCTCTGGGCGAAAGCAGCGGCGCGAGCAAGGGTTCCGCGCGCGGCCCCCGCCGCCACACATCCGCGCGTCGCGATCTGCTACGATGACATCATGACCATGGACCGACTGAAACGCATGCTCGAACCGGCCTCGCTGGCGGTGTGGGCGCCGCCGGGGGCCTCCACCATCCCGCTGCTCGAGGGCATCCGCAGCGGAGGCTATGCCGGGCGCGCCTTCGTGCTCGGCGGCGGCAGCGCGGAGGGGTTCGAGGCCGTGCCCGGCTTCGACGCGCTGGCGCAGCCGGTCGATCTCGTGATCGCGCCGGCCTCCGGGGCGGCGCAGGTCATCGCCGCTGCCGGCCGACGCGGCTGCGCGGGCGTGCTCGTCGCCGATGGCGAGCGGTCCGATGCGCAGGCGCTGGGCGCGGCGGCGCGCCTGGCCGGCATCCGCCTGCTCGGCCCCGATTCGATCGGACTCGTCGCGCCGCGCCTGCGCCTCAACGCCAGCTTCGCGCCCTTCGTGCCGGAAGCCGGGGGCGTCGCCCTCGTGGCGCAGTCGAGTTCGATCGCCGCCGGCGTCCTGGCCTGGGCGGCGCGGCGCGAGGTCGGTTTCTCCGGCGCCGTGACGCTCGGCGCCGCCGCGGATGTCGATCTCGCCGACTGCCTCGACCATTTCGGGCAGGACGGACGAACCCGCGCGATCCTGCTGGCGCTGGACGAGGTCGAGGATGCGGCGCGCTTCCTCTCCTCGGCGCGCGCGGCGGCCCGGCTGAAGCCCGTGCTCGTGCTCAAGCCCTGGCAGCCCGCTGGCGAGACCGGGGGGCTGACCCATGCGGGCCTGATCGTCACCCCGGACCGGGCCCATGACGCCGCCTTCCATCGGGCCGGCCTGCTGCGCGTGAACGATCTCGACGAGCTCTTCGCGGCCGCCGAGACGCTCGGGCGCATGCGTCAGCTCGTCGGCGGCCGGCTGGCGATCGTCAGCAACGGCGCCGGCCTCGCCGCTCTCGCGGCCGGGCGGCTGCGCCAGCTCGGCGGCAGCCTGGCCAGGCTCGGCGGCGGCGCGGCGGCAGCGTCGCGGGAGGCGGTGATCGAGGTCGCGACGCCGGCTCAATATGCCGGTACCGTCGCGGAGCTGCTCGCCGATGCCGGTGTCGACGCCGTGCTGGCGGTCCATGCGCCGCATCGTCTCGCGCAGGCCGAAGCCTGTGCCGATGCGGTGCTCGCCTCCGCTCAGGCGGCGGGGCAGGCCAAGCCCGTCCTGGCCGCCTGGATCGGCGGCGACGAGGCCGTCGCTGCGCGCTTTGCCGCGGCCGGGCTGCCTTCCTTCGCCACGGGCGCCGAGGCGGTGCTCGGCTTCCAGCACCTGCTGCGCCATGCCCGCCTGCAGGCGGAGCTGATGGCGACGCCGCCCTCGGCCGACGACGTTCCCCCGCCCGATCTGGCCCAGGCGCGGGCGATCGTCGCCCGCGCGCTGGCGCAGGAGCGCGACTGGCTCGATGCCGGCGAGGTCTCCGCGCTGCTGGCGATCTATCGCGTTCCGGAACTCAAGCCCGTGGTGGCGCCGGACCTCGAGGCGGCGCTGGTCGCGGCCCGGCCCTTCCTGTCGACCGGCCGGCCGGTGGCGCTGAAGATCGTCTCGCCCGACATCGTCCACAAATCCGATGTCGGCGGCGTCGCGCTCGATCTCGCGACCGAGGCCGCCATCCGTGACGCGGCCCAGCGCATGCTGGCGCGGGTGGCCCATGAGCGGCCCGGTGCGCGCATCACCGGTCTCGCCGTGCAGCCGATGGCCCAGCGCGCCAAGGCGCGCGAACTCATCGTCGGCTTCGCCACCGATCCCTGCTTCGGCCCGGTCGTCGTCTTCGGTCGGGGCGGGACCGCGGCCGAGCTGATCGACGACAGCCATGTCGCGCTGCCGCCGCTCGATCTCGGCCTCGCCGGCCGGCTGATCGCGCGAACCCGGGTCTCGCGCGTGCTCGCGGCCTATCGCGACGTGCCGGCGGCGAATCTCGAGGCGGTCGCCGCCGCGATCGTGGCCGTCGGCCAGATGGCGGTCGATCTGCCCGAGATCCGCGAGCTCGACCTGAACCCACTGCTCGCCGACGAGACCGGTGTCATCGCGGTCGATGCCCGCATCATGCTGGAGCGCCGTCCCGAGCGCCGCCGCCGCCCGGCGATCCGGCCCTATCCCGGCGGCTGGGCGAAGCGGATCGCCCTGCGGGGCGGGCGCGAATTCGAGGTCAGGCCGATCCGCCCGGACGACGAGGGGGCCATTGCGGAGATGCTGAAGAAGGTGACGCCGGAGGATCTGAGGCTGCGCTTCTTTGCGCCGGTGAAGGCGTTCAGCCACGCCTTCCTCGCCCATCTGACGCAGCTCGACTATGCCCGTGCCATGGCCTTCGTGGCGCTCGACGAGGCGGGCGAGGTCGCGGGCGTCGTGCGTCTCCACGCCGACATCGCCCATGAGGAGGCCGAATACGCCATTCTGCTGCGCTCTGACATGAAGGGGCTGGGTCTCGGCTGGACCCTGATGACGCTGATCATCGAATGGGCGCGTGCCGAGGGGCTGAAGACCATCCGCAGCCAGGTGCTGGCCGAGAACACGCGCATGCTCGCGCTCTGCCGCCAGCTCGGCTTCGGCATCGCCAATGATCCCGACGACACCGCCATCCGCATCGTCACCCTGCCGGTCGAGCCCCTGGCCTCCGCCGAACCCTGAACGGCGCGGCCCATGGTCTACCGCCGCGACGCGGCCGGCATCACGTTGCCGTGATTCCGCGCCCGGCAGCATCGGGACGCCAGCGCGCATTTCGGCCCGCAAGCCCGCCTCCCTTTGACAGAAACCACGCATCGGGGCGGCTTGCGGGGAGAAAATCATCCCCTCGCGCGGTCGGGTCGGCACGCCGCGGCCGGTTGGCTTGCGCGCGCAACTGAGCTTCACTCTGTTCCAATTCAAGTCTGGCCGGTCCGCCACGGGGCGTGCCGGCTTTACGGCGGGGCGCGATGGCTCTCCCGCTGTCCTTCTTGACCAAAAACCGGGAGGTCTGCGGTGGCGAAGCTCAATGTGAACGGCAAGATGCTCGATGTCGAAGCAGCCGGCGATACGCCGCTGCTCTGGGTGATCCGCGAGCAGATCGGCCTGACCGGCACGAAATATGGCTGCGGCGTCGCCCAGTGCGGCGCCTGCACGGTCCACATCGACGGTGTCGCGACGCGCGCCTGCACGCTGCCGCTGAGCGCGGTCACCGCGGAGCAGAAGATCGTCACGATCGAGGGGCTCTCCCCCGACGGCAAGCATCCGATCCAGCAGGCCTGGATCAAGCACGAGGTGCCGCAGTGCGGCTTCTGCCAGAGCGGCATGATCATGGCGACCGCCGCCCTGCTGCAGGCCAATCCGAAGGCGACCGAGGCCGACATCGCCGCCGAGATCACCAATATCTGCCGCTGCGGGACCTATGCGCGGGTCAAGACCGCGATCCTCGATGTCGTCGCGGGCGGGACGCTCGGCCGCGGCTGAGGTCTCGCCTGAACCTGACTCCCCAAGCGCGGGGTCGAGCGCGGCCGGATCTGGACAAGACCGCCGCTTCCCTCGCGACCAACCGATCCGGAGGACGACATGACATCCGCCTCGACCACCCCTGAGACCCCCGCTTCCACCCGCAAAGGCCTGTCCCGCCGCGGGATGCTCGCCGGCTCTGCGGCAGCAGCAGGCGCCTTCAGCTTCGGCTTCGCCATCCCCTTCGGCGAGGCCCAGGCGCAGGGCGCCGTGCCCGAGATCAACGCCTGGGTCGTGATCCATCCCGACGACAAGGTGGTGATCCGCATCGCCCGCTCCGAAATGGGGCAGGGCACCCTGACCGGCCTCGCCCAGCTCGTCGCCGAGGAGCTGAACTGCGACTGGTCGAAGGTCACGACCGAATATCCGACGCCGGGCCAGAACGTCGCCCGCAACCGCATCTGGGGCAATTTCTCGACCGGCGGCAGCCGCGGCATCCGCGAATCGCATGAATATGTCCGCAAGGGCGGCGCTGCGGCCCGCACCATGCTGATCCAGGCGGCGGCCAGCGAGTGGAACGTTCCGGCAGCCGAGTGCACCGCCGAGAAGAGCGTCATCACGCACAAGGCCTCCGGCCGCTCGCTGCGCTACGGGCAGGTCGCCGCTGCGGCCGCCAAGCTCGAGGCGCCCAAGGACGTCGCGCTGAAGGATCCCAAGGACTGGATCATCGCCGGCAAGCCGCTGGCCCGGCTCGATACGGCCGACAAGACCACCGGCGCCAAGATCTACGGCATGGATTTCAAGCTGCCGGGCATGCTCAACGCCGCGATCAAGGACTGCCCCGTCTTCGGCGGCAAGGTGAAGAGCTTCGACGCCGCCAAGATCAAGGCAATGCCCGGGGTGAAGCATGTGCTTCCCGTCGGCGACAGCGCCGTGACGGTTGTGGCCGACACCTGGTGGCAGGCCAAGACCGCGCTCGACGCGCTGCCGATCGTCTGGGACGAGGGCCCGCACGCCAAGGTCTCCAGCGCGAGCCTGGCCGAGTGGCTGAAGGAGGGGCTCGATGCCCCCGGCGCCGTCGTCGGCAACCAGAACGGCGACGTGAAGGCCGCGATCGCCGGCGCCGCCCGCACCATCGAAGCGGTCTATTCCTACCCGTTCCAGAACCATGCCTGCATGGAGACGATGAACGCGACGGCGCTCTACACGCCCGAGAAATGCGAGGTCTGGACGCCGACGCAGAATGGCGAGGCGGCGCTCGCTGCGACCGCCGAAGCCTCGGGCCTGCCGATCGCCAAATGCGAGGCCTACAAGATCGATCTCGGTGGCGGCTTCGGCCGGCGCGGCGCGGTGCATGACTGGGTCCGCCAGGTCGTCGCCATCGCCAAGCAGATCCCCGGCACGCCGGTGAAGCTGATCTGGTCGCGCGAGGAGGACATGCTGCATGGCCGCTTCCACCCGCTGACCCAGTGCAAGATGACCGGCGCGCTCGACAAGGACGGCAATCTGACCGGCCTTCACATGCGCATCTCCGGCCAGTCCATCGTCGCCGGCATCTTCCCGCAGAACATCCAGAACGGCCGCGATCCGGTCGTCTTCCAGGGGTTGAACGCCTCGGGTCCGGAGGCCTCGATCGGCTATTCGATCCCCAACCTCCTGATCGACCACGCCATGCGCAACCCGCATGTGCCGCCTGGCTTCTGGCGCGGCGTCAACCTGAACCAGAACGCGATCTATCTCGAATCCTTCATCGACGAACTGGCCAATGCCGCCGGCAAGGACCCGCTCGAGTTCCGCCGGGCCCTGATGAAGAACCACCCCAAGCATCTCGCCGTGCTGAATGCCGCGGCCGAGAAGGCGGGCTGGGGCAAGCCGCTGCCGGCGGGCGTCTTCCGCGGCATCTGCCAGACCATGGGCTTCGGTGCCTATGTCGCCGCGGTTGCCGAGGTCTCGGTCAGCCCCGAGGGCAAGCTCAAGATCCACCGCATCGTCGCGGCGACCGATCCGGGCCATGTCGTCAATCCCGCGCAGGTCGAGCGCCAGATCGAGGGCTCCTTCGTCTACGGCCTCTCGGCGGCGCTCTACGGCGAGATCACCATCAAGGACGGCCGCGTCGAGCAGGAGAACTTCGACACCTACGAGGTGATGCGGCTGGAGGCGATGCCGGCGGTCGAGACCGTGCTGGTGCCGTCCGGCGGCTTCTGGGGCGGTGTCGGCGAGCCGACGATCGCGGTCGCGGCGCCCGCCGTGCTGAACGCGATCTTCGCCGCCACCGGCAAGCGCATCCGCAACCTGCCGCTCAAGAACGCCGACCTGAAGAAGGCGTGAGCAGGGCCGGCATGCGGGCGCGGATCGGGTTGGGCGCAGCCCTGCTGGCTGTCTCACCCGCGACCGCGCTCGAACCCTTCGCGGTCGTCGGCGATGCGATCCCCGCGCCGCTCGGCGGCCTCGCCGGCGATGGGCAGCGCGGCGCGGCCCTGGTCCGGGACCGCGAGCGCGGCAACTGCCTGATCTGCCACCAGGGCGCGGACCCGTCCGAGCCCTTCCAGGGCTCGATCGGGCCGCCGCTCGCGGGCGTCGGTGCGCGGCTCGACGCCGGCCAGATCCGGCTGCGGCTCGTCGATGCCTCGCTTTTGAACCCTCAAACCGTGATGCCGCCCTATTTCCGCACGGAAAACCTGCAGGATGTCGCCCCGGCGTTCCGGGGAAAGCCCGCCCTCTCGGCCCAGGAGATCGAGGATGTCGTCAGCTATCTCGCCACGCTCCGCGCGCAGTGATGCCGGGATCGACCGCCGCAGCCTCATGGCGGGCGCGGCGGCCGGCCTGCTGGCTGCCGGGCTTCCGGCCGAGGCTGCCGCCGACACGCCGCCGGAGCTCGCACAGCTCATTGCCCGCGTCACCGAGGGCGCTGTGCCAGAGCGCGCGCGCATCAGGCTCGAGATCCCGGCGCTCGCCGAGAATGGCAACTCCGTCGACACCCGGATCGTCGTCGACAGCCCGATGACGCCGGCCGACCATGTTCGCTGGATTCATCTCATCGCCGAGAAGAACCCGTTTCCCGACATGGCGCGCTTCCATCTCGGCCCCCGCGCCGGGCGCGCCGAGGTCGCGACCACGCTGCGGATCGCGCAATCCCAGAAGGTCGTGGCACTGGCGTCGCTCAGCGACGGGCGCTTCGTCATGACGGATGCCGACATCGTCGTGACGCTGAGCGCCTGCATCGACGGCGGCTGAGGAGAGATCCGATGAGCTTCAACGCCCGCATCACCCTGCCCGCCCAGGCGAAGGCCGGCGAGATCGTCGAGATCCGGGTGCTGACCCGCCACCCGATGGACCGCGGCGGCCAGTCCGACGGCAAGGGCGGCACCGTGCCACGCAAGATCCTGAACCGGCTCACCGCGACCTATGCCGGCGAGCCGATCTTCCGCTTCGACATGCACACCGGCGTCTCGGCCAATCCCTTCGTCTCCTTTACGACGCGGGCCATCGAGACCGGCGACATCGTCTTCGAGTGGCGCGAGGACGGCGGCGCGACCTACACCCGCACCGCCCGGCTGACCGTGACGTGAGCTTCGTCGGCTTGCGATTGTTCTCGGCCCTCATCCTGAGGAGCCGCGCCAGCGGCGTCGCGAAGGATGGTCCAGAGCGCGCTGGAGCATCCTTCGAGACGCAAGCTCCACTTGCTCCTCAGGATGAGGGCTGTGGCTCCAGGAGCGCGATCGCGCTCATCGTCGCGCTGGCCGTCGTTGTCCTTCCAGCCGGTTCAGCGCTGGCCGAGATCAAATCCGGCTCCGATTTCCTCTCGCCCGAACTGCGCCGGCAGCAGGCGGACGAGACGCGCAATCCCGGCTTCTTCTGGGTCGAGCAGGGGCGGGAGCTGTTTACCCGCAAGCCGGTCGGCGACGGGCGGGCCTGCATCGGCTGCCATGTCGAGCCGCAGCAGAGCCTGCGCGGCGCCGCCACCCGCTACCCGCAGGTCGATGCCGCCACCGGTCGGTTGATGAACCTCGAGGGCCGGATCGAGCAATGCCGGGTCGAGCGGCAGGCGCAGCCCGCCTTCGGCTACGAGACGCCGGACCTGCTCTCGCTGACCGCCTATCTCGCCTCGCTCTCGCGCGGCCTGCCGATGCAGGTCACGACCGAGGGGCCGGCGAAGCCTTTCTACGAGGCGGGCCGGGCCTTCTTCGAGCGCAGGCAGGGCCAGCTCAACCTCTCCTGCCAGCAATGCCATGACGGGCTCGTCGGCCAGAAGCTGCGGGGCGACACGATCAGCCATGGCGCCGGCACCGGCTATCCCGCCTACCGGCTCGAATGGAACGAGGTCGGCTCGCTGCACCGGCGCCTGCGCGCCTGCTCGCTCGGCGTGCGCGCCACGCAGTTCGAGGCGGGCGGGCCGGAATACCTGGCGCTGGAGCTCTTTCTCGCCGCCCGCGCCAGGGGGCTTCCCGTCGAAACGCCGGCCATGCGCCGCTGACGGCGTGACCTGCGTGACGGCGGCGCCTCTTCCGGGAGGTGGCGGGCGCTAATGCCCGCCGCCGAGGATGAAGCGGCGGCCGTCCTGCTCGACGATCTCGACCGTCTGGCTGAAGGCGCCGGTTCCGGCTGCATGGCGCTGGATCTGCGCCTCGCTGTGCGCCGGCCGCGCCAGATTGCGACCGATCATGGTCGGGGCCGGCGCGACCCCGAGCAGTCCCAGCACTGTCGGGGCGATGTCGATGATGCCGGCCGGCTCCTGCGATACGGCGCCGGACTCCTCCCCGTCGCCGCGGGCGAGAATCAGCACCGTGTTGAGCTCGTGCGGGTTGATGCCGCCATGCATGCCGCCGCCGAGCGGCACGTCGCCGGGCGTCATCGCGCCCAGGCCCGGCAGGCCGTAAGGGTCTGCTTCGAGCCCGGATTTCAGGATGAACATCAGCTCCGGCTGGCGCGCATGGCCAACGCCCATCAGTGCGAGCGAGAGCGTGCCGTCGACCTGGCCCTCGACGCCGTTGCGGTCTGCCGACAGGACATGGCCGATGGCGGGCTGCTCCATCAGCCAGGCGGCGATGCGGGCGAGCGTCGCGCGATCGGCGGGGTCGCGCAGCCGGATCTCGCCGCTGATGCCGCCGGTCGCGGTGAGGTCGGCCTCTCCGATCTCCTTCTGGGCGCTGAGGCTGAAGCCCGCGGCCACGGCGGCATCGAACAGCGGCTCGATGGAGCCCGTCGAGATCTGGCCATGGTCGGAGGCCGCGATCACCGTGATGCGCTCCGCATCCGGCTGCGCCTCGACCCAGTCCAGGATCGCTCCGAAGGCGCGGTCCGCCTCCTTCAGCCCGGCCTTCGCCTCGGGAGAGCCGAGTCCGCGATAATGGAAGGTGGTGTCCGGCTCGTTGAACCAGATCAGCGCGACATCGGGCGCCAGCACGGGCAGGACATGCTCCGTCATCAGCCGGCCGCCATAGGCGAGTTCGGAAATCCGGGGCGTCTCTCGCGGCGGCAGCGGGCCGAGCAGGGCCAGCGCCTGCTCGACCGCTTCCGGCGTCTGGGTGGCCTCGGTGCCATGGACGGAAAACGTCCAGTGCCCGTTGGCGCGGGCGCGGGGGTTGATGAAATGCGCCGAGCCGGGCGAGCCGACATGGACGACGGCCAGCCGCTTGCCGGCCTGTGCCAGCCGGTCGCCCATGGTCTCGACATCGACCAGCCGCCCCTCATGATGGGCCTCCGCACGGCGCAGCATCGCGGCGTCGCTGGTGTCGAAGATCCGGTCCGGAATCGCTTCGCGGTGATGGAAGGCATTGCCGACGATGCCGTGCACCCCGGGCGGTGCGCCCGTGGCGATCGAGGTGGTGGCGACCCGCGTGACCGAGGGGAAAACGCTGCGTGCCCGGCGGAACCAGGTGCCGCGCGCGGCCAGCCGCAGCAGGTTCGGCGTCACCTCGGCGCTCAGCATATCGGGGCGAAGCCCGTCGAAGACCGCGATGACGACGCGGTCGGCGAGGGGAGTATCGTGATCGGTCATCGGCAGGGTTCCGGGGGCGGGGTTCGATAGAAGCTGGATCAGGCCACTGCGGCAATGGCGGGCGAGTTGGCGGGGGCACCACGCAACACGGGTACCGGGTCGTCGTCCCGGGCGCCCGGCTGGATGCCCGATGGCGCGGAAAAGGGAGGCGTTGGCGGAAGGGCTGTCATGGCGCCGCAGATACCGCCGCGTCGATGACCGTCTCGTGACAGCGCGAGCGTCGCGGGTTTGCGGCGCGGCGCGGGCTGTGATTTGCCTTGCGCCAGCCGCGCGAGCGGACCAGCCGGAGCAATGCTGCCGTGAACAGCCGCCAAATCGAGATCTTCGTCGCCGTCATGAAGGCCGGCACGGTCTCGCGCGCGGCCGAGCTGCTCGGCGTCACCCAGCCCGGCGTCAGCCGCACCATCGCCGATCTGGAGACCTCGGTCGGCTTCCTGCTCTTCGATCGCGTGCGCAACCGAATCGTGCCGACGCCGGAGGGGCGCCTGCTCTATGACGAGGTCCAGGCCGCCTTTCGCGGCATGGACAAGATCCGTTCCGCCGCCGCCCGCATCCGCGACCATGGCGCCGGCCAGATCCGGGTCGCCTCGCTGTCGGCGCTGGGGTCCTCGCTGGTGCCCAGGGCGGTCCGGCGCTTTCGCGACCGGCGCCCCGACACGGCGGTGACGCTGATGGTTCTGCCCTCGCGGGACGTCCGCAACGGCATCGTCGCTGGCGAGTTCGATCTCGGTCTGGCCGCCGACGAGGTCGATGTCAGCGGGCTTGTCCACCAGCCCTTCGTCTCGCCGCGGGCCTTTTGCGCGATGCCCGTCGGGCACCCCCTGTCGGAGCGCAGCGTGATCACGCCGCACGACCTCGCCGGGCTGGACTTCGTCGCCTATGTGCCGGAGGACCGGGCGCGCCAGCGGCTCGACCTGGCCATCGCCGAGTCGGGCGCTGCGCCGCCGCGCATCGTCGTCGAGACGATCTACGCCGCCACCGTCTTCGCGCTGATTTCGGAAGGCGTCGGCGTCGGCCTGATCAGCCCCTATGCGATCGCGGGGTTCGACCAGTCCAGGGTCGTGCTGCGGCCCTTCGAGCCTGCGGTGCACAGCAAGAGCGTGCTGCTGCTGCCCGCCGACCGGCCGAAATCACAGCTGGTGCGCGATTTCATCGACTGCCTGATGGCCGAGCGCTGAGCCGCAGGACGGACCGGTCGCGGCCATAACATCAGGGCATCGTCTTATGCCTTCCACCTGATTGCGGCACTCCGGCGATCGCTTACGCATGGTCCCACGAAGGGATTCCCACCATGCATGACTCCACCCGCTGCGTTCACCATCCGGCCGTCAACGAGGAGGGCTATGCCTCGCTCGCCGTGCCGACGCACCGCGCCTCGACCATCGTCTACAAGGATGCGGCGAGCTTCGCGGCGCGCAAGGACCGCGGCTTCGACGGCTACACCTACGGGCTGCACGGCACGCCGACGACCCGCACGCTGGAGGCACAGCTGACCGCCCTGCATGGTGGCGTGCGCACCGTGCTGGTGCCGTCCGGCCAGGCGGCTGTGACCATGGTCATGCTCGCCGTGCTGATGCCCGGCGACAAGGTGCTGATCCCCGACCATGTCTACCCGCCGGTGCGCAGCTTCTGCGAGGATTACCTGAAGCCACGCGGCATCGATTACGGCGTCTACGACCCGCTGATCGGGGCCGGCATCGCCGAGCTGATCGACGACGCGACAAAACTGGTCTGGGTTGAGTCGCCGGGCTCGGGCACGATGGAGGTGCAGGACGTGCCCGCCATCGTCAGGGCCGCCAAGGCGAAGGGCTGCCTCGTCGGCTGCGACAACACCTGGGCGACGCCGCTGATCTTCAAGCCGCTGGCCCATGGCGCCGATTTCGCCTGCGAGGCCCTGACAAAATATGTCGGCGGCCATTCCGACCTGCTGCTCGGCTCGATCACCGTCGCCGACATGGCGCTTCGTCAGAAGCTGAAGGAGCTGCTGCGCGGCTATGGCGTCGGTGTCTCGCCCGACGAATGTCAGTTGGCGCTGCGCGGCATCGAGACGATGGGGCTGCGCGTCGCCCATATGGGCCGGGTCTCGGAGGATTTCGCCAGGCGCCTGGCGCTTTCGCCGGCGGTCGAGACCGTGCTGCACCCGGCGCTGCCCTCCTGCCCCGGCCATGAGATCTGGCAGCGCGACATGGGCCGCTCCTCGGGCGTCTTCAGCCTCGTGCTGAAGCCGGTGGCCGACGACGTGCTGGAGGCCGCGCTGACGGCGCTCCAGGTCTTCGCCATCGGCGCCTCCTGGGGCGGCACGCGCAGCCTGATCGCGCCGATGGCGGTGAAGGGCGACCGCAGCGTCGTGCCCTGGACGAAGGAAGGTCCGGTGCTGCGCATCAGCATCGGCCTCGAGGACGAGGGCGATCTCTGGGCCGACCTCGACGCGTTGCTCGTCGCGCTGGAGGGCAGGGCCGGAGCCGCGGCGGCCTGACGGGCACGGGCCCGCGGCCGTCAGACGAGCGAGAAGACGACATTCCGGACCGACGACGCGGCGGACATGCATTCGCTGCGCGGGGAGAGCTGCGCCCGTTTTTGACCGACAACGACAAGGGGAAAGACAATGAAGCACTGGATTCTCGGCCTGGCCGCTCTGGCGGCCGCCACCCTGCCGGCCTCAGCCCAGACAGGCCCGACGCTCGCCAAGATCAAGGAGCGGGGCCACATCATCTGCGGCACCAGCCCCGGCGTCGCCGGCTTTTCGATCCAGGATGCGGCGGGGCGCTGGAACGGCTTCGACATCGACATCTGCCGGGCGCTGGCGGTCGCGATCTTCAACGACCCCGACAGGGCGAAGTTCGTGCCGCTGACCTCGAAGGACCGGCTGATCGCGCTGCAGGGCGGCGAGATCGACGTTCTCCCGCGCACCACGACCTGGACGCTCTCGCGCAATCTCGGCCAGGGCGTCACCTTCACGGCGGTGAACTACTATGACGGCCAGGGCTTCATGGTGGCGAAGAAGCTCGGCGTCGCCAGTGCCACCAAGCTCGACGGCGCCTCGATATGCGTCGCGCAGGGCACGACCAGCGAGCTCAATCTCGCCGACTATTTCCGCAAGCTCGGCATGAAATACGAGCCCGCGGCCTTCTCGACCTCGGAGGAGGCGCTGAAGGCCTATGAGGCCGGCCGTTGCGACGCCTACACCACCGACGTCTCCGCACTGGCGGCGGTCAAGCTCAAGCTGCAGGACCCCGATGCCCATGTCGTCCTGCCGGAGGTCATCTCGAAGGAGCCGCTCGGCCCCTGGGTCCGCACCGGCGACGAGGGCTGGTTCAATCTCGTGCGCTGGACGGTGGCGGCACTGGTCAATGCCGAGGAACTGGGGGTCACCCAGGCCAATGTCCGCGAGATGACCAAATCGGCCAATCCGGAAATCCGGCGTTTCCTCGGTCTGGACGGCAAATTCGGCGAGGCGATGGGCGTGACCAATGACTGGGTCGTGCGCATCATCGCGACTGTCGGCAATTACGGCGAATCCTTCGACCGCTATCTCGGCAGCCAGTCGCGGCTGAAGCTCGCCCGTGGCCCCAATGCGCTCTGGACCAATGGCGGCCTGCAATACAGCCCGCCCTTCCGGTGAGATCGCGCCCGTAAGCCACCTGACGACGTACGAGCCCTGGATGATGACCGCTCAGCCGGGCACGGACGGCACGTCGTGTCGCAGATCACCCTCGTCATGGACGAAGGTGATCTGCAGCGATCCGGCGCGCTCGCTATCGGCGGAGGGCGATTGCCGAAGCTCACCGCCAGCAACGGTCGTCGGCAGCCCTCCTTCGCACAGGCGTGATCGCAGGTCCTCGAGACGACTCTCCGCGAGGTGAAAGCGGATCGTCGTCATGGTGTTGGAGAACATGCGTGCATCATCGACCCATCCGCCCAACGCGGCGATCAGATCCATGGCTTCGGTGGTGACGGCATGGCGCTCCCGACGCGTGATGGCATGAAGCAGCATCTCGGGCCTCGTTTCGCTCAGTTGGCGGTCAAAGGTGTCGGCTCCGACGCCCCATCGCAGCAGCCACGGCGACCGACGAGGCGGCAAGCTGCGCGTCTTCGCAAGGGCGGTTGTCACGACGCTGCGAACGAGCCGCCGGATGGTCATGCCGGCTGCTCATAAGGCCCGCAGCGGCGTGACGATCAGCCGTCCATCGGGCGCCGACGACAGCGCCGCCTGAACGCCGAAGACCGACGCCACCATCTCCAGCTCGATGACGTCGCCCGGCTTGCCGCAGCACACCACCCGGCCCTTGCGCATCACCATGACCGCGTCGGCGAAGCGCGCGGCGATGTTGAGATCGTGCAGGATGACGAGCGTGGTGAGGCCGCGCGCGCGGGTCATGCGCAGCACGATCTCCATCACCTCGAGCTGGTGGCGGATGTCGAGCGCGCTGATCGGCTCATCGAGCAGCAGCAGTGAAGGCTCGGAGGCCAGCGCCTGTGCGAGAAACACGAGCTGGCGCTGGCCGCCGCTGAGCTCGCCGAGATAGCGCGAGGCGAGCGGCTTCAGGTCGAGTTCGCCCAGCACCGCCTCGACAGCGGCGAGATCGTCAGGCCGCACCCGCAGGCCCAGCCGCCCGAGGCGGCCGAGCAGCACGGCCTCCAGTACGGTCAGCGCGGCGCGCGCGCCGATGTCCTGTGGCATGTAGCCGATCCGCTCCGGCCTGACCGTCGAGCCGTCGAACCTGATCACGCCGTAATGCTTCACCAGCCCGGCGACGGCCTTGACCAGCGAGGACTTGCCCGAGCCGTTGGGGCCGATGACGGCGAGCACCTCGCCAGGATGGGCCGCGACGTCCACCCCTTCGATCGCCTGCGTCGCGCCATAGCGGACGCTCAATCCTGCGACGGTCAGCTTCACCAGAAGGCCCTCCGGTTGCGCAGGATCAGCCAGACGAAGAAGGGCACGCCGATCAGCGAGGTGACGATCCCGATCGGCACGATCGCGCCCGGCAGAACCGTCTTGCTGGCGATCGAAGCGAGCGAGAGAAGAAGCGCGCCATAGAGCGCCGAGGCCGGCAGGAAGCTGCGCTGGTCCTCGCCGACCAGCATCCGCGCGATATGCGGCGCCACCAGCCCCACGAACCCGATCGTCCCGACGAAGGCGACCGCGACGCCCGTCAGCGCCGAGATCAGCACGAAGGAGCGCAGCCGCAGCCGCCGAACGTCGACGCCCAGCCCCCGCGCCCGCTCGTCGCCGAGCTTCAGCGCGGTCAGCCGCCAGACATCGGCGACGAGGACGGGGATGCAGGCGACCAGCACCGCCGTGATGATCCAGAGCTTGCTCCAGCTCGCCTTCTGCAGCGAGCCGAACAGCCAGAACACGATCTGCTGCAGCGCCTCGGGCGAGGCGACGAACTGCAAGAGCGCCAGCAGCGCCTGGAACAGGAAGAGCAGCGCGATCCCGGCCAGCACCAGCATCTCGGGCGAGGACTCCCGCGCCTGGCCGATGCCGTAGACTCCCGCGCAGGCGATGCCCGCGAAGAGGAACGCCATCAGCGGGATGCCCCAGGCCTCGGGCACCGGCATGGCGACGCCGAGCACGATGACGAGCGCCGCCCCGAAGCCGGCCCCGGCCGAGACGCCGAGCGTATAGCTCGATGCCAGCGGGTTGTTCAGGATCGTCTGCATGATCGCGCCGGACAAGCCCAGCGCCGCGCCGACCACGAGCGCGACAAACGCGATCGGCAGCCGGATCGACCAGACGATGGCGTCGACGGTCCGGTCCTGCGCCAGGCCGAAGACGGACTTCGCCACCGCCGCGACCGGCAGGAAGGCCGGCCCGGTCGCGACGTCGAGCACGAGGCTGACGAGGATGGCGACGCAGCCGATGGCGAGCACCGCGACGCGGCGCGCACCCATCGCGGCATAGGTCGCGGTGAGGGAGATCGCGCTCATGGCTTCAAAGGCAGCATCCAGGTGCCGCCATAGGCCACCGGCAGATACTTCTCGTGATAGGCCTTGAAGGACGCGGCCGGGTCGACATCCGCGAAGGCCTCCGGATAGAGCCGCTTGCCGATATACTGCATCGCCACGAAGTCGAAGAGCGAGCGGCTCAGGCCGTGCTCGATCGCGTTGACGTTGCCGGTCCGGACCGCCGTCAGTCCGGCCCAGCCGGCGCGTGCCGCGTAAGGCGCGAGCGAGGCGCGGGTCTGCTCCTCGCTCATCTCATAGCCGGTCTTCACCGCCTTGGGCTTGTTGGCCCAGGACGAGCCGGCGATGAAGATCGCATCGGGATCGGCGGCGATGACGGCTTCTGGGTTCATCCGTCCCGACGCGCCGGCGAGCCTGCCGACCGCAATGTTCTCGCTGCCCAGCAGCGTCAGGATCTTGCCCCACATCGTCGTGGCGTAGCTGACGCCGATGGTGTCGGCGCCGTCCGGCCCGGTCTCGACATAGGTGCGCGGCTTGCGCGTGACATGGGCTTTCGCGACCCGGGCCAGCACGTCGCGATACTGGCTCTCATAGTAGGTTGCGAGTTCCTCGGCGCGGGCGTCGCTGCCCGTGATCCTGCCGAGCGCGCGGGTGGAGGCGAGGTGGCGTTCCAGGATCTGGGCGTTGTAGTCGATGACGACGATCGGGATGCCTGCCGCCTCGATGCGTTCCCGCTCGCTGCCGAGCGCGGTGAACATCCAGTCCGCCACCAGGAAGGCGTCGGGCTTGAGCGCGATCAGCTTCTCGGCGCTGAAGCTGCCATCCTCGATCAGGCCGACATCGGGCATCGCCGCGAGATTGGGAATGACCGCCGTGTAGCGCTTGAAGATCGACGGTCGCCAGCCCTCCCAGGCGGTGCGCGACATGCCGACGACGGTCTGCCAGCCCGCGACGCCGGCGACGGCGGTGAACTCCTCGAAATTGAAGTTCACCACGAGGCGCTTGGCGGGCAGGTCGACGGTGATCTTGCGGCCGAGCGCGTCGACAATCTCGGTCGGGGCCGCAGTCGCGGCGAAGGGGCTGGCGAGAAGCGCCGCTGCGACGAGCAGGGCCCTGAGAGGGGCGATCATGGAAGTCTCCGGGAGGCGAAGGATGACGGTCGGGGGCCTGTGCGGAGCCGCGGCCGGGGTCGCGGCTCCGCAGGGTGAGGCGCGCCGGGCTCAGGGCTTCAAAGGCAGCATCCAGGTGCCGCTGAAGGCGATCGGCAGGAAGGCCTTGTGATAGGCCCGGAAGGACGCGACCGGGTCGACATCCGCGAAGGCCTCCGGATAGAGCCGCTTGGCGATGTATTGCATCGCCACGAAGTCGTAGAGCGTGCGGGCGAGCCCGTGCTCGATGGCGTTGATGTCGCCGGCCTTGATCGCCTTCAGCTCGGCCCAGCCGGCGCGCTGTGCATAGGGCATCAGGCTGGCGCGGGTCTCGGTTTCCGGGATGTCGTAGCCGGTGCGCACCGCCTTGGGCCGGTTCACCCAGGAGGACGATGCCATCAGGATCAGGTCCGGGTTCTCGGCGATGACGGCTTCCGCATTGAGCGGTCCCCAGGGGCCGGGGATCTTGCCGGTGGCGATGTTCTGCGCCCCCAGCGTGGTGATGATCTTGCCCCACATCGTGTTGTTGTAGGTGTTGCCGATCGTCTCGGCCCCGGCCTGGCCGAGCTCGACATAGACCTTCTTGGTCGGGGCGCCGGCCGCCTTGGCCTTCGCGACGCGGGCGAGCACGTCGTTGTACTCGCGCTCGTAGAGGCTCGCGAGACCTTCGGCCCGGGCTTCCGTCCCCATCACCTTGCCGAGTGCGCGCGTCGAGGCGAGATGGCGCTCGAGCAGCTGGGCGTTGTAGTCGATGATGACGACGGGGATGCCGGCGCCCTCGATCTGCTGCATCTGCGTCGAGAGCGCCTTGTAGCCCCATTCCGACATCAGCAGCACGTCGGGCTTCAGCCCGATGACCTTCTCGGCGCTGAAGCTGTTGTCGTCGCTGTGGCCGATATCGGGCATGGCGGCGAGGTTGGGGATCACCGCCTTGTAGCGGTTGAAGATCACCGGCCGCCAGCCCTCCCAGGGCGCGCGCGAGATGCCGACGACTTTCTGCCAACCTTCGACGCCGGCGACCGCGGTGAACTCCTCGAAATTGAAGTTTACCGCGACACGCTTCACCGGCAGATCAACCGTGACCTTGCGGCCGAGCGCGTCGGTGATCTCGGTGGGCGCGGCGAGCGCCGCAAGCGAGGAGGCCAGCAGCGCCGCGCCGGCCAGGAGGGATTTGAACGAGAGCGTCATGGTGGGTTCCGTTGGATTGAAGGGGTCGTCGTCGCGGGGGAGGGTTCAGTGCTTGTGGGCGGGCTCGCGCGCGCCGACGCCCTGGACGGCGAATTCGACCGCGACCGTGCCAGCCTTCTCGAATTGCAGCGTGCCCTTGACCGCCTCGCCCTCCTTGAGCGGGCGCTTCAGCTCCATGAACATGATGTGGTAGCCGCCGGGCTTCAGCTCGGCCTTGGCGCCGGGCTTGATCTCGAGACCGGCATCCAGCGGGCGCATCGTCATGATGCCGTCCTTCACCGCCATCTCGTGGATCTCGATGCGGCCGGCGACGTCGGAGGCGCCGCCGATCAGCCGGTCGGGCGCGCTGCCGCTGTTCTGGATCGTCAGATAGCCGCCGGCGACCTTGGCGCCGGCGGGCGTCGCGCGCGTCCAGGGATGGTCGATCTTGAGCGGACCGACGGTGAAATCATGCGCCAGCGCAACCACGCTGGTGAGGGTCAGCATCGCGGCGGCGAGATAGTGCAGGGGCTTGTTCATCGTGGTTCTCCTTGGGGTTGAGGGGGTATCGGTCACGGCCGGATCTCGACCGTGTCGGTCAGGCGCAGCATCTCGAAATCCGAGATCAGGATGGCGAGTTCGACGCTCCAGCGGCCGGGCACGGGCAGGCTGAGAGCGTCGATCCGCCAGAGCCCGTCCGCGCCACGGACGGCCCGGCGTTCGATCGCCTCGATGCCGGCGGCGGGGTTGGCGAAGGAAAGCGTCAGTTCCTTCGCCGGCAACGGGCCGAACTCACCGTTCATCAGCATGACCGCGACATGGACAGGCCCGGCGCGCCCCGGCGTCAGCGTGACGTCGGCCATCGCGGTCAGCGTGTGTATATGGATGGTGGCCGGCTGCGCGGCAGCGATCGCGAGCGCGCGCGGCGGCGGGGTGAAACGCCAGAGCGACGCCGTGCCGACAATCGCGAGCATCAGCACGAGTTCGACGGCGACGATGCGCCCCAGAACGCGACCGGCGACCAGCCGCCCGGTCTCGACCTGCGCCGTCAGCCGCCAGCGGTTGAACCCGGCGAGCCCCAGGACGAGCGCGACCAGCGCCAGCTTGGCCAGCAGCACGCGGCCATAACTGGTCTCGATCAGCGCGGCGGGCCGCTCGACCTGCACCACCGCGAGCACGAGCCCGCTGCCGAGCAGCACTGCGACGATGGCAGGGATGCGCGAGGAGAAGCCCCGCAGCGTCGCGGCGGCATCGCCACGTCTCAGCGCCTGGATCAGTGGTAGCAGGGCGCCCGCCCAGAGCGCGATGGACGCCGCGTGCAGGAACACCGCCGGCCGCATCAGGGCTTGCGGGCTGGCGGCGCTGGCATGGCCGCTCGATGCCAGGGCAAGCCCCACCAGGCCGACGCCGCACAGCCCGGCGATCTGACCGAGGCAGCCTGTCAGCCGCAGCGCCAGCAGGCCGCTCGCCAGCGCGCCGGCGGCGATCGCGAGCATCGAGGCCAGGCTGGTGCCCAGGGCCGCTCGCCAGACCGGCGGCTGGAACACCGCCCCGAGATCCCCCCCCAGCGCGTCGAGCCCCTGCGCGGCCAGCGACAGGGGCAGTGCGACCAGGCCCAGCAGAAGGGCGGCGCTGACGGCGCCTCGCGCCCGCGCCGGAAGCGGCGCGACCCAGGCCACGAAGGCGGCGCCGCCGCAGCCGATGAACAGGCCGAGATAGAGCGCGACGCGGCCGGCCCAGAGCATGGGCCGCACGCCGGAGGGCTGCGTCTCGGCGATGGGGGCCGTCGGGCTCGGTGCGCCGATCGAGAACAGCACGGATCCGCCGACCGGGTGGCCGTCCGCCGAGACGACGCGCCAGCTGATCACATGCGTGCCAGGCGAAAGCCCTGCCGGCGCCGCGATCACCAGCGTGCGGTCCCTGAGCTGGACCTGGTCGAGCGGTGTGGCTGTGCCATCGGGTGCGATCAGCCGCAGCGCCAGCGGTGACACCGGCTCGCTGAAGCTCAGCGTCATCTCTGACGGCGCGGCGGGAAGCACGCTGCCATCCGCCGGGCTCGCGCCGTTCAACGCCGCATGCGCCAGCGCGCTGCCGCTCGCAGCAAAGGCCGCGAACAGCAGGGCGGTCAGCACAAGGGCAAGGCGATGGAGTGCGGCCATGATGGTTCCGGAGACGACGGTCAGTCGCGGCCGGGCGCAGAGGCCCGGCCGCGTGGCTCGGTTCACTTCTTCGGGGTGAGCTTCAGACCCGGGGCCGGGAACTTGTAATCGTCGGCGGACTTGCCTGCGGCGGGGATCTCGATCCAGCGCTCGACGCCGCCGCCCTCGCATTCCTGCACGACCGGGACATGGAGCGTGGTGTCGGGCTTGAGGTCGGTCGTCAGGAAGGCCCGGAAGACGAACTCGTCATAATGCTCGTCGAGCAGCCGGCCACCGCTCCAGACCACTTCCCGGACGCCGTCCGAGACCGGCGTCCCGTAGTAGTCATAGGCCTTCGCATAGGGGCCCTTGACGGTCTCCAGCGTCCAGCCGGCCTTCGGCATCGGCTTGACCGCGATCACCCCTTCCGGGATCTGCACGCGCACCTTGATGGTCGCGGCGCCCTTGCAGCCATGAGGCACGCGCGCCACGGCCTTGTAGGTCGAGCCGACCGCCGCGGTCTGCGTCTCCAGCGTGACATGGGCGAAAGCGGGGCCGGCGACGAGCGCAGCGAGGGTGGCGAGCACGATACGGATCGACATGGGACTATCCTTCGAGTGACGAGGCCCCGAGGGGGCGGTGTGATGGGGGCGAGAGGCAACGGCGCGCGGGCACCGCTGTGGATCAGCCGCGCAGCAGTGCGGGCAGGATGTGCGACAGTGCGATCGCGGCGTTTCCGCCCAGCCAGAGCCAGGCGACCTTCAGCGCCGGTTCGAGCGGGACGGCGCGATCAACCGTGATCAGCGCGACGGCTGCGATCAGCAGGCCCGTCGCGAAACACGCACATAGGCGCGTCAGCGGATGGAGGGGCATGGAGGGTGTCCGTGCTGCTCGGCACGGCCGCAGGTCATGATCGCGGGAGATCAGCCTGGTGCCGGCCCGGGTCCGTAGGCGTGAGCGAGCCTGCGGGCATCCTCGGGATGCGCGCGGGCGGGATCAGGCCTGGGACGGCGGGGCGCGCGGATTGGCCGGCGAACGGCCTGCGACATAGCCCTGCGGCGCGTCGAGATGGCGCGCGAAGGCGATGAGATCGACGGGGCGGTGAACGACTGGCACGAAGCTCGCGGCGGGTGTGGCCAGGCCACCGCCCGACAGGGCGCAGCCGATCACGCAACAGCTCGTGCGGTCATGCTGGGCCGTGCCCTGGTCGGACGCCGCGGGCGCCGGCATCTCGCCCGGCGCGCAGAGTGCCAGCGCCAGCGACCGGTCGAGGCTCACGCTCGCGGCATGGGCGCCCGAGGCCAGCCCCGTGAAGACCGCCTGCAGCACGAGCAGATAGGCCGCGATGATCGCGACCCAACGGCGAGATGCTGCGTTTTTGCGAAATGCGGACAAGGGCGGGTCTCCCGGCTCGCTTCCTAGCACCGGGACGAGGCCTGTCAAAGGGGGGACGCTGCGGCGGCTTGTCCGTCCGGGCCGTTGACAACCGAGTAATGTTATACTGTAACAAAATCCAACGATCTCTCCTGGGACTGCCCGCCATGACCGAGGCCCTCTTCATCGACCGCCGCCTGCCCGTGACCGTGCTGTCCGGCTTTCTCGGCGCGGGCAAGACGACGCTGCTGAACCACATCCTCAACAACCGCGAGGGCAAGCGCGTCGCGGTGATCGTCAACGACATGAGCGAGGTCAACATCGACGCCGACCTGGTGCGCGAGGGCGGGGCGGACCTGTCGCAGACGCAGGAGAAGCTCGTCGAGATGAGCAATGGCTGCATCTGCTGCACGCTCCGAGACGATCTCCTGAGCGAGGTGCGCCGGCTCGCCGCCGAGAAGCGCTTCGACTACCTGCTGATCGAGGGCACCGGCATCGCCGAGCCGCTGCCGATCGCCGCGACCTTCTCCTTCCGCGACGAGAACGACCAGTCGCTGGACGATGTCGCGCGGCTCGACACCATGGTCACGGTCGTCGATGCGCTCAACCTGCTCGCCGATTATGACAGCCGCGACTTCCTGGCCGATCGGGGCGAGACGGCCGGCGAGGGCGATGGCCGCACGCTGGTCGATCTCCTGGTCGAGCAGATCGAGTTCGCCGACGTCGTCGTCATCAACAAGATCGGCGAGGCGACTCCCGAGCAACGCGAGAAGGTTCGCCAGGTCGTGCGCGGTCTGAATGCCGACGCCCGGATCGTCGAGGCCGATTTCGGCCGCGTGCCGCTGGCCACTGTGCTCGACACCAGGCTCTACAGCGAGGAGCGCTCGCAGGAACATCCGCTCTGGCACAAGGAGCTTTTCGGCTTCAAGGACCATGTCCCGGAGACCGAGGAGTACGGCATCCGCTCCTTCGTCTACCGGGCGCGCCGCCCCTTCCACCCGCGCAAGCTCTACGATCTGCTGGAGCAACGCCTGCCCGGCGTGATCCGCGCCAAGGGCCATTTCTGGCTGGCGACCCGGCCGCGCTGGGTCGGCGAATACTCGCTGGCCGGTCGCATCACCCGCACCGAGGGCATGGGCAGCTGGTGGGCCGCCGTGCCCAAGGAACGCTGGCCGCGCTCGGAGGAGTTCGCCTCGCTGATGCGCAAGCACTGGTCGCAAACCTGGGGCGACCGGCGCCAGGAACTGGTCTTCATCGGCACGCAGGCGATGGACGAGGCGGTCATTCGCGCCCTGCTCGATTCCTGCCTCACCGGCAGCCCGGCGACCGGCATGACGCAGGGCCTGCTCATGCTCGAGGATCCCTTCCCCGCCTGGGACCGGCAGGCGGCCTGAGCCATGCGCGATCTCGAAAAGACCGGGCGCCGCGCCGCGCCTGCGAAGGGCTGCGACATTCTGTCTTGCGGCGCAGCATCCGGCGTGCTCTTTTCGCCGCGTCGGTTCCCGAGAGGGATCAAAAGGGAATCCGGTGCGGGCCCGTCAGGGCGCAAATCCGGAGCTGCCCCCGCAACTGTCAGCGGCGAGCGACGTTCGATCATGCCACTGGGTTCGCCCGGGAAGGCCGAACGGAGCATCGACCCGCGAGCCAGGAGACCTGCCGACGTCGTGAAGCCAATCGACCGGGCGGGGTGCCCCGGAAGGAGCTCTGATGACGGTCGCTCTCCCGCGCGGGCTTTTCGCGCGTCCGGAACGCAACGGCGCCACAGCACCGACCGCTCCCCGTCCGTGGGAGCCCGGTGACGGATGCTGCAGGAAACAACCCTAGATGCCGCGCAGGACGCTGGGCCATCGGGAGCGAATTTCGGCCTGAAGGACGAGATCCGCGCCTATTGGTCGAGGCGCGCCGAGACCTTCGATCTCTCCTATGGCCACAAGATCAGGTCGCGCGGCGAGTTCGACGCCTGGTCGAGACTGATCGCGCACCATGCCCCGATCGCCCCCGGCGACCGTGTGCTCGAGCTCGCCTCCGGCACGGGCGAGGTCACGCGCGTGCTGCTCGGCTTCGGCTGCAGCGTCGATGCGCTCGACCTCTGCGAGCCGATGATCGAGCGCGCGAAGCGCAAGCACCGTGGCTCCGCCGTGCGCTTTCATCTCGGCGATGCCGAGAACACGATGATGCCCGACGCCCGCTACGATCTGGTGATCTGCCGGAATCTCGTTTGGACGCTGGTCGATCCGCAGGCCGCCCTGGCGGACTGGCTGCGCGTGCTGAAGCCCGGCGGGGCGCTGGTCGTCGTCGATGGCGACTGGGTCAACCGCTCGCGGCGGGCAAGGCTGTTGCAGCGCCTGTCGGGCTGGGTCGACCGGCTGACGGCCGCGCCGCGTCTCTGGGACGAGGCGGCGCATCGGCGGATCATGCGCGGCGTCTTCTTCCGCGACGGGCTCAAGGCGCCCGCCCTCGCCGCCATGGCGTCGGCCGCCGGCTTCGTTGCCATCCGCACCGGACCCCTGACCGGAATCGGGCGCCGCCAGTTCGCCTCTGCCTCCTGGAGCGAGCGGCTGCGGCTGCTCGCGACCTATGACGACACCTTCATCCTCTCGGCCCGCAAGCCGATGCTCGCCGCCAACACCCCCGGAGCCTCCCCATGATGTCCACGCCTCTCGACCGTCGCGCCCTCCTGTCGGGCGCGCTCGCCGGCGCGGCCGCGCTCGCCGCGCGCCCGACCATCGCCCAGGCTGCGGGCCCGGCCGAGCTGCGCATCGCCCAGCCCTGGGAGGTCAAGACCCTCCAGCTCGGCGAATCCGGCTTCACCTTCACCCGCGCCGGCATCACGGAGACGCTGGTCGCCTCGCTGCCGGACGGGCGCATCGCGCCGGGCCTGGCCCAGTCCTGGAGCGTCAGCGACGACGGGCTGCAGTGGCGCTTCCGGCTGCGCGACGCCGTGTTCCATGACGGCACGCGGCTCGATGCCGCCGCCGCCAAGGCGTCCTTCGACCGGCTGCTGCCGCAATCGCTCTATCTGAAGCGCGCCGGCATCGCCGCGGTGGAAGCCGATGGGCAGGACCTCGTGCTGAAGCTCGATAAGCCGTTCGGCCCGCTCCTGTCCTATCTGGTCGACAACTCCGCCGCGCTGCTGGCACCCGGCGCCTTCGACGGCGAGGGCCGCGTGCGGGCTATCATCGGCACGGGCCCGTTCAAGATCGGCGCGGCTGAGCTGCCCCGCAGCCTGGCGCTCGTCCGGCACGAGGCCTATTGGGGCGAGAAGGCCCGCGTCGCCGCCGTTCGCTACGACGCGGTCGGCAATGGCGACACCCGCACCAACATCGCCGTCGCCAAGGATGCCGACATCGTCTTCAACCTGGCGGCGCAGGGCGTCGGCCGCGCGGGATCGGCCGGCATGACGATCGAGCGGGTGATCATTCCGCGCACCCACATCCTGATGCTGAACTGCGCCAAGCCGCAATTCGCCGAAGCTCCGGTGCGCCGGGCGCTCAGCATGGCGCTGGATCGCGAGGGCATCGCGGCGGGCATCATGCGCAACAAGGCGCTGGCGGCGACGCAGTACCTGCCGCCGACGCTGGCCGAATGGCACTTCACCGACCTGGCTCCGCTCCGGCAGGATGTCACGGCCGCCAACGCCCTGCTCGACGCCGCCGGCTGGCCGCGCGGCGCCGACGGCATCCGCGCCAAGGGCGGCGTGCGCTTCGCCGGCACCGTCCGCACCTTCGCCAACCGGCCTGAGCTGCCGGTGATCGCCACCGCGATGCAGGCGCAGCTGCGCGCGATCGGCTTCGATCTCGCCATCAGCGTCGGCGAGGCGCAGGCGATCTTCGAGGCGCAGAAGGACGGCTCGCTCGAACTGGGTCTCAGCTCGCGCAATCTCGTCATCGTGCCCGACCCGATCGGTACCATCGCGCTGGACTATGCCGCCGACAGCATCGCGCCGGGCTCGACGGGCACCACCGGCTGGCGCCATGATGGGTTGAGGCAGGAGGTGGCGCGCTATCTCGCCGAGGCGGACGACAAGCGCCGCGCCACGGCAAGGCGCGCCATCGCCGGCATCATCCATGAGGAGCTGCCGATCATCCCCGTGACCTGGTACGACCAGATCGTCGCCGTTCATCCGCGGGTCTCCGGCTTCGTCACGGACCCGCTCGAGCAGCGCTACTTCCTCGACAGGGTCACGATCGCGTCGTGAGTGCAGCCCGGTCTTCGTTCTGGCCCGGCGGCGCCGCGGGCACCGTCCTGCGCATCGTCGCCTCGCGTCTGGTGCAGGCGGTGCTGACGGCGCTCGTCCTCGCCAGCCTCTGCTTCGCCTTTGTCCAGGCGCTGCCGGGGGATGCGGCCCTGCGCATCGCCGCCGCCCGCAGCGGCGACGACCGGGTCACGGCGGAGTCTGTCGCGCGAGTGCGCGAGCAGGAGGGCTTGGATCGGCCTCTCCTGGCGCAATATGCGAGCTGGATCGGCCGGCTCGCCCAGGGCGATCTCGGTCACTCGCTGGTGTCGCGCCAGCCCGTCTGGAGCGAACTGGCCGAGCATGGCCGCTTCACGCTCGGTCTCGGCGCGCTGGGCTGGCTGCTCTCCTATGCCCTCGCGCTGCCGCTCGGCATCGCCTGCGGTTTCAGGCCCGGCGGCTGGCTCGACCGGGGCACCAACGCGCTGGCGGTGGCGCTCGCCTCGATGCCGAGCTTCCTCGTCGGCATCGGCCTGATCTCGCTCTTCGCGCTCACCCTGCGCTGGCTGCCGCCGGCGGGGTTCCGCACCGGCGCGCATATGGTGCTGCCGGCGCTGACGCTGGCGCTGGGGCTGGCCGCCTTCTCGGTGCGGATCATCCGCAATGCGGTGGTCGAGGTCCGCGGCGCCTTCTACATGACGTTTGCGCGCATCCGCGGCCGCAGCGCCGGCTCCGCCTTCCTGCATCATGGCGTGCGCAACGCGGCGATTCCCGTGGCGACCTTCGCCGCCCTGCAATTCGCCTATGTCGTCGACGGCTTCGTCGTGGTCGAGACGCTGTTCAACTATCCAGGCCTCGGCGACCTGCTCGTCAAGTCGCTGCTGGCGCGCGACGTGCCGATGATCATGGGCGCGGGCATGGTCGTCGGCCTGATGTATGCCGCGGTCAATCTCCTCGCCGATCTCGCCTGCATCGGGCTCGATCCGCGCCGTCTCGCTGGGCGTAGCGCATGACGCTCGCCCTGACGCATCCGCCCACCCGCATCCGCCGTCCGCTCGTCGCCCCGCTGCTGCTGCTCGGCGGGCTCGCGGCGCTGGTCGTGATCGGCCCGCTCGTCATCCCGCATGACCCGGCCGCGCAGGACCTCGTCCGCACGCTGGAGGGTCCGAGCGCGCAGCACTGGTTCGGCACCGACCATCTCGGCCGCGACATCGCCGCCCGCCTCGTCCATGGCGGCGTGCGCTCGCTCGGCATCGCCGTCGCCTGCGTCGGCTTCGCCACCGGGGTCGGTGTCGCGCTCGGGCTCGTGGCGGCCTATGCCGGCCGCGTCGCCGACATCGCGATCATGCGCCTGGCCGACCTGATGCTCGCCTTCCCCGGCATCCTGCTGGCGCTGCTGATCTCCGGCTTCCTCGGCGGCGGCGTCCTGCCCATGCTGATCGGCATCAAGCTCGCGCTCTGGCCGCAATTCGCGCGCATGGCCCGGGCGATTGCCATCGGCGAGCTGGCGCAGCCCCATGTCGAGGCGGCGCGCCTCGCCGGCTTCCCGGCCCTCACGATTCTTCGCCGGCATGTCCTGCCGCCGGTGCTGCGCCAGACCGTGACACTGGCGACGCTGGGGCTCGGCGCCGCGATCATGTCGATCTCCTCGCTCGGCTTCCTCGGGCTGGGCCTGCAGCCGCCGACGCCCGAATGGGGCGCGATGATCAGCGAGCTTCTGCCCTATCTGGCGGAGGCGCCGGTGCAGATGGCGGCGCCTTGCCTGGCGATCTTCCTCGCCGTGCTCGGGGCGACGCTGCTCGGCCAGGCCCTCGCCGAGCCGCCCACCATGCCGGAGGAGATGTGATGACCGCGCCCGCACTGGCCCTTTCGGGACTGACGATCCGGGACCGGAGCGGCACCGCTCTGGTCTGCGATGTCGACCTGACGCTCGAGGCCGGCTCCGTGCTGCTCCTGATCGGCGAGACCGGCAGCGGCAAAAGCTTGATCGCCCAGGCCGTGATGGGCCTCCTGCCGGCCGGCTTCTCCGCCAGCGGCAGCATCGCCATCAACGGGCATGCACCGGTCGAGGCCAGCCAGGCCGGGCTGCTGCGGCTGCTCTGGTCGCGCGAGACGCTGCTGTTGCCGCAGGAGCCCCGCGCCGCGCTCGACCCGACGATGCGGATTGCGCCGCAGCTCTGGGATGCCGGGGCGCGCGACGGCACGGCGCGGCACGGCGAGGCCGGTCATGGGCTGACGACGCAGGAGGCGCTGGCCGCAGTCGATCTGCCGCCGCGCGTCTCGCGCGCCTTTCCGGCCGAGCTGTCCGGTGGCATGGCCCAGCGTGTCCTCGTCGCCTCCGCGCTGGTCGGCCGCGCGCCGCTGGTCGTCGCCGACGAGCCGACCAAGGGGCTCGATGCCGCGCGCGTCGCCCAGTCCGCCGCGCTGCTCGCCTCGCTCGGCGGCGCCGGACGCGCGCTGCTCGTGATCACGCATGATGTGGCGCTGGCGCGCGCGCTCGGCGGTCAGTTGGCGGTGCTCCGCGACGGGCGCATCGTCGAGCAGGGCCCGGCGGACACCGTCTTCGCCGCCCCGGACCATCCCTATACGCGCGCCTGGCTCGCTGCCGACCCCTCGACCTGGCGACCCTGCCTGCGTTGCTGCGACCTCGAGGCGCCGGTGCTCTCCGCGCATGGGCTGTCCTTTGGCTTCAGCCGCGCGGAGCCGCTGTTTTCCGGTGTCGACGTCCATATCCCGCCAGGCGGCATTCTCGGCCTCACCGGGCGCAGCGGCTGCGGCAAGACCACGCTCGGCAACATCCTGCTCGGCCTGCAGCCCCCGTCGGCCGGAGCCGTGAATTGGCAGGGCGTCGACCCCTATCGCGATCGCACCGGCGCGCGCCGCCTGCGTCAGCGCTACCAGAAGCTTCATCAGGATCCGGCGAGCGTCTTCCTGCCCGGACGCAGCTTCGCGCGCCAGTTCGCCGATCTCGCCGAGGTCGTGCCGGGTCTCGCGCTCGACGAAGTGCTGCCGCCGCTGCTCGAGCGGCTGAGGCTCGACCGCAAGCTGCTCGCGCGGCGCCCCGGCGAGGTCTCGGGCGGAGAGGCCCAGCGCCTCGCGCTGGCGCGCATCCTCCTGCTCAAGCCGGCGTTGATCGTCGCGGACGAGCCGACCTCGCGCCTCGACCCGCTGGTCCAGCGCGAAGCCATCGCGCTGCTGGCGGAGATCGTCGCCAGCGAGAGCCTCGGCCTCGTCCTCATCAGCCATGACCGGGCGCTGCTGGCGGCGACCGCCGACGAGGTGCTCGACATCGGTGCGGGCGAGGGGACGACGACCCTGCCGGGCTTCGCCCGGGGCCTTCAGGGCGCCTGATCGTAGCCGAGATAGGCGCCGAGCTTCATCATCGCCGTGTAGATCTGGCGGCCCGTCGCGTCATCCATGATCAGCGGCCGGCCATCGACGACGAGATAGATCAGGTTCTCGTCCTGCCAGTCGCTCGAGCGGCCGAACTCGATCTCCAGCGGCGCGCTGCGGTCGGTCTGGTCGATGACGACGCCGTCGTAATAGGGGGTGCTGGACAAGGATGGCTCCTCTGCGGCGGCGCGGCTAGCGCTTGGTCAGTTCGATCTCGGGGATGGTCGGTCCGCCCGAGGCCCGCTCGCCGTCCACGAAGACGGGGGACGGCTTCCGCGTGATCCGAAGGGTGATGTAGATCGCGACCAGGGCGGACAGCGCCATCAGATAGACCAGCATCCCGCGCGCGCCCATCGCCTGCATCAGGGCGGTCGCGACGACAGGCCCGACCGCCGCGCCCGTGCCCCACAGGAAGAGAAGCTGAGCCGAGAGCCCCACCGCCTGCTCGCGGCCGATCCGCAGATAGGCATGGGTGACGGCCACCGTGTAGAGCGGAATGCTGCAGCCGCCGATCAGCGCGAACAGCGAAAACAGCCACACACGCGCCTGAGCCACATCGGCTGCCTGGATCACCAGCAGCGTCGCGGCCGTCGCGGTGACGAGGCTGACCGCGCAGAGCATGATGAGACGGCTGGCGACGCGGTCGGCCAGCAGGCTCATCGGCCACTGCATCAGCAGCGCGCCGACCTGGATTCCCGCCGTCAGCAGGATCGTGTTGCGCTGGTCGAGCCCGGCGAGGATGCCATAGGCCGGGATGACGCTGGTCAGCGGGCCGCTGACCAGCCCGACATAGAGGCAGCCCACCACGGCGGCGGGGGCCTGCCGCCACAGCGCGCGCAGGCCCACCGAGACCACGTCGCTCGACTCCGGCCCGCGCGCCCGCGTCAGCGCCACCGGGATCAGCGCGAACGAGAACACCATGCTGGCGAGCAGGAAGACATCCTGCGACTGGATCGCGACATAGCCGACGCCGAGCTGGGAGCCGATCATCGCCACTCGGTTGAGCAGCTGATAGACGCCGAAGATGCGCCCGCGCCGGGCTCCGCTGGCCTGCCCGCTGATCCAGCTCTCGATGCAGATGCCGTGTCCCGCCGCGGCCAGCCCCATCATGAGGCGCGGGCCGCCCCACCAGGGCTCGGGGATCAGCGCGAAGCTCAGCGTCGCGGCCGCCTGCAGCGCGGCGAACACGGCGAAGGCGCGGATATGCCCGATGCGGCGCACCAGCGACGGCATCGCGAAGCAGCCGATCAGAAAGCCGACGGAATAGGCCGAGGCCACGAGGCCGATCAGCAGCGGCGGCTGCCCGGCGATCGCCATGCGCAGCGGCACCACCGTGTTGACGATGGTGCCCGCGAGCTGCAGCAGCAGGGCTCCCGAGACGATGGCGCCCAATGCGGCGAAGGAACCCGTCGCGGGCTTCTGCGTCGTCATGGGGCGACACCGGGGGGCGGGCGCCGAAACCCGGACATGACCATGGGAGAGCGGTCTTGCGCGGGACGACCCGCAGCATATCTCGCCCTCTCAACGATGAAGGCTACGCCGATGCAGACCACCGATTTCCGCTTTCCGGGAGTCCTGAACTCGAAGGAGCTGCTCGTCGCCGAGGCCGTGCAGGCCCGCGCCTGGGCGGTCCTGGCCGGCAAGGGGCGCATCCGCGACGATGACGAGGCCGCCCGGGCCAGGCTCGGCGGTATCGTCGTCCGCCTGATGGCGGACGGCTCGCAGTCGATCGGGGACCTCGCCAGCGCCGCGATCGACAGCTTCGAACGGGGTGCGCTCTGAACCGGGTCGGCGGATCGGGCTGGCGGCATTCGCGATCTCTTCGGAGCGGCTTTTCGCCCGGGCCGCCCGAGGCGACGCCAGAGCGAATCGCCGACATAACAGCACGATGATCGCGGCCGGGCCATGGCGCCGGGCGCAGGCCCGCGAGCCTGCTCCGGCGCCGAGATGGGGTCGACGGCTCAGCCGCCGACGGTCAGCATGATCTTGCCGAGATGGGCGCTGGACTCCATCAGCGCGTGGCCCTGCCGCGCCTGCTCCAGCGGGAAGGTCGCATGGATGATCGGCTTCACCGTGCCGGCCTCCAGCAGCGGCCAGATCTCCTGCCGCAGCTTGTCGGCGATGTCCGCCTTGAGCGCCACGGAGCGCGGCCGAAGCGTCGAGCCGGTCAGCGTCAGCCGGCGGATCATCATCGCGGTCAGGTCGAGTTCGGCCTTGGGGCCCTGCAGGAAGGCGATCTGCACGATGCGCCCCTCCACCGCCAGCGCTGCGATGTTGCGCTGGATATAGGGCCCGCCGACCATGTCGAGGATGACGTTCACGCCCTGGCCGTCGGTCAGGCGCTTGACCTCCGCCAGGAAATCCTGCGCGCGGTAATCGATCGCTTCATCGGCCCCCAGCGAGCGGCAGAAATCGCATTTCTCGGGCGAGCCCGCTGTCGCATAGACGGTGGCGCCGAACTGCTTGGCGAGCTGGATCGCGGTCGAGCCGATGCCGCTCGAGCCGCCATGGATCAGGATGGTCTCGCCGGCGCGCAGCCGCCCGCGGGTGAAGACGTTGTCGTAGACGGTGAAATAGGTCTCGGGCAGGCCGGCGGCCTCCAGCAGCGAAAGCGGCTTCGGCACCGGCAGGCAGAGCACCTCGTCGGCGACGGCATATTCCGCGTAGCCGCCGCTGATCAGCAGCGCACAGACGGCCTCGCCGATGCGGCTCTCGGCCACGCCCGCGCCGACCGCGACGATGTGACCGGAGACTTCCAGCCCGGGGACCTTGGTCGCGCCGGGCGGCGGCGGATAACCGCCGGCCCGCTGCAGGCAATCGGGCCGATTGATCCCGGCGGCAGCGACTGCGATCAGGACCTGGCCCGCTCCCGGCTGCGGCACGGGGGCGGTCTCGATCTCGATCACCTCCGGCCCTCCGGGCCCGGAAAAGCGCACCTGCTTCATCGTCTGCGGCAAAGCCATCATCGTCTCCATGGGGCGGCGCCGGGATGCGCCTTCGCCGCACCTTGTGGCGACGACGCGGGGCCGGTTCAAGGGTCGGGCCGCCCGGACGCTTACTGCAGCAGGCGCGGCAGCCAGAGGCTGATCGCAGGGACATAGGTGATCAGCGCCAGGCTCAGCAGCAGCGGAACCAGCCAAGGCAGGATCGCCATCGTCGTTCGCTGGAAGCTGAGATTGGCGACGCGGGCGAGAACGAAGAGCACGAGCCCCATCGGCGGATGCAGCAGGCCGATCATCAGGTTCAGCACCATGACGAGCCCGAAATGGACGGGGTCGATGCCGAGCTTGAGCACGATCGGCAGCAGGATCGGCGTCAGGATGGTGATCGCGGCGGTGGGCTCGAGGAAGCATCCGACGAACAGCATCAGCGCATTCGCCAGAAGCAGGAACATCGCCGGGTCGGAGGTGAAGGCGAGCACCCAGCCCGCGATCATTTCCGTGGTGCGCGACACCGCCAGAACCCAGCCGAAGACGGACGCCGCCGAGACGATGAAGAGCACGGTGGCGGTCAGTTCGACCGTCTCCATCGAGGCCTTGATCACCATCCGGCCGCTCAGCGTCCGGTACCAGACGGTGCCCAGGAAAACCGCCCAGACGCAGGCCGCGATGGCGCCTTCCGTCGCGGTGAACAGGCCCGACGTCATGCCGCCGATCAGTAGCACCGGCGTCATCAGCGGCAGAACGGCAGCGAAGCGGAAGACCTTGTCGGCCGCGAGCAGCAGCACGAACCCAGCGATCACCGCGATGCGCGGCGAGACGCCGGCATCGACCGCAAGCCAGATCGCGAGGGGAAAACCGGCCACGATCGCGAGCTCGCCCAGCACGCGCAGAATCCGCGGCCATTCGAACGGCACGTCGCCGCCCCATTTGTTGCGGTGGGCATAGAAGCTGACCGTCGCCATCATCAGCAGGGCCATGACCATGCCGGGCACGATGCCGGCGAGGAAGAGCTTCCCGATCGAGACATTCGCCATCATCCCGTAGACGACGAAAGGCAGGGAGGGCGGGATGATAGGCCCGAGCGTCGCCGAGGCGGCGGTGATGCCGACGGCGAATTCGACATCGTAGCCATGCTCGCGCATCGCCTTGATCTCGATGGTGCCGAGACCGGCGGCGTCCGCGACCGCCGTGCCCGACATGCCCGAGAAGATCACCGAACCGACGACATTGACGTGGCCGAGCCCGCCCCGCATCCAGCCGACGAGGCCGAGCGCGAAATTGTAGATCCGGTTGGTGATGCCGGCCGAGTTCATCAGATTGCCGGCGAGGATGAAGAAGGGTACCGCCAGCAGCGGGAACGAATCCAGCCCCGCGAACATGCGGTGGATGATGACGAAATCGGGCGCGATGCCGGTCGCGAGAATGTAGATCAGCGACGAGCCCGCCATCGCGATGGCGACGGGGATGCCCGAGCCCATCAGGGCGAGGAAGAGCAGCTTGAAGGACAGCGCGCTCATGACGACGCGCCCGCCGTCTCCGGGCGTTCCAGCACGCTGTAGCCGTTCGCCCAGTTGCGCCGCGCGACCTGGATCGCCCGCAGCGTCATCGCCGCGAAGCTCAGCATGACCACCCCATAGACCCAGCCGATCGCGATCGGCGCGACCGACATGGGCTGGCTGCCGATGCGGGAGATCAGCTGCCAGGTCAGCCAGACGGCGTAGCCGAAGAAGGCGATCCGCCCGAGATCCACCAGCGTCGAGAGCGGCCGCGTGATCCAGCGCGGCAGCCAGTGATAGAAGAAGTCGACATGGATGTGGCTGTTCTTGCGCACCGAGCCGACGATGCCGATGAACACCGTGCAGACCAGCAGATAGCGCGCGATCTCCTCGGTCCAAGCGGCGGAATCGTTCAGCGCATAGCGCGTGAAGAACTGGTGGAAGACCGTCGCCCCGAGCACGCAGAACACCCCGAAGCCGAGCCACTCCTCGATCGCATAGACCGAGAGGTCGATCGCCTCGTCCTCGACCTGGAATTCCCCCTTCTCGTTGAGGACGGCGGGCTGATCGTCGAGGCGGGCCGGCGTGGTCATGGGGGAGTCCGCAGCCGGCCTACTTCAACGCCACCAGCGCGTCGAAATCGGCCTGGACGAAGCCGAAATCCGCCGGCTTCGAGCTCGCCAGCACGGCCTTCTGGAAGGCGGCCTTGTCGACCGTATGGATCGTGCTGGTGCCGGCCTTGACGATCTCCTGGCGCAGCTTGTCGTCCTCGTCGCGGATCAGGGTGGAGGCGTGCAGGCTGCCCTCCTGCATCGCCTGGACGAAGATCGCCTTGTCCGCGTCGGAGAGCTTCTTCCAGGTGGCGCCGCCGATCACCGTGTTGAGCACGTCGATGACGTGGCCGGTGAGCATGATGTGCTTCTGCACCTCGTGGAATTTCTTCGACCAGATCGTGTTGAAGGCGTTCTCCTGTGCGTCGACGACGCCGCTCTGCAGGGCGGTGTAGACCTCGGCCAGTGCGATCGGCGTCGGGTTGGCTGAGAGCGCCTTGGGGAAGGCCATGTAGGCGGCGGCGTCGGGCACGCGGATCTTGAGGCCCTTCATGTCGGCGGGCGTCAGGATCGGCCGGCTGGAGGTGACGTGCCGCTCGGCGGCATAGGTCAGCGCGACGATGCGGTTGCCGGTCGCCTTCTCGTAGCCGTCGGCGAGGCGCCGGTAGAGGTCGCTCTTCGCATAGGCCTGGACATGGTCGAAATCGCGGAAGGCGAAGGGGAAATAGGTCACGCCGAGCGGCTTCGAGACCTGGGCCTGGAAGCTCGCGGCGCTGATGATGATGTCGACCGTGCCGAGCGAGAGGCCCTGGTTGAGATCCGATTCCTTGCCGAGCGTGGCAGAGGGGTAGAGCTGGATCTTGTAGCGCCCGCCGGTGCGCTGCTCGATCAGCTCGGCGGCCTTGACCGCGCCCTTGTGATGCGGCTCGGCCGGCTCGTAGACATAGGCCCATTTCAGCGTGGTCTGGGCCTGCGCGGGCAGGGCCATGAAGGAGAGCGCCGCCGCGGCGAACGCCGCCAGCAGGCTGCGGTGCATCGAGGCCTTGGTGGTCACCGTCATTCCCGTCTCTCCCCTTGGCTTCGGGCTTGCGTCGGCGCCCGATCCGGCCGCTCGCGTCCGGCTGTCGGCACAGCAAGCGACATGCCAGCCGAACGAAGCCGTTCCCGGACGATAGCGCCTGAAATGCATGCGGAAGACAAGCGCGATTGTTCGCATCTTGTGCACATTGTGCACGCACTATGCGTGTGGTAGCCGGTCGCTGGGCTGCGATGGGAGATGACGTGCCATGCGAAATACCTTGCGCCGGCAGCTGGCCGACGGGCGCACGCCGATCGGGCTCGCGGCCTGCGTCATCCGCACGGTCGAGATCGTCACCGTCACGCGCAGCTGCGGCTTCGATTTCCTGCTGGTCGACATGGAGCATGGGCCGATCGCGATCGGTGACGCCGCCTCGATCAGTGTTGCCGCCTTCGAGGCCGGGCTGCCCTGCCTGGTCCGCGTCGGCGGGCCTTACGCGCCGGACTTGGCGCGCGTGCTCGACTGCGGCGCCGAGGGCGTGGTGGTGCCCCATGTCGAGACCGCCGCGGAGGCGCGTCTGATCGTCGAGAAATGCCGCTTCCAGCCGCTCGGCAAGCGCTCTCTGCCGAGCCCGCTGGCGCGGCTCGGCTTCCAGGTGCCCCCGGCCGCCGAGATGGTCAGGCGGATCGAGGCGGACACCGTCATCGTGGCCATGGTCGAGAGCGCCGGCGGCGTCGCTGAGGCCGGTGCCATCGCGGCTGTTCCCGGCGTCGACGCCGTCATCATCGGTGCCAACGACCTCGCCGCCGACATGGGGCATCTGGGAGCGGTCGACCATCCCGAGGTGCTGGCGGCTTTCGCGGCCGTTGCGGCGGCGACGCTCGCGCAGGGCAAGATCTTCGGGGTCATCGGCGTCGGCGCGGCGCTGTTGCAGTCGCATGCGCTCGATCTCGGCGCCCGGCTGATCGTCGCCACCAACGACATCAACCTCCTGATCGACCAGGGAACCGCGGTCGCGCAGACATTGCGCGCGCGCACAGGGCAGGTCGCTCCCGCCGCCCGGTGACCGCCGCTTAAGGCCGCGCCCGCGCTAGTCGGCCGCGGGAGCGAGCCGGCAGGTCGAGCGGGTGAACACCTCGATCTGCGACAGGGCGGCATCGAGCGTCGCGAAGGGGCCGTGCTTCATCGCGCGCATGCTCTCGGCGACGCGCTCTCCGGGAATGATTCGGTATTCGTCCGGCGCCGCCAGCTCGACGCGCCCCATATTGCGTCCGAGCAGGTCGATCAGGGCCCAGCTGGTCGGGCCGCTGGGCGTTACGATGATGTCCATGGTCGGCTCCGCAGGCACATCGCCCGGCCGCGAGGATCGCACGTTTCAGGGCTCTGCGCCTCTCCCTTCGGATGGCCCGCGGCACGCATGCCACAGCCCGCCGGAAAGGCCTCCCGAGCGGCGGCATTTACCAGCCGTTAACCATTGGCTGAATACACCGAAGACACCGAAAATTTACCAAGATGACCGCCGTGTTAACCAAACCCAGGCCCATCCGCCTCAAGGGGCGCTCCTACCTTGCCTTGACGCTGACCCCCGAGCTGCCGCTCGAGGACTGGCTGATCCGGCTCGACGAACTGGCCGCGCTCTCGGCCGGCTTCTTCCTGCGGCGGCCCGTCGTGCTCGACATCGAGGGGCTCGAACTGGACCGGGCGGAGCTGCGCGACCTCGTCGGCAAGCTCTCCGGTCGCGGCGTCCGGATCATGGGCATCGAGGGGGCCAGGGCCTCCATGCTGGGCTCCGATCTGCCGCCGGCGATGTCGGGCGGGCGCTCGACCGCCGATGTCGAGCAACCGGCGGCCGAGGCGGTTCCGGTGCCGGACGCAGTGGCGCCGGAGAGCGTCGTCCGCTCCGACCCGACGCCGGGCAAGCCGGTGCCGTCGATCATCGTCACGCAGCCGGTGCGCTCTGGCCAGTCGCTGTTCTTCCCGGAGGGCGACGTCACCATCGTCGGCTCGGTCGCCTCGGGCGCCGAGGTCGTCGCGGGCGGCTCGATCCATGTCTACGGGACGCTGCGGGGCCGGGCGCTCGCCGGCACCATGGGCAACGCGTCGGCGCGCATCTTCTGCAGCCGGCTCGAGGCCGAGCTGCTGGCGATCGACGGCTTCTACAAGACCGCCGAGGACATGGAGCCGGAGCTGCGCGGCAAGGCCGTGCAGATCTGGCTCGAAGGCGAAACATTCAAGGTCGGGTCGATCGCCTGACCGGGCGACATCGGGACAATCGGGAGAGGTCTATGGGCAAGGTCATCGTGGTCACCTCGGGCAAGGGGGGCGTCGGCAAGACGACCTCGTCCGCCGCGCTGGGGGCGGCGCTCGCCAAGGGTGGCGATAAGGTCGTGGTAGTGGATTTCGACGTCGGGCTGCGCAATCTCGACCTCGTCATGGGGGCCGAGCGGCGGGTCGTCTACGACCTCGTCAACGTGATCCAGGGCGAGGCGAAGCTGACCCAGGCGCTGATCCGCGACAAGCGCGTCGAGACGCTCTATCTGCTGCCGGCCTCGCAGACCCGCGACAAGGACAACCTCACCGCCGAGGGCGTGGAGAAGGTCATCGGCGCGCTCAAGAGCGTCTTCGACTGGGTGATCTGCGACAGCCCGGCGGGCATCGAGCGCGGCGCGACGCTGGCCATGCGCCATGCCGACGTCGCCATCGTGGTGACCAATCCGGAGGTCTCCTCGGTGCGCGATTCCGACCGCATCATCGGCCTGCTCGATTCCAAGACGCTGCGCGCCGAGAACGGCGAGCACATGGAAAAGCACCTGCTGCTGACCCGCTACGACCCCGTCCGGGCCGAGCGTGGCGACATGCTCAAGGTCGACGACGTGCTGGAGATCCTCTCCATCCCGCTGCTCGGCATCATCCCCGAGAGCATGGATGTCCTGCGCGCCTCCAATCTCGGCTCGCCGGTGACGCTGGCGGATGACCGAAGCGCCCCCTCGATCGCCTATTTCGAGGCCGCGCGCCGGCTCCAGGGCGAGAATCTGCCGATCATGATCCCCGGCGAGAAGCGGGGCTTCTTCGGCAAGATCTTTGGAAGGAAGGCGGCATGAACCTGCGTCGTTTCTTCTCGCGCGTTCAGTCGGCGCCGGCCGCCCGCGAACGCCTCAAGGTCCTGCTGGCGCATGAGCGCGCCGCCGTCGGCGATTCCGATCTGGTGTCGAAGCTCAGGGACGAAATCCTGCGAGCGATCTCCAAGCACATGCAGATCGATGCCGACAAGGTCACCGTCAAGATGGAGCGCGGCGCCCAGGTCTCGACGCTGGCCGTCGACATCGAGATCCCCTTCGACGTCGTCCGCAAGGCCGCCTGAAGCGGCTGCGCCTTGCCGCAGCCTTCCCGAACCGAGCCCGGCCGCCGCGGTGCGCCGGGCTCTCTTCGACTTGAATCATGCAACAATACTTGTAGTGTTGCAGGATGGATGACGAAGCCGCCATCGAAGCACTCTCCGCCCTCGCGCAGATCGACCGTCTCGCCGCCTTCCGCCTGCTGGTGAGGGCCGGGCCCGAGGGCCTGCCCTCCGGCGAGATCGCGGAGCGCCTCGGGATCGCGCCGACGCGCATGAGCTTCCACCTGTCCACGCTGGAACGCTCGGGCCTCGTCGCCTCACGGCGGGAGGGGCGGCGGATCCTCTACGCTGCGCGCTTCGTCGAAATGGGGCGGCTGCTCGCCTTCCTCACCGCCGATTGCTGCGGCGGAAACACGGCGCTCTGCGGCGACATCCTCGCGCTCGCCCCGCGCAGCTGCGCGGAAGCCTGAGGCCGCGCGCGATGACCGTCACGATCTATCACAACCCCGCCTGTGGCACCTCGCGCAACGCCCTGGCGATGATCCGGGCCTCGGGCGAGGCGCCGGTCGTCATCCAGTATCTGAAGACCCCGCCGAGTCGGGAGACGCTGGTCGGGCTGCTCGCGGCGATGGGGGCGCGGCCCCGCGATATCCTCCGCGAGAGGGGCACGCCCTATGCCGAACTCGGCCTCGGCGATCCCGCGCTGAGCGACGATGCCCTGCTCGACGCGATGATGGCGCACCCGATCCTGATCAACCGCCCGATCGTCATTACCCGGCGGGGCACGCGGCTCTGCCGCCCCTCCGAACGCGTACTGGACCTGCTCGACGACCCCGTCGCGCGCTTCACCAAGGAAGACGGCGAGGTCGTCACCTGGCTCGCCGCGCCCCGCTGAGCCGCTCCCTCCGTTCCCGTCCCGCTCGCACCGCTGACGCGGACGGCCCAGGACACAACGCCGGACACCGTCATGCTCGCTCTCGCCATCTTCATGGCCACGCTCGTCCTCGTCATCTGGCAGCCGCGCGGGCTGGGCATCGGCTGGTCGGCGCTCGGCGGCGCAGTTGTTGCTCTCCTGGCGGGCGTCGTCGGCTGGGCCGATGTCGGCACGGTCTGGCAGATCGTCTGGGATGCGACCTTCACCTTCGTCGGCCTGATCGTCATCTCGCTGATCCTCGACGAGGCCGGCTTCTTCGCCTGGGCGGCGCTGCATGTCGCCCGCTGGGGTGGCGGCAACGGCCGGCGGCTGTTTCCGCTGGTGATCCTGCTGGGCGCGGTCATCGCCGCCGTTTTCGCCAATGATGGCGCGGCGCTGCTCTTGACCCCGATCGTTCTCGCCATCCTGCTGCGGCTGAAGTTTCCACCCGCCGGCGCCATGGCCTTCATCGTCGCCTGCGGCTTCGTCGCCGACACGACCTCGCTGCCGCTGGTGATCTCCAACCTCGTCAACATCGTCACGGCGAACTTCTTCGGCATCTCCTTCGCGCGCTATGCGGCGGTGATGGTGCCGGTCGACCTGGCGTCGCTCGCTGCGACACTGCTGGTGCTCTGGCTCTGGTTCGGCCGCGACATCCCGCCGGCCTATGCGGTGGAAGAACTGGAAGCGCCGGCCGCCGCGATCCGCGACAGGGCCGTCTTCCGCGCCGCCGTCCCGCTGCTCGGCGTCCTGCTCGTCGCCTATTTCGCCACGGCGCCCCTCGGCATCCCGATCGCCTTCGTGACGGGAGCCGCCGCGTTGCTGCTGATGGCGATCGCCGGGCGCTGGTTCGCAGGCGGCACGGGGGCGGTCGTCTCCGTATCCAAGGTTTTGCGCGGGGCGCCCTGGCAGATCGTGCTGTTCTCGGTCGGGATGTATCTCGTCGTTTACGGGCTCGGGAATGCGGGGCTGACCGACATCGCCGCAGGCATCCTCGTCTGGCTCGCCGCCCAGGGCAGCTTCGTCGCCACAGTGGGGACGGGGTTCCTCGTCGCCGGCCTCGCCTCGGTGATGAACAACATGCCGGCGACGCTCGTGGGTGCGCTGGCGATCGACCGGGCTGCGGTCGACCCGCTGACGAAGGAGCTGATGATCTATGCCAATGTCATCGGCAACGATCTCGGCCCAAAATTCACGCCGATCGGTTCGCTCGCGACCCTGCTCTGGCTGCATGTCCTGGCCGGCAAGGGCCAGACCATCGGCTGGGGCCAGTACATGAAGGTCGGGCTCGTCCTGACGCCGCCGGTGCTGTTGGCCGCGCTGGTGGCGCTTTGGCTCTGGCTGCCAGTGGTGTCATGAAGAGGCGCGCATCGTCGGTCTCAGACCGCCGCATCGCAGAGGAGAGCCGGCATGGACGAGCTGCTGGATGTGGTGGTCATCGGCGGCGGCCAGGCCGGGCTCGCCTGCGGCTATTTTCTGAAGCGGGCGGGGCTTCGCTTCGCTATTCTCGATGGCGAGGAGAAGCCCGGCGGCGCCTGGCTCCATGCCTGGGATTCGCTGCGGCTGTTCTCGCCGGCGCAATGGAGCTCGCTGCCGGGCTGGCCGATGCCGGCAAGCCCGGACGGGTACCCTGATCGCGATGCGGTGATCGACTATCTCGTCCGCTACGAGGCGCGCTACGCCTTGAATGTCGAGCGGCCGGTCGAGGTCGAGGCCGTCAACCGCGACGGCGCCGGGTTCTCCATCGCGACCAGCGCCGGCACCCGCCGCGCCCGCTTCGTCGTCAGCGCGACCGGGACGTGGCGCCATCCGTTCCGGCCGAACTATCCGGATCAGGCGCTGTTTGCGGGGCGCCAGATCCATTCGGCGCATTACCGCACACCGAGCGCATTCGCCGGCCAACGCGTTCTCGTCGTCGGCGGCGGCAATTCCGGGGCGCAGATCCTGGCCGAGCTGTCACTGGTGGCTGACGTCACCTGGGTGACGGCGACGCCGCCCGCCTTCCTGCCGGATGATGTCGATGGCCGTGTCCTGTTCGAACGGGCGACCGCGCGCTGGCGGGCCGCCCAGGAGGGCCGCACGATCGACCTGCCCATCGGCGGCTTCGGCGACGTCGTCATGGTGCCGCCGGTCAGGGAGGCGCGCGAGCGCGGCGTGTTGCACGCGGTCGCGCCCTTCGTCCGCTTTACCGAAGACGGTGTCGTCTGGCCCGACGGCACGCGCTCGACCGTCGATGCGGTGATCTGGTGCACCGGCTTTCGGCCCGCCTTGTCGCATCTGGCGCCGCTCGGCGTGGTCGGGGCGGATGGCCGCGTCGCGACCAGCGGCAGCCGGTCGATCGATGAGCCGGGGCTCTGGCTCGTGGGCTATGGCGACTGGACCGGCGCGGCCTCCGCAACCCTGATCGGCGTCATGCGCACCGCCCGGTCGACGGTGGCGGAGATCGCGGCGGCGCTGGCCTGACCCCGGCCGCTCCCGCCCGCACTCATCTGCCGCCGGCACCCGGCGCGGAGACGGTATAGCGCGACAGCGCAAACAGGGCCGCCGCCGCCGCCCCCGAGAGCACGATCAGCAGAATCGTGCTCGGCATCAGCCCGGCCCGCTCGACCATGACCGCGAAGGCGACGGGCGCGGCCGCGCGGATGGCCAGCCCTGGTGCCGAGAGCTTGCCCAGCATCGCGCCATATCCGGCCGGGCCGAAGAGCCGCAGCGGCACCGTTCCCCGCACGATCGAGCTCAGCCCCATGCTGACGCCATAGGCGATGGCGAAGAGCCCGGCGAGCGTCGCCGTGGTGCCGCTGACCAGCAGCAGCGCGAAGCCGATCGGCATCAGCGTCGCCGAGACCCAGGCCGTCGTTGTCGGCTCCAGATTGGTGCCGAACAGCATCTCGACCAGCCGGCCGGTCACCTGCGAGGGGCCGACCATGGCGCCGATCCCGACGGCGAGCGCCGCGCTGAGCCCCAGTCCCTGCAGCATCGTCAGCATATGCACCGACATCGCCGACATCACGAAACCCTGCAGGGAGAACGCCAGTGCCAGCAGCAGGAAGGCGCGCGTACGATCCCGCCCAAGGAGATAGGCTTGGCCGTCACCCTCCGGCTTCGGCGCCGTGACCGAGGCTGCCTTGCCGCCACGCGCCGGCAGCAGCAGCGCATGCAGCGGCAGGCACAGGGCGAGATAGCCGATCGCGTAGAGCTGATAGATGCTGCGCCAGTCGTAATGCGCGAGCAGGGCCGTCGTCAGCGGCCAGAACAGCGTCGAGGCGAAGCCGCCGATCAGGGTGAGCTTGCTGATCGCGCGTCGTGCGCCCGCCCCCTCCGCCTGCGTCAGCGCGGTGAAGGCAGCGTCGTAGAGCACCAGCGTCGCCACCGTCTCCACCGCGATCATCGCAACGTAGTAGCTCACCGGGTCGCGCGCCTGCGACAGGCCATAGAGCGCGGCCGCCGCCAGCACGCTGCCCAGGCTCATCATCGCCCGTGTGCCGAAGCGGTCGATCAGCAGGCCGGAAAAGGGTGCAGCCAGACCGCCCGCCAGAAGGCCGGCGGCGAAGGCGCCATAGGTCCATTCCGGCGCCCAGCCGAAGCTCTTGGTCATCTCCGGGGCGAGCACCGCGAAGGTGTAGTAGAGCGTGCCATAGCCGGCGACCTGGGTGGCGCCGAGCGCCACGATCAGGCCGAGATGGCCGCGGGCAGGGGAGCCCGCAGGCGGAGCAGAAAGCGTCGTCATCAGGCGGTCGCGAGCTCCGGCGTCTTCGTGGTGCCGCCGCAGCCGCAGCCGGGCTCGCCCGCGGCCTTCGCGTCGTGATCCTGCGCGCAGCAGGCGGTGCTCGGCACAGGCGCCGGCCCGCCACAGCAGCCCGCAGCGGCCGTCCTGGCACCGCCCGCCCGGCTGCCGCCCGGCGTGGCGCTGCACACGCCCGTCTCCGGCAGCACGAGCTCGACCCGCCGCGCCGCTTCATGGTCGCCCGCGAGCGCCGCGACGATGGAGCGGACCTGCTCATGCCCGGTCGCGAGCAGGAAGGTCGGGGCCCGGCCATAGGCCTTCATCCCGGCGATGTAGAAGCCGGGTTCGGGATGGGCGAGCTCGGCCGCGCCATGCGGACGCACCGTGCCGCAGGAGTGTTCGTTGGGGTCGATCAGCGGCGCCAGCACCGGCGGGCATTCCAGCGCCGGATCGAGCGCGACCCGCAATTCCCTGAGCGGGCCGAGATCGGGCCTGAAGCCGGTGGCGACGATCAGTTCGTCGGCCAGGACAGTGCGGCCGTCATCGGCGATCAGCCGCAACCCGGCGGCATCGCTCTCAATCCGCTCGAGCCGGTAGCCGGTTTCGACGGCCAGGCGCCCGCTCTCGACGAGCTGCGCGAGGCGCAGACCGAGTTCGCCGCGCGCCGACAGCTGATCGGCGGCCCCTCCGCCATAGGCCTTCGCGACATCGGCGCCGCGATAGAGCCAGATGACCGCCGTCGGCGTGGGGGCGTCGGGAAGGGCGGCGAGGGCGGTCAGCGTCCCGATGGCGCTGTGCCCTCCGCCGAGCACGGCGACCCTGCGGCCGGCATAGCGCCCGCGATCGGCGCCGTGCACATCAGGCATGCCGTAGCGGATGCGTCCGGCGTTCTGCGCCTCACCGATGGCGGGAAGCCCGCCCGAGCCGGCGGGATTGGGTGAGAACCAGGTGCCGGAGGTGTCGATCACGGCGTTAGCGAAGAGCGTCGTCTCCTCGCCGCCGGCGCGGCAGCGCAGCGCGAAGGGCGCGGTCTCGCGCCCGGCGGTGCGGACCTTGTCGAAGCCGCGGCGCGAGACGGCCAGCACCTCGGTGTGCAGGCGGATGCGCTCGCGCAATGCGGGCACGGCGGCCAGCGGGGCGAGGTATCGCGAAACGAGGTCGCCGCCGGTCGGATAGGTCTCCCCGTCCGGGCGCGCCCAGCCGGCCGTCTTCAGCAGCCGCTCGGCCGCCGCATCGACATTGAAGGCCCAGGGCGAGAACATCGGCACATGCGACCATTGCCGGACGGCATGGCCGACCGCCGGCCCCGTCTCCAGCACGACCGGATCGAGCCCGCGCTCGAGCGCATGCGCGGCGGCGGCGAGGCCCACCGGTCCTGCACCGATGATGGCAATGGTCTGGTTCATGTCCGTTCCTTCTGCCGAATGAACGCCCGCGCCGTCAGGCGGCGCTAGCGTCCGACGTCCCACAGCACTCGTCGCGGCAGCATTCCGCCACGAGGAAGTCGACGAGGCCGCTCATCACCTCGAAATTCGCGCGGCAGACGAGGGTGCGGCCCTGCCGCTCCTGGCTCACCAGCCCGGCGACGATCAGCGCCTTCAGATGGAAGGAGAGGGTCGACTGCGCGATGCCCAGCCGGCTCTGGCAGTCCCCGACCGACAACCCGCCATGGCCGGCGCGGACGAGGGCGCGGTAGAGCGAAAGCCGGGTCGGGTTGCCCAGTGCCTCCAGCCGCGATGCTGCGATGATCGTGTCCATGCTGCGAGCATGATCGACGCCGCAAACACAGTCAATCTATATTTCCGGTTTTATCGAAATGAATCGCCGCGGCGCTTGCGCCCTGTCAGAACCGGTAGATCCGCCGCGCATTGTCGTGGAACAGCCGGTCCCGTTCGCCATCGCTCATCGCCGTGGTGGCGGCGAGGAAGCCCGAAAAAATCGTGTCGAAATCCCCCACGATCCCGTCGACCGGGAAATTGCTGGCGAACATCGCCCGGTCGCTGCCGAAGATCGCGATCGCGTCGCGGATCACCGGCCCGTTGCCCTCGACGGTCCAGGGCCGCCCCGGCAGGCCGATCCCTGAGATCTTGAGGGCGATGTTGGGCTGCGCGGCGGCCAGTTCCAGCGCGCGGCGCCAGGCGGCGAGCGCCTCCGGGCTGCGGTCGGCCGGCAGGCCGGTGTGGTTGACGATGATCTGGGTCGCCGGGACATCCCTGGCCAGATCGGCCGCCGCATCGAGATGCCACCAGGGCGTCTGCAGATCATAGGACAGGCCGTGGCGCGCCAGCAGGCCGTAGCCCTCGCGCCAGCGCGGATCGTCCATCGAGCCCGGCGCGCCGCGGCGGGCCTCGGAGGGCTTCGCGGCCGCTGCCGGCTTGTGCCGGACGCCGCGCACGATCGGCACGGCGGCATGGGACGCCAGCAGGGCGCCGGCCTCCGGCGCCGCGAAATCGCACCACGCCACGATGACGGAGGGCACGCCGTCACGCGCGGCGACCGCCGCGACCCAGGGGCTTTCCAGCGCCGCCTTGTCGCGCGCCCATTCGGCCTCGACATAGACCGAGCCGGTGACCGGCCAACCCTTGGTGTCGGCGCGGTAGTCGGTGGGCATGTAGTTTCGGCAGATCGGCGAATAGTCGCCATAGCGGAAGGGAATGCGCTCCTCCTTCAGCCAGGGCAGGTCGTTGGCGAGGTCCCAGATATGGTGATGGGCGTCGATCACGGCGCGTGGGCGGGCGGGCAGGGGGCTCGGCGCGGCGCTCATGGCCGGCCCTTTCCGCGTGATGCGGCCTCGTGCTCGTAGAGCTTCACCACGGCCGCCGAATCCGACATCTCGTGACCGAGCGCGACATAGTCCTTGTAGCGCTGCACGCCCTGCTCGATGACACGGAGATCGAGCCCCAGCCCCTGGGCGAAGGCGGAGACGGCCTTCAGATCCTTCAGCAATTGCCGCGCATAGCTGGAAGGTGGCTCGAAGGCGCGCTGCTGCATCTGCGGATAGAGCCGCTGCAGCAGGCTGCTGTCGGCATGGCCGCCCGCCAGGCATTGCGGCAGCCGGGCGGCGTCGATGCCCGCGGCCTCCGCCAGCATCAGCGCCTCCGCCATCAGGACATAGCCCGTGCCGACGATCGCCTGGTTGATGACCTTGGTCGTCTGGCCGGCCCCGACCGGCCCCATCAGGGTGACGTTGCCGGCCATCTGCCCGAGAAGCGGCTTGGCCGCCTCGAAATCATCGGGGTCGCCGCCGGCCATCACCGTCATTTGCCCCGTGCGGGCGAGCTGCGGCCCGCCAGAGACGGGCGCATCGATCCAGCCCGCGCCCGTCAGCGCCTTCAGCTTCGCCGCGACACGGCGCGTTCCCTCCGGATCGGCGGTCGAGAAATCAATCACGAGCTTCGGAGCCGAGGCCGCAGCGGCGATCCCATCCGGCGCCAGGACGCAGCGCTCGACGGCCTGCATGTGCAGCACGCAGAGCATGACGATGTCGCTCGCGGCCGCGACAGCCGCAGGAGACTCCGCTGCGACGGCACCATGCGGCAGGACTGTCGCCAGCCGCTCGGGCTCGAGGTTCCAGACGGTCACGCTGTAGCCGAGATCGAGCAGGCGGCGCACCATCGCCTCGCCCATGATGCCGATGCCGATGAAGCCGATGCGCGGGCGCGCGGCCACCGCATCGGCCGTGAGGCCCGCGGCCTCCGGCGCGAGCAGGCCGCGGGCGACCAATTCCTGCCGGATCTCCGGGCCATGCTGGTCGAGCAGCGGTGGTGGCAGGCGCATCTGCTGCGGCGTGGCGCTGAGCTTCACCGGGAATCCGAGTGCCTTGAAGGCCCCTTCCACCGGGTGGGGCACCATCTGCACCATCTCGCGCGCCACCGCCTGCTCGCTGACGACAGCCTGCGCATAGTCAAGGATCGGCGCGGCCGGCACGCCCGCCTCAAGCAGCCCGTCGATCCAGATCTGGCGCGTGCGCGAGGCGAAGGTCGGCGCCATCGCGTCGATGAGCTCGAGGCGGTTGGCGATGCGCGCGGCATTGGTCGCGAAGCGCTCATCCGCCTGGAGATCCTCGCGGCCGAGCACCTTGAGCAGCTTCATCCAGAGGCCCTGATTGGCGGCGCCGATCACGAACCAGCCGTCGGAAGCCGCCACAGCCTGATAGGGCGCCGACATGCGGTTGGCCGAGCCGATCGGCTCCGGCGTCCTGCCGGTGCCCCACAACTCCGTCGTTTCCCAGACGGAGAGCGCGAGCGCCGCCTCAAACAGCGAGGCATCGACGAACTGCCCCTTGCCGGAGGTCTGCCGCCCGATCACCGCGCTGAGCACGGCATAGGTCGTGAACAGTCCGGCCCCGAGATCGGCGACGGGAATCGAGTTCTTTGCCGGCTCCATGCCGGGCAGGCCGTTCGCGCTGAGCACGCCGGAGACCGCCTGGGCGATCAGGTCGAAGCCCGGTCGCTGCGACCAGGGGCCGGTCTGGCCGAAGCCCGAAATGCTGGCGAAGATCAGGCGCGGATTGAGCGCCTTCAGCGTCTCGTAATCCATGCCCAGGCGCTTGGCGACGCCGGGTCGCGCATTCTCGATCAGGATGTCGGCCGTCTTGACCAGCGCGTAGAGGACGGCGCGGTCGGCCTCCGATTTGAGATCGAGCGCGATGCTGCGCTTGTTGCGGTTCAGCGCCAGGAAGCCGGGGCTGTCGGCGCCCTTCAGGCGAAAGCCCATCGACTGCCGGGTCGAATCTCCCGTGCCGGGCGGCTCGATCTTGATGACGTCCGCGCCCATGTCGGCCAGCAGCATGCAGCAGAACGGCCCGGCCATGACCTGCGAGATATCGAGCACCCTGATGCCCGCGAGTGGCAACGCCATCCGTCCTGTCCTCCCTGTTCGGGCCGGTTAGCGGACAGCGTTTCGCGTCCACCCGGCCTCTTCGCGCGCCCGCAGCGTGGTCGCGAGCAGATGACATCATCACGCGCCCGCGAGCCGGGCGCCATGCCGACGAGCGCGTATGCTGTATGCACCAATCCCATGCCGCAAGAGAATGGTGGCGACGCCTGTCTGCACGAGGCTGTGGGCGAGGGGCGCGACGAGGGTCCCGATGTTGAGACAGGTTCGTCCGGCCGTGGCTCGTCAAGGGCGGCGGTTCAGGGCCTCGCCGCGCGGGCCGTGACCCAGCGCTGCAGGGCCGGCCGATGGCGCAGGAAGCGCACATAGAGCCATTCCAGCGCCGACCCGACATGGCGGTTGCGCGCGGCGAGGCCGAAGGGGCGCAGCAACGGGATGGCGCGCCACATCGCGGCAAAAGCCGCGGCGCCCGACAGCAGCACGCCGTTTTCCTGCGCATGGAAGCGGGCCAGCAGGGCGCCGCGGTCGATCGGACACTCGGTCGCGTCCGAGACGACGTCGAGGAAGGTGATGCGGCCGGCGCGGTCGAGCCGCTGCATCGCCGCGATCTCGCGGCGGCAGAGCGGGCATCCCCCATCAAACCAGACGATCAGTGCTGTCATGCCCCCGATATTGGCCTGTCGCCCCGCCGCCGCAAGCGCGCGAGGTGCCCCTGGGCGCCGATGCCGCAGGAGCGATGGCAGGGCAGGCTGCGAGACCGCGCCCGCCAACAAAAAACCCCGCGCCGTGAGGCGCGGGGATAGAGGTGGCGTAAGGCGGCCGCAGCCGCCATGCAGGCTCAGTTCAGGTCGAAGCGGCCGGCGTTCATCACCTTGGTCCAGGCGGCGACGAAGTCCTTGACGAACTTCTCCTGGCCGTCGTCCTGGGCATAGACCTCGGCATAGGCGCGCAGGATCGAGTTCGAGCCGAAGACGAGGTCGACACGGGTCGCCGTCCACTTCACCGCGCCGCTCTTGCGCTCGACGATGTGGTAGGAGTTCTTGCCCACGGGCTCCCAGCGATAAGCCATGTCGGTCAGGGCGACGAAGAAGTCCGTCGTCAGGGCGCCGGCGCGGTCGGTGAAGACGCCGTGCTTCGTCCCGCCATGGTTAACGCCGAGCGCACGCAGGCCGCCCACCAGAACGGTCATCTCCTGGGCCGTGAGGCCGAGAAGCTGGGCGCGATCGAGCAGCATTTCCTCGGGGCTGACGATGTAATCCGTCTTCGCCCAGTTGCGGAAACCGTCGGCCAGAGGCTCCAGCGCCTTGAACGAGTCCGCGTCGGTCTGTTCCGCGGTGGCGTCACCGCGGCCGGCCGCGAAGGGCACCTCGACCGCAACGCCGGCCGCCTTGGCCGCCTGCTCGACGGCATAGGACCCGGCGAGCACGATCACGTCGGCGACGCTCGCGCCGGTCTGGGCCGCGATGCCTTCCAGCACGCTGAGGACGCGCGCCAGCCGCGCCGGCTCGTTGCCCTCCCAGTCCTTCTGCGGAGCCAGGCGGATGCGGGCGCCGTCCGTGCCGCCGCGCATGTCGGAGCCGCGATAGGTGCGGGCGCTGTCCCAGGCGGTGGCGATCATGTCGGCGGCGGAGAGGCCGCAGGCGGCGATCTTCGCCTTCACGGCCGCGACGTCGTAGTCGCGCCGGCCGGCGGGAACGGGATCCTGCCAGATCAAATCCTCGGCCGGCACGTCCGGCCCGACATAGCGGATCTTCGGCCCCATATCGCGATGGGTCAGCTTGAACCAGGCCCGCGCGAAGGTCTCCGAGAAATAGGCGTGGTCGCGGTGGAAGCGCTCGCAGATCGCGCGGTAGGCCGGGTCCATCTTCATCGCCATGTCGGCGTCGGTCATGATCGGCATGACGCGGATCGACGGATCCTCGACATCAACAGGCATGTCCTCCTCGCGGATGTTGATCGGCATCCACTGGAAGGCGCCGGCCGGCGACGTCTTGAGCTCCCACTCATAGCCGAAGAGCAGGTCGAAATAGCCATTGTCCCACTTCGTCGGATGGGTGGTCCAGGCCCCCTCCAGCCCCGAGGTCACCGTGTCACGGCCGACCGAACGGGTGGTGTGGTTCATCCAACCCAGGCCCTGCTCGGCGATGTCGGCACCCTCGGGCGAAGGACCCAGCAGCGCGGCGTCGCCATTGCCATGGGTCTTGCCGACCGTATGGCCACCGGCGGTCAGCGCCGCCGTCTCCTCGTCGTTCATCGCCATGCGGGCGAAGGTCTCGCGCACATGGGCCGCCGTCCGCAGCGGATCGGGCACGCCGTTCACGCCCTGCGGATTGACGTAGATCAGGCCCATCTGCACCGCGGCGAGCGGGTTTTCCATGGTCGCCGCATCCATCAGGTCGCCATAGCGGCTGTCGGACGGCGCCAGCCACTCCTTCTCCGCGCCCCAGTAGATGTCCTTCTCGGGGTGCCAGATGTCCTCGCGGCCGAAGCCGAAGCCGAATGTCTTCAGGCCCATCGACTCATAGGCGATGTTGCCGGCGAGGATCAGCAGGTCGGCCCAGCTGACCTGGTTGCCGTACTTCTTCTTGATCGGCCAGAGCAGTCGGCGGGCCTTGTCGAGATTGGCATTGTCCGGCCAGGAGTTCAGCGGCGCGAAGCGCTGGTTGCCGGTGCCGCCGCCGCCACGCCCGTCGGCCAGGCGATAGGAGCCGGCCGCGTGCCAGGCCATGCGGATGAAGAGGCCGCCGTAATGGCCCCAATCCGCCGGCCACCACTCCTGGCTGTCGGTCATCAGCGCATGAAGGTCGCGCTTCAGCGCGGCGACATCGAGCGTCTTCAGCGCCTCGCGGTAGCTGAAGCCCTTCAGCGGGTTGGTCTTGCTGTCGTGCTGGTGGAGGATGTCGAGGTTGAGCGCATTCGGCCACCAGTTCATCACCGCGGCCTCGGCCTTGGTGTTCGCGCCGTGCATCACCGGGCATTTGCCCTGCGGCGCCGTGTTCAGTCCGTCCATCACTGTCTCCCCACTCGGTTCCGTGATCCGCGATCCGTCGCGGACCGGTCAGCTGGGGTGGGGCTTAGCACGCGACTGTGATAAAATTAATTTTGAATTTATAATTGGAGCGATGAGAAAAACCTATGGCGGCCTTGTCCATCCGGCACCTGCGCTATTTCGATGCCCTCGCCCGCCAGGGCCATTTCGGCCGCGCCGCCGAGCATTGCGCGATCTCGCAGCCGGCCCTCTCCCTGCAGATCAAGGATCTCGAGGACAGCCTCGGCGTCACGCTGGTCGAGCGCAGCGCCAAGCAGATCCGGCTGACGGCGCTGGGCGAGGAGTTCGCCCTGCGCGGCCGCGACATTCTGCGCGCGATCGACGAACTCGCCGATCTCGCCCGCGCCTCGCGCGGCCCCCTCGCCGGGCGCCTGCGCATCGGGGTCATCCCCACGGTCGCGCCCTATCTCCTGCCCCGCTTCATCAAGGCGCTGGTCGGGCGCTACCCGGATGTCGAGCTGAGCCCGCGCGAGGCCCTGACCCGCCTCCTGATCGAGGATCTCGTCGGCGGCCGGCTCGATGCGGCGATCGTCGCGCTGCCGGCTTCCGAACCCTCGCTGGCGGAGACGCCGCTCTTCGAGGAGGAGTTCGTCCTCGTCCGCTCGCGCGACGAGGCGGCGCGGCCGGTGCCGAGCACGACGATGCTGCGCGAAATGCGGCTTCTGCTGCTGGAGGAGGGCCATTGCTTCCGCGAGCAGGCGCTGGAGGTCTGCGACCTCTCGCCTCTGGCGCCGCGGGCCCTGATGGAGGGCAGTTCGCTCTCGACGCTCGTGCAGATGGTCGGCGCCGGCATCGGCGTCACCCTGATCCCGGAAATGGCGGTGGCCGTCGAGATCCGCAGCGCCGCCGTCTCCGTCGCCCGGCTCGAGGCACCGCGGCCCTCCCGGACGATCGGCATGGTCTGGCGCAAGACCAACCCGCTGGCGGCGCAGCTCGCCGAGATCGCCGCCATGGTCCGCGAGGCCGGGCTGGCCGCGATGCACGATGCGGCCCGCGCCCTCGAAACGAGGCCAGGGACGGGCAGCGAAGCGCCCCGTCCCGATGCTGCGCCGCTTTAGCCCAGCCAGCCCTTGATCGAGGCGCTGATCGCCTCGGCCGAGATGCCGTAGCGGTCATGCAGCGTCGGCAGGGCGCCTGCGGCCATGAAGGCGTCGGGCAGGGCGATGTGGCGGAAGGTCGGATGGACGCCGGCCATCATCAGGTGGCGCGCGACGGCCTCGCCGAGTCCGCCGATCTCGGTGTGGTTCTCGGCGACGACGACCAGCCGCCCCGAGCGGCGCGCCTCGGCCTCGATGGTTGCGACGTCGAGCGGCTTGATCGTCGGGCAATGCAGCACCGCGACGCCGATCTTGTCGGCCTCCAGCAGCTTCGCGGCTTCCAGCGCCCGCATCGTCAGGATGCCCGAGGCGATGACGAGGACCTCGCGCCCCTCGCGCAGGAGCTTCGCCTTGCCGAGCTCGAAGCGGTAGTCATAGGCGTCGAGCACGAGCGGGACGTTGCCGCGCAGCAGCCGCATATAGGCCGGCCCCTTATGGGCTGCGATCGCGGCGGTCGCCTGCTCCGTGTCGAGCGCATCGCAGGGGTCGACCACGACCATGTTCGGCATCGCCCGGAACAGGGCGAGATCCTCTGCCGCCTGGTGGCTCGGCCCGTAGCCCGAGGTCAGGCCGGGCAGCGCGCAGACGATCTTCACGTCGCGATCTTCCTCGGCGATCGTCTGGTGAATGAAGTCATAGGCCCGCCGCGATGCGAAGACGGCATAGGTCGTGGCAAACGGCGTGAAGCCCTCGCTCGCCAGCCCGGAGGCCGCGCCGAACAGGATCTGCTCCGCCATGCCCATCTGGTAGAAGCGGTCGGGATAGGCTTTCGCGAAGATGTGCAGGTCGGTGTATTTGCTCAGATCCGCCGTCATGCCGACGATGTCGGGGCGGCCCTCGGCCAGCGCGACGAGCGCATGGCCGAAGGGGGCGGGCTTCGTCGCCTGACCCTCGGCGGCGATCGAGGCGATCATGGCCGAGGTGGTCAGGCGCGGCTTGCCCGGCGTCGGTGGTGAGAAGACCGGCTTCATGCGTTCCTCCCGGCGTCCAGCGCCGCGAGGGCGAGCTGCCACTCATGGGCTTCGATGCGGATGAAGTGGCTCTTGTCGCGCGTCTCGAGGAAGGGCACGCCCTTGCCCATCAGCGTATCCGCCACGATCATGCGCGGCTGCGGCAACGGATGCTGGCGCGCCCGATCGAAGGCCTCGCGCACCGCCTCGATGTCGTTGCCGTCGACGCGCTGCGCATACCAGCCGAAGGCCTCGAGCTTTGGCACCAGCGGCTCGAAGCCCATCATCTGGGTGGAAGGCCCGTCGGCCTGCATGTTGTTGATGTCGACGATGGCGATCAGGTTGTCGAGCTTGTGGTGCGCGGCCGCCATGATCGCCTCCCAGACCGAGCCCTCGTCGAGCTCGCCATCGGAGAACAGGGTGTAGACGAAGCTGGGCGAGCCCTTCCGCTTCAGGCCGAGGCATTTGCCGACCGCGATCGAGAGGCCGATGCCGAGCGACCCGCCGGACATCTCCATGCCCGGCGTGTACTGGGCCATGCCCGACATCGGCAGGCGGCTGTCGTCGGTGCCGTAGCTCTCCAGCTCCTCCTCGGGAATCACGCCGGCCTCGATCAGCGCCGCATAGAGCGCGATGGCGTAGTGGCCGTTCGAGAGCAGGAAGCGGTCCCGCCCCTCCCAATCCGGATCCTCCGGCCGGTAGGTCATGGCGTGGAAATAGGCGACCGAGAGAACGTCGGCGATGTCGAGCGCCTGGGCGATGTAGCCCTGGCCCTGCACCTCGCCCATCAGCACCGCGTTGCGGCGGATGCGATAGGCGCGGTCGGCCAGCGAAGTGTTCGGCAGATCAGCCATGGATCAGCATGCCTCCGTTCACGTCGATCACGGCCCCGGTCACATAGGCCGACAGGTCGGAGGCCAGGAAGAGGTAGCAGCCGGCGACGTCCGAGGCATCGCCCAGGCGACCGAGCGGAATACCCTTGATGATGTCGGCCCGCATCGTGTCGGTCAGCTTGCCCTCGGTGATGTCGGTCTGGATCAGGCCAGGCGTGATGCAGTTGACGCGGATGCCGTCGGGGCCGAACTCCCGGGCCATCGCCTTGGCCAGGCCGAGGACGCCGGCCTTGGCGGCGGAGTAATGCGGCCCGCCGAAGATGCCCCCGCCGCGCTGCGCCGAGACCGACGACATGCAGGCGATCGAGCCGCGGCGACGGGCCTGCATGCTCGGCAGGAAGGCCTGGCTGAGGAACAGCACGCCCTTGGTGTTGATGTCGAGGATGCGGTTCCAGCTGTGCTCGTCGATCTCGAGCGTCTTCACCGGCTGGGTCACGCCGGCATTGTTGATCAGGATGTCGAGATGGCCGAAGGCGGCGAGGACGGTCGCGGCGGCCGCCTCGCAGGAGGCCTTGTCGGCGACATCGCAGGCGACCCCGAGGTGGCCGGGGCCGAGCGCGGCCGCCGCGCTGTGCGCCGCCGCGGCATCGATGTCGAGAATGGCGACGCGCGCACCGTGGCGGGCGAAGAGCTTCGCGGTCGCGAGCCCGATGCCGCGCAGGCTGGCCGCCCCCGAAATGGCGGCCGTCTTGCCCTCGAGGAGCATGCTGTTTCCTCCGTTGAACCGCGCCCCTGGCGGAGCGTCTTCTTGGCGACAGAGAAGCAGCAGGCAGCCAGCGTGGACAAACGGTCGTTTTTCAACCTAACATGAATTAAATTCATCTGAAGGCGGCGTTGAGCGCGCGGTTCTCGCTGATTCCTCACCTGGAGCGTGATTCTGATGCAACCCTGCGTTCCGGCGTGAAGCGAGATCAATCGTCCGTGCTGAACCAGATCTCCCTGTCGGCCCTTCGCGCCTTCGAGACCGTGGCGCGTCGCGGCTCGCAGAAGGCCGCGGCGGACGAACTGCGGCTCTCGCCCAGCGCCGTCTCGCACGCGGTCAAGAACCTCGAACGGGCGATGGGCGTCCAGCTGATCGAACGCGACGGCCGCAATGTCCGGCTCACCGTCAATGGCGATCTCCTGATGCGCCATGTCTCTGCCGCGTTCGCGCATCTCGGCCGCGGCGTCGAGGCGGTGTCCGCCCGCTCGGGCCAGCGCGTCCTGCGCCTGCATGCGGCACCGTCGATCGCGTCCGCCATTCTGGCGCCGCGGCTGTCGGACTTTCTCGGCCGGCATCCCGGCATCGAGGTCAGGCTCTCGGCCGGGACCGACTACACCCGCTTCACCGCGGATGATTTCGACGCCGACGTGGTCTACGGCCCGGTCCATGCCGCCGGCGTGATCGCGGTGCCACTGGGGAGCGAGACGGTGACACCGCTCTGTTCCCCCGAACTCGCCGCGGCCATCGAGACCCCGGCGGACCTGCTGCGCTGCAATCTGATCCTGAGCGACAACAAGCAGGTGCGCTGGCCGCACTGGTTCGAGGCCAACGGGCTGGCGCCCTCGCTGCAGCACACGCTGCGGTTCGACCGCAGCTTCCTCGCGCTCGGCGTGGCGGCCGACGGCCTCGGTTTGGCGCTGGAATCGACCCTTCTCGCCCGCCGCGACCTCGCCAGCGGCCGGCTGGTGGCGCCGCTGCGCGGCCGCACGGTCGATGTCGTCGATGTCGGCCATCACCTCGTCTACCCCCGCGAGACCCGGCAGGGCGGGCTGATCGGCCTCTTCTCCGCCTGGCTCGTCGACGAGATCGGCCTCGCCGGTAGCCCGACCCACCACGCGTAAGGACGCCGCGGCTTGAAAGACGTGAGAGGAGAGGCTCGCGGTCAGCCGCCCGGCGCGTGCATCGCCGCCTCGATCCAGCCGGCCAGCCGCTTCACGTCGGAGCGGTGGCGCAGATGCGGCGCGATCCAGAGATTGAGCTCGTGCGGCCCGTCGACGAAGCCAAAGGGCGCGACGAGATGGCCGCGCGCGATCTCGCCCGCGACCAGGATCTCGGGCGCGATCGCGACGCCCAGTCCGCAGGCCGCCGCCTGGTTCTGCAGGTAGAAATGGTCGAAGCTGTCCTGCGGCTGCAGCGGCTCGCCGCGATAGCCGAAGGCCTCCATCCATTCCCGCCACGCGTGGACCCGCGTCGCCGTGCCCAGCAGCCGCGCCCGCGCCAGGTCGCCGGGCCGGGCCAGCCCGAGCCGCTGCGCGTAGTCGGGATGGCAGACGGGACCGACGCGCTCGCGCAGCAGCGGCCGGATGATCACCTCGTGGGGCGCCTTGAACATGGTCGAGCGGATCGCGAGGCTGATCTCGTCGCGCAGGAAATCGACCTCGCCATAGTTGAGGTTGAGCCGGATCTCGACGTCCGGGTTGGCGCGCTTGAATTCGCCCAGCCGGGGAATCAGCCAGTGCATGCTGATCGTGGCCGAGCAGGAGAGGGTGAGCGGCAATGGCGCCAGCGCGGCCACGCCCTGCTGCATCCGCGCGAAGGCGTCTCCCAGCGTCGCGGCGAGCTGCCCGCCCTGTACCGTGGGCTCGACCGATTTCGGCAGGCGCTTCAGCAGCGGCACGCCGAACTCGGTCTCGAGACTGCGGACATGGCGGCTGATCGCACCATGGGTGACGCCCAGTTCGGCGGCGGCGGCGGACATGCTGTTGAGGCGCGCCGTGGCTTCGAAGGCGCGCAGCGCGTTGAGGGGGAGGCGGGGCGATGCCATGGGGGAAGGGCCTTCTGCTGTGAGAAAATCTTACAGCAGGCGGCGCCGATTTGGGATGTCGTTTTCGCTCGCCCCTGCCTAGCGTGTGCGCAACGATCAAGAACGAGCCGGGTCGGAGACGCGAGGAGTCGGGGGCCGCGAGGCGCCCGGCTGAGACCGTCCATCCGCCCGCAAAGAGGACACGCCCGCACGCCCAGGCCCCGCCCCCCGGCGGCGCGGGCTGCGGTTGGAGGCGCGCATGGCTGGACGGCTTCAGGACAAGATCGCCATCGTCTTCGGGGCGGGCTCGGTCGGGCCCGGCTGGGGCAACGGCAAGGCGACGGCCGTCGTCTTCGCCCGTGAGGGCGCCCAGGTCGCCTGCGTCGACGTCAACCTCGCCGCGGCCGAAGAGACGGCCGGCCTCATCGCCGCCGAGGGCGGCCGCGCCAGCGCTCATGCCTGCGACGCCACGCGCTCCGACGAGGTCGCGGCGCTGGTCGCCGGGATCGTCGCGGCCCATGGCCGGATCGACGTGCTGCACAACAATGTCGGCTATGCCGGGATGGGCGGGCCGATCGAGCTCGACGAGGCCGACTGGCACCGCACGCTCGATCTCAACGTCACAACCTGCTTCCTCGCCGCCAAGCATGTGCTGCCGCATATGCTCGCCCGGAAGAAGGGCGCGATCATCAACGTCTCCTCGGTCGCCGCGATCCGCTACACCGGCTATCCCTACAGCGCCTATTACGCGGCCAAGGCGGCGGTGAACAACTTCACCATGGGACTGGCGCTGCAATATGCCCGCGAGGGCATCCGCGTGAATGCGATCATGCCGGGCATGATGAACACGCCGCTGATCCACCAGCAGATCGCCGGGCAGTACGCCAGCACCGAAGAGATGATCGCGGCGCGCGACGCCGCCAGCCCGACGGGCAAGATGGGCACGGCTTGGGACATCGCCCATGCGGCGCTGTTCCTCGCCTCCGACGAAGCCGCCTACATCAACGGTGTGGCGCTGCCGGTCGATGGCGGCCTGACCTGCCGCGTGGCCTGAGAGGACGCGATCGATGCTGACAGACCGCTTCGAGGCCGACTATCTGCTGGAGACACCGCTCGACCCCGCGCGCGCCGCCGAGACCATGGCGGGCGAGCAGTCGAGCGGCACCTTCGTGGCCATTCCCGGCGAGACGCCGGAGCTGAAGGCGCGCGCCTCTGCACGGGTGGTGGCGCTCGAGATCCTGGAGCGCGACGTTCCGGGCCGCTCTCTGCCCTCCAATGTCGCGAGCGCCCCCGGCGAGCGCATCACCCGGGCTCGCGTCACCCTGTCCTGGCCGCTGGCGAATATCGGCCCGTCCCTGCCCAACCTGCTCGCCACCGTCGCCGGAAACCTGTTCGAGCTGAAATGCGCCAGCGGTCTGCGGATCCTCGACATCCGCCTGCCGGCAGCCTTCGGCGAGGCCTATCCCGGGCCGCGTTTCGGCATCGCCGGCACGCGTCGCCTCGCTGGCGTGGAGGGGCGCCCGCTGATCGGCACCATCATCAAGCCGAGCGTCGGGCTCGATGCGGCCGCGACCGCCGCGCTCGTCGACGAGCTCTGCGGCGCCGGCATCGACTTCATCAAGGACGATGAATTGCAGTCGGACGGGCCGGCCTGTCCCTTCGACCAGCGCGTCGCCGCGGTGATGGCGGTGATCGAGCGCCATGCCGACCGCACCGGCCGCAAGCCAATGTTCGCCTTCAATCTGACCGGCGATCTCGACCAGATGCGCCGCCGCCACGACACCCTGCTCGCCCATGGCGCCACCTGCCTGATGGCGAGCCTGAACTCGGTCGGCCTCGTCGGGATGATCGAGCTCGGGCGCTTCGCGCAACTGCCGATCCACGCCCATCGCAATGGCTGGGGCTATCTCTCGCGCCACCCGATGCTGGGCTGGTCCTATGTCGCCTGGCAGAAGCTCTGGCGCCTGGCGGGGGCCGACCACATGCATGTCAACGGGCTCTCCAACAAGTTCTCGGAGACCGACGACAGCGTCATCGCCTCGGCGCGCGAATGCCTGACGCCGATGTTCGCCGACAAGCCCTGCACGGTCATGCCGGTGTTCTCCTCGGGCCAGACGGTGCGGCAGGCGCACGGCACCTATGCCGCGCTCGGCAGCACCGACCTGCTCATGACGGCCGGTGGCGGCGTGATGGCCCATCCCAACGGGGTCGCGGCGGGGGTGCGCTCGCTGCGCGAGGCCTGGGCGGCGGCGATCGCCGGAATCCCGCTGGCCGAGCACGCCCTTACGCATCCTGAACTCGGCCGGGCGCTGGAGATCGCGGCGTGAGCGCGACGCGCCCGCTCCCCGAGGGGCCGCTCGTCGCCTTCTATGGCGATGATTTCACCGGCTCCTCCGCCTCGATGGAGGCGCTCGCCTTCGCCGGTCTGGAGGCGGTGCTGTTCCTCGCCCCGCCAACGCCGGAGCGCCTGGCGGCCTTCCGGCATTGCCGCGGCATCGGCATCGCCGGCGTCGCGCGCTCGCGCAGCCCGGCCTGGATGGATGAGCACCTTCCGCCGATCTTCGCCGGGCTGAAGGCGCTCGGTGCGCCCATCCTTCACTACAAGGTCTGCTCGACCTTTGATTCCGCGCCCCATATCGGTTCGATCGGCCGGGCGGCGGAGATCGGTGCGCGGCTCTTTGAAGGCTGGATCCCGCTCGTCGTTGGTGAACCCGGCATGGGCCGCTTCCAGAGCTTCGGCCATCTCTTCGCGCTCGCCCATGGCCGCGGCTACCGTCTCGACCGGCATCCCGTCATGGCCCGCCACCCGGTGACGCCGATGGACGAGGCCGATCTCGGCCGCCATCTCGCCCGCCAGACCGACCTGCCCATCGGCCTCGTTGATTTCGTCGCGATGAAGCGCGGCGCGGGCGATGCCGCGCTCGACGCCGCGCTCGCGGAGGGCGCGGCCATCGTCTCGATCGACGTCATGGATGCGCAGACGCTGGAGGAGGCGGGCCGTCTCCTCTGGCAGCGCGGCGGACAGCCCTGTTTCGCCATCGGCTCGCAGGGCGTCGAGGCAGCGCTCGTGGCGCATTGGCGCGCCGCCGGCCTGCTGCCGGCCGCGCCCGCTATGGCCTCGCCGGGGGCAGTCACGCAGATCGCGGTCGTGTCCGGTTCGGTGTCCCCCGTCACCGCCCGCCAGATCGCCACGGCACAGGAGCGGGGCTTCGCGCCGATCCGCCTCGCGGCCGAGCGCGCGGTCGATGCTCGTGCCTGGGAGAGCGAGATCGAGGCTGCGACCCGTCGCGCGCTGGCGGCGCTGGCGGAGGGCCAAAGCCCGCTCGTCTTTTCCGCCCAAGGGCCCGACGATCCGGCGGTCGCGCGGTTGCGCGAGGCGGTGGCTGTTGCAGGCCTCACGATCGAGGCGGTCAACGACCGGATCGGCGCGGCGCTCGGCACCATCCTGGACCGCGTGCTGCGCGAGGCCCGGCTGACGCGCGCGGTGATCTCGGGCGGCGACACCTCGAGCCATGCGGCAGCCCAGCTCGGCATCGACGCGCTGACCGCGATCGCGCCGGTTGCGCCCGGCGCGCCGCTCTGCCGCGCCCATGCGCCAGAGCCGGAGCGGGACGGGCTCGAACTGGTGCTCAAGGGCGGCCAGGTCGGCGGCGACGATGTCTTCGACGCAGTCCGCCGAGGCGGCGCCGCATGACCGGGCCGCGATCTCCAGCGCTGTGCCTGCGCAGGCGCGACGGCGGGATCGCCCGGGTCACCGGCGGCGGCCTCACCTGAGCCAAGTTCTGCCGGAGGCGCGATGCGTGCCGCCGGCCCATCCATCATCGAACACCCAGCGAGGCCGCGATGTCCGACGCAGCGCCGATCAGCGAAACCCAGGCCTTCGCCATCGAGGAGCAGGTCCCGCCGCGACCGAGCGCGCGGCTGCGCTTCCTGATGGCGCCGCTGGAGGCCTTCGTGGCGCTTCTCCTGGTCGGGCTGATCGGGCTCGTGCTGGTCGCGGTGTTCTGGCGCTATGTCCTGTCCTCGCCGATCACGGCGGCGGACGAGATCGCCTCGTTCCTGTTCCTCTGGATCGTGATGCTCGGCGCGGTGATCGCCATCGACCGCGGCGAGCATCTGCGTCTCGCGCTGGTGGTCAACGCGGTCGGCCCGCGCGCCCGCGCGCTGCTGGAGACGACGGGCCTCGTCGTCATCGGGGCCTTCCTCGCCGCGCTGCTGCCCTCGGCGATCGAGCACTGGATGGACGAGTTCCCGGTGACCTCACCGGCGCTCAACATCTCGACCGCCTGGCGCGTTGCCGGCATCCCGATCGGCATCGCGCTGATGCTCTTCGTACTGGCGGTGAAGCTCTGGACGGAGGCGCCGCGCCGCGACCTCGTGACCGCGGTTGTGCTGGTGGCGGCCACCATCGGCCTGCTCTGGCTGCTCTCGCCGGTGCTGGCCGGGCTCGGCAAGGCCAATATCCTGATCCTGCTCGTCGGTGTCATCGCGCTCTGCCTCGCCATGGGCGTGCCGATCGCCTTCTGCTTCGGCGCGGGCGCGATGGCCTTCCTCGTCTTCTCGACCAAGCTGCCGGTGACGGTTCTCGTCGGGCGCATGGACGAGGGCATGTCGAGCCTGATCCTGCTCTCGGTGCCGGTCTTCGTGCTGCTCGGCTGCATTCTCGACGCGACGGGCATGGGCAAGGCGATCGTCGATTTCCTCGCCTCGATGTTCGGCCATGTCCGGGCCGGCATGTCCTATGTCATGCTCGGTTCGCTCTATCTCGTTTCCGGCATATCCGGCTCCAAGGTCTCGGATATGGCGACGGTCGCGCCGGCGCTCTTCCCCGAGATGAAGCGCCGCGGCAACAAGCCCGAGGAGATGGTCGCCCTCTTGGGTACGGGCGCGATCATGGCCGACACGGTGCCGCCCTCGATCGTGCTCATCGTCATCGGCTCCGTCGCCGGGATCTCGATCGCCGCGCTGTTTGCCAGCGGCTTCGTCGTCGCCTTCTTCCTGCTGCTGATCCTCGCCCTGGCCGCGCGCTGGAAGGCGCGGGGCGAGGCGCTGGAGGGCGTGCGCCGGGCGCCGCTGGCGATGATCGGCAAGGCGCTGATGATCGCGGCGCCTGCGCTCGTGCTGCCCTTCCTCGTCCGGGGCGCGGTGACGGAGGGCGTCGCGACGGCGACCGAAGTCTCGACCATCGCCGTCGTCTACGCCCTGATCGCGGGCATGATCCTCTACGGCGGGCTCAAGGCCGCCCAGATGTACCGCATGCTGATCGAGACGGCCGCGATGACCGGCGCGATCCTGATCATCCTCGGCACGGCCTCGGCCGCCGCCTGGGTGCTGACCCAGACCGGCTTCGCGCAATATCTCGCCGCGGTGATGAAGGGGCTGCCGGGTGGCTGGATCGTCTACATGGCGGTGACGATCGCGGTTTTCCTGACGCTGGGCTGCCTGCTCGAGGGCCTGCCGGCGATCGTGCTGCTGGCGCCGCTGATGTTCCCGATCGCGAAGGATCTCGGCATCCACCCGGTGCATTACGCCATGGTCGTGGTGGTCTCGATGAACATCGGCCTGTTCACACCGCCCATCGGCATCGGCCACTACATCGCCTGCTCGATTGGCAAGGTCGATCCCGACGCCGCGATGAAGACGGTGTGGTTCTATCTCGGCGCTCTGCTGCTCGGCCTGCTCGCGATCGCTCTGATCCCGGCCATCTCCATCGCCGTCCTCTGAGGCGCAGGGCCCGCCGCTGCCCGCCTCCTCAGGGCAGGTTCTCCCGCAGCACGATCTCGGTGCCCGGGCGCTCCACGCCCTGTGTGGCGGGCAGGCCGGCGCGCAGATTGGCGAAGATCGAGACGCAGTCCATCAGCGCCGCCTGCGGGTTCTGGGTGATCACGGCGTCCATCGCGCCTTCGATCAGCAGGCTGCGCGTCGCCGGTGTCAGCCCGTGGCCGACGAAGACGACCTCCTGCTGCCGGCCCGCCTCCTTCAGCGCCCGCGCGATCCCCTCGGGCCCGCCGCCGATGTTGTAGATCCCGGCGAGGTCGGGATGCTGTGCCAGCAGCGTCTTGGTCTGGCGGTAGTTGCGCGCCTCCTCGTCATGGCCCTCGCGCAGGCCCACCACCTGGATCATCGGGAACAGGTCCTGGAAGAGATGGAGGAAGCCCATCTCCCGCTCCTCATGGGCGCGGTAGCTCAGGCTGCCGGCGATCATCGCGACCTTGGCCGGCCGGCGGCCGATGAAGCGGCCGATCAGGTAACCCGCCGTGCGCCCGGCCGAGCGGTTGTCGAGCCCGACATAGGCGACGCGCCTCGTATTCGCGATGTCGGAAATGAGCGTTACGGTCGGGATGCCGCGATCGGCCAGGCGGTCGACCGCCTCGCGCACCAGCGGGTGCTCCAGCGCCATGAAGGCGATGCCGTCGACCTCCCGGCCCACCGCCTTGAGATGCTGCGCCAGCAGTTCCGGCCGGAAGCTCTCGATATGCTCGACCCGCGCCCGCATGTTGAACGAGGCGAGCTGCGCCTGCGAACTGCCGATGAGCCGGCCGAGCATCCCGAGGAAGCGGTTGCCTCCGGCCGGCAGCAGGAAGGCCAGGCGCAGCGGCTTCAGGGCGCTCGCCGGCTGCGTCCCATCGATCAGGTAGCCGATGTCGCCGGCGGCCTTCAGCACCCGCTGGACGGTGAGCGCGCGCACGCCCGGGCGCCCGTTGAGCACGCGGTCGACCGTGGCGGTCGAGACGCCGGCATGCTCGGCGACATCCTCGATCCGCATCGAGCGGCTGCGTTTCGGCTTGTCCTGCACATCCGTCGTCATCGCAAAATCCATCAAAAACCATCAGAAACTGAGTTTGACGGGCATCATGACCGCTTCCTATCGTCCAGGGAAGAACACCACGAACAATCGGATCGCCCAGCGACCCCAGGGAGGTAGAGATGACTGTTGTGACCCGCCGCGCGGTTCTGCGGACGCTTGCCGCCACGCCCGCCGCCATGCCGCTGATCGGCTTCCCGCACATCGCGCGGGCCGCCGAATTCGAGCTGAAATACGGCAACAACCTGCCGCTCAGCCACCCGCTCAACATCCGCGCGCAGGAAGCTGCCGAGCGCGTCGCGCGCGAGAGCAATGGCCGCGTCGAGATCAAGATCTTCCCGAACAACCAGCTCGGCGGCGACACCGACATGCTGAGCCAGGTCCGCTCGGGCGGTATCACCTTCTTCACGCCTTCGGCGCTGGTGATCGCGACGCTGGTGCCGGTCGCCGCGATCAACGCCGTCGGCTTCGCCTTCTCCGACTACGACCAGGTCTGGAAGGCGATGGACGGCAAGCTCGGCGCCCATGTCCGCGAGGCGATCGCCAAGGTGAACCTCTTCGCCTTCGAGAAGATGTGGGACAACGGCTTCCGCCAGATGACGACCTCGGGCCGCCCGATCGAGCAGGCGAAGGACATGACCGGGTTGAAGATCAGGGTCCCGGTCAGCCCGCTTTCGATCTCGATGTTTAAGGCGCTCGACGCCGCGCCGGCGAGCCTGCAGTTCAGCGAAGTCTACACCGCCCTGCAGACCCGCGTCGTGGACGCGCAGGAGAACCCGCTGCCGATCATCCAGGTGGCGAAGCTCTTCGAGGTGCAGAAGAGCTGCGCGATCTCGAACCACATCTGGGACGGGTTCTGGTTCATCGCCAACGGCCGCGCCTGGCGCGGCCTGCCGGCCGATCTCCAGAAGATCGTCGGCGATGCCATCAACGATGCGGGCGTCAAGCAGCGCGCCGACATCAAGGCGCTCAACGAGACGGTTCAGGCCGATCTCCAGTCCAAGGGCCTCGCCTTCAACAAGACCGACCCCGACAGCTTCCGGGCCAAGCTGCGCGCGGCCGGGTTCTACAAGGAGTGGCAGGAGCGCTTCGGCACCGAGGCCTGGGGCCTGCTCGAGGACGCCGTGGGCAAGCTCGCCTGAGAGGCGGGGGCCGGCGGCCCTGTTTGCCGGCGAAGCAAAAGCGGCTGCGGGCCCCAGGGCCCACAGCCTCGAGCAGCCCCCGGCTGGCCGGGGGCTTCCACCGGATGATGACAAGGGTAACCGCATGAGCCGCTTCTTCGGCCAGATCCGCCAGGCCGGCTATGTCGTGCCCGATATCGAGGCCGCGATGGACTACTGGAGCCGCGTGCTCGGGGTCGGTCCGTTCTTCTACAATCCGAAGGTGCCGATCCGGAATTACCGTTACCGGGGCGAGGCTTACGAGCCGCACAACTCCGTCGCGCTGGCGAATTCGGGGCCGCTCCAGATCGAATTGATTCAGTGCCGCAACGCCGTGCCGTCCATGTACAAGGACTTCACCGATGCCGGCCACAGCGGCCTGCAGCACGTCGCCTACTGGACCGACGACTATGATGCCGATCTCGCCCGGCTGACGGCGCAGGGTTTCGAACCGGTGATGTCCGGGGAGGTCGGCGAGCGCGGCCGCTTCGTCTATTTCGACACGCATTATCACCCCGGCACCGTCATCGAGTTGTCCGAGGTCGCGGGCCCCAAGGGCGAGATGTTCCGCCTCATTCGCGAGGCGTCGGAGGGGTGGGACGGCACCGCGCCGGTGCGCCCGTTCCCGGATCTGTCACGGCTCTGAAGCGGGACGGCGAGCCTGCCGGCCGCACGACCGAAGCGGCCGAAGCAGGGGTGGAACATAAGACTTTAGTCGGACGTCGCTTCAATCGAGCGAAATCGTTCGCCTTTTTCGAAAATTCGCCGGAAGCCCTGCGAATTCAAAGGTTACCTTAGGTCATCGTTAACGCTCGGGGCCCATGGTTCGCCCGGCTGACGACACCTGTGGAACCCCCCTCCCATGAAAATGCTGGCTACCCGGATCGCTTCCCTGACGGTGGGCGCGAAAATCGCCGTGATCATGGCGCTGATGATGCTGCCCGTCGGGCACCTGACGCTGCTGTTCGGGCAGCAGGTCAAAAAGGATGTCTCGTTCTCGTCGCTCGAAGTTACCGGCGCCCGCCTGCTGGGTGACGTCTGGACGGCGCTCTCGGCCGGCACGGCGCCGAACACCGCGGCCGATCGCCTGTCGGGCGCGGCTCAGCGGGTCAAGGCAAGGCAAGCCGAGGCCGACGCCCTGAAGGCCGGCGAGGCGTTGAGCACGTTCTCCCGGGCCCTGTCCGAGGAGAAGGACAAGGTGCGGATCGGGGATGCCGGGCAGGTGGCGATCCAGAAGATCGCCGACGGCTCGAACCTCACGCTCGATCCGGATGTCGATTCCTACTACGTCATGGACGTCGTCGCCGTCCGCCTGCCGGAGCTGATGGTCGCGCGGGCCGGGCTCGCCGCCGCCATGCAGCCGGTTCTCGCCGCGCAGGGCAAGGTCGCTCCGCGCCAGCACGATCTTCTCGTCCAGGCTGCGACCCGCTTCGACATCGCGCTTGCCGCCGTCCAGTCCTCGCTCGCCTCCGCCATCGCCGGCAACGCCGATGGCAGCCTCGGCACCGGCCTGGCCAGTGCCCGCGGCGGCTTCGACAACGCGAGCGCGCTCGTGGCGAAGCAGGCCGCGGCCCTGCGCGAGGACTACGCGCTGGAGCGTGCGCCGTCGCTGCGCGCGCCCGATGTCGAGGCGGCGGCCATCGCCTTCGTTGCAGCGGCTGACGCTCTCTGGACCGCCGGACAGGCGCAGCTGATCCGGCTCATCGACGCCCGCATCGACGGTATCGAAAGCAAGGCCCGGCGCGATCTCGTGATCGCCGCGGTGGCGGCGCTGATCGCCCTCGCCTTCGCGCTGCTGTTCGTCCGGACGATCCGCAATCCTCTCGCCGATCTGGTCGCGACACTGCGCCGCCACGAGGCGAACGATTACGACGCGCCCGTGCCCCATGCCGGGCTCCGCAACGAGATCGGCGAGATCGCCCGCGCGATCGACCAGGGTCGTGTCGAGGCTGGGCGCAGCGCCCTGACGGCCTCGGCGATGAACCAGTCGCCGACCATGCTGATGATCACCGATCCGGGCGAGAAGATCACCTTCATCAGCGCGTCGCTGCTGCGGACGCTGAAGCAGCTGGAGCCGACCTTCCAGGCGGCCACGCCGGGCTTCCGCGTCGAGGCGATGATGGGCCAGCACATCGATTGCTACCGCAGCAACCCCAATCTGAAGCGCCAGCTCATCCTCGACAACGGCCAGGTCCGCAAGGTGCGCTACGATGTCGGGTCCGAGGCGATCATGGTCGACATGGCCTATATCGCTGACGAAGGTGGGCGGATCATGGGCCACACCCTGATCTGGCGCAACGTCACCGCCGAGCTGCAGAGCGAGGCCGAAGTGGCGGCGGTCGTCGATGCCGCCCGCAATGGCGACTTCTCGGCGCGGTTGTCGCTGGACGACAAGGACGGCTTCGTCCGCGACATCGCCATGGGCCTGAACCAGGTCTCGGCGGTGGTCGAGCAGTCGACGACCGAGTTCGCCCAGGCGATGCAGGCCATTGCCGCCGCCGATCTGACGCGCCCGGTCTCGGGCGACTATCACGGCGTCTTCGCGACCCTGAAGACGGCGATCAACGAGACCGTCGACCGCCTGTCCTCGACCGTCCGCACGATCCAGCTGACCTCGGCCGATGTCGGGCTGGCGGCGCGCGAGATCAACATGGGTGCCGACGACCTCTCCAAGCGCACCGAGGATCAGGCCTCGTCGCTGGAAGAGACGGCGGCGACGACCGAGCAGCTTGCGGCTTCGGTCAAGGCCACCGCCCACGCCTCGCGCCAGGCGGCGAGCGTCGCCACGGAGGCCATGCAGGCGGCGCAGACCGGTGGCGCCATCGCCGGGAAGGCGGTCGACGCGATGTCGCGCATCGAGAGCGCCTCGACCAAGATCTCCGACATCATCCGCGTGATCGACGACATCGCCTTCCAGACCAATCTGCTGGCGCTGAACGCCGCCGTCGAGGCGGCCCGTGCCGGCGATGCCGGCAAGGGCTTCGCCGTCGTGGCCTCGGAGGTGCGCACCCTGGCGCAGCGGTCGAGCGAGGCCGCCAAGGACATCTCGGCGCTGATCTCCTCGTCGAACAGTGAGGTCGGCGAGGGCGTGAAGCTCGTCCGTCAGGCCGGCGAACAGCTCAGCCAGATTCTGGCAGCCTCCGAGAAGGTCGCGGCCACCATCGCGGAAATCTCTGCCGCCTCGGGCGAACAGGCGAGCGGAATCGACGAGATGAGCCAGGCGGTCGCCCATCTCGACGAGATGACCCAGCAGAACGCGGCGCTGTCGGAACAGAGCGCGGCGTCTGCCGGCTCGCTCTCGGGCAAGATCGCCCAGCTCAACGACCTCGTCGCCGCCTTCAAGACCGGGCCGGACGCAGGCCGCGCCGCAGCGGTGCCGGCCCCTGCCGGCGAGCCCGCCCGCCTGCGCCAGCTCGCGGAAGTCGCCTTCGCTCACAAGACTCCGGCGCCCCGCATGGCGGCTCCCGCCCCGCGCCCGGCGCCGGCACCCGCCAGGAAGGTTGCCAACAGCCGCGCCGGTGATGCGGGCTGGGAAGAGTTCTGAGATCGCGGTGTGGCATGACCAACGTCGTTGCGCAGCGTATCGATCAAGACGATCTTGCTGATCGCGTCGTTGCGGCGATGCGCCTTCACAGATCGCCATCCCATCCTCGGACCTTCGAGGTCTGGTACGCGCATCTGTCGGGCACAATCCCGGCGCTGAGCGCAGAACTGCAACAGGGCGTGGACAACGGCGGCTTCGTTGGCGCGACGGTCATCGACGGCCTGTACCATCGATACCTGGCCACCGAGCGCCTGGCTCAAGAAGCGAACCGGACAAGTTCTCAAATCTTGGAGGAAATCGCTGGGCTGACCCGCCAGATCAACGAGGCCGTGGACGCCAGCGAACTCTACCACAGCGAAATCTCTGCGCTCTCCCAACAAGGCCCAGCTTCGGCGGATCGAACCATGCTCCGCCAATGGGTTGAGACCCTCGTGCTATCGACCCAGAGCGAGGTTGCCAGAAAAACGACGCTCGAATCGAAGCTGCGCGACAGTGCACGCGAAATCAGTCACCTGCGAGACGCCCTCGAAACCACCCGGATCGAGGCTCAGACGGACGCGCTCACGGGTCTCGCCAATCGGCGGCATTTCGAGGAGAGGCTGCAGGCGTGTTTAGAGGTTGCGACCTCGGACGGCATTCCTCTCACCTTGGTCATTGCCGACGTTGATTACTTCAAGCGCTTCAACGACGATCACGGGCATGCCACAGGCGATCAGGTTCTGCGGCTGGTCGCCCACACCATGACGGAACACATGGTCGATCGCGCTGTCATCACACGCTTCGGTGGCGAGGAATTTGCCATCATCCTGCCCGATACAAACCTGAATGACGGGAAGCTCTACGCTGAGTCCGTACGGCAGGCTCTGTTGAAGCGCGAACTGATCAAACGCTCCACCAACGAGAATCTCGGCCGCATCACGATCTCGTCTGGTGTCGCGGCCTATAAACTGGGGGACACCCCAACTTCGTTGATCGAGCGCGCGGACCAGGCACTTTTGGCTGCCAAGCGCACTGGGCGAAATCGAACAGTCACCCAGGACGCGCTGACCCGGTAAGGATAACTGCCCGAACATGGCTGTTCGGCGCACCGAATTTCGGATCGGCAATCGCTTGTGCCTATCCGGGTTGCGGAGCGCCGCAGTGTTATATGCGCGAAAACCGAGGAGGCCGCGATGACCGTGCAGGGTTTTCAGTTTGCAGTGACGTCCCGGACGCAGCCCGGCGTCCAGGTTTTTGTCGTGGCGGCATCGACGCAATCCAGCGCTGAGCGGATTCTTCAGCGCGACCAATCGGTGGCCGCGGGATCCACGATCGAACTCCAGCGACAGCTGACGGCAGATGCACTGGCAAAATACGGCCTCGCGTCTGGAGGCGTGATCAAGATCCGCTAGGCTCCCTTTGGCGGTTACGAGGGACTACCCACGCTCGCTTGGGACACCTTCGTCTGCTTCCCGCCGGCCTCAGCAGGCCGCCAGGAGCAGACGTTCCGGAGGTCGGCTAGGGGCCAAAAATCGCCAGCCGTTCGCCCGGGCGAGATGCGCCGCCGAATCGGCGATGATGCCGCAGCGCTGCGCGGGATCGCGAGACCCCGTTCCGCCCGGGGCGCTCGGACACAGCGCGAGACGAGGAGTGCGACATGCAGGATTTCGGAGCGGATGCGATCGAGAACTGGCTCGTCGGGATGCTGCTCCCCGGCTGGCTCGGGCGGGTTTGGTCAGCCGAGAGGCCGGGCTATGTCGAGATGGTGTCGCCCGACGGCATCGCGCTCGAGAGTGACGCGCGCAGCACGCTGGTGACGGCACGGCTGGCCTATGTCTTCAGCCATGCCCACCTCCTCGGCGTGCCAGGGGCGCTCGATGCGGCGCGTCACGGCATGGATTTCCTCTGGCGCTGCTGCCGCCGCCCGGACGGGCGTTTCAGCCATCGCTGCACCACCCGGGGCGAGCCGGTCGATCCGAAGTCGGATTTCTACGACCTCGCCTTCGTCATTTTCGCCTGCGGCTGGTTCGCGCGGGCGAGCGGCGAGTCCGTCTGGCTGGAGCGGGCCGAGGCGGTGATGGGTTTCATCGAGACGACGCTGGCCCATCCAGGGGGCGGCTTCGCCGAGGACACGCTGGGCAGTCTGTCGCGGCGGCAGAACCCGCATATGCACCTTCTCGAGGCCTGCCATGCCATGGCCGAAAGCGGGGGCGGCGACCGCTGGCTCGCCCGGGCCGAGAGCCTGGTCGGGCTGATGCAGGAGCGCATGCTCGACGCCGGCTCCGGTTCGCTCGGCGAGTTCTTCACGCAGGACTGGCAGCCCGCCGCCGGACGGGCGGGGCAGGTCCGCGAGCCCGGACACCATTACGAGTGGACCTGGCTGCTGCATCACCACGACCGCCTCACGGGCGGGCTTCGCGCGCAGGCGACGGCGCGCGCGCTTTACGGCTTCGCAGACCGGCACCATGGGCCGGGCCCGGCGCACGCGGTCGTCAACGAGATCGCGCCCGATGGCAGCCTGCTCGACGGCGCCTGCCTGCTCTGGCCGCAGACAGAGTATCTCAAGGCCCTCGCGGCGCGCGTCGAGTTCGAGCATGACGCAGGGGCGGGGGCACGGCTCGACCCGCATCTGGCCGTGGTCTTCGCGCGCTTCGTCGATCGCGGCAGCGGCCTGTGGATCAACCGCATCGACGCTGCCGGTGCTCCCGACCGGGCGGCGGTTCCGGTTCGCGTGCTCTACCACCTGCTGCTGGCGCTGGTGGAGGTCGTGCGCGTCAAGCGGCTGGTCGCAACGCGGGGCTGAGCGAAAGGCGCCGGCGCGACGGTCGGACCGGCCTTGTGCTGCGGGATGATTTTGCGCCATATCGACGAAAGAGAACACAGACCCTGTGCCGGCTCAGTTTGGCATCAGGGGCGCCGGTCCGGATGACGCATGGTTTCTGTCGAGCTGAAAGCCGTTTCGAAGACCTGGGGCGGCGCGGCGGCGGTCGACGAGGTCAGTTTCACCGTGGAAGGCGGCAAGCTCGTCGCGCTGCTCGGCCCGTCCGGATGCGGCAAGTCGACGACATTGCGCCTGATCGCCGGGCTCGAGGACACCAGCAGCGGCGCGATCCTGATCGGCGGCCGCGATGTCACCCGGGCCGAGCCCTCCCAGCGCGGGATCGCGATGGTCTTCCAGAACTATGCGCTGTTCCCGCATCTGACGGTGGCACAGAACATCGCCTTCGGTCTCGAGGTGCGCAAAGTGCCCCGGGCGGAGCGCGACACCCGGCTGGCGCGTGCGGCCGACATCCTCGGTCTCGAGGGCCTGCTCGACCGCAAGCCCTCGCAATTGTCCGGCGGGCAGCAGCAGCGTGTGGCGCTGGGCCGGGCGGTCGTCGCGGAGGCTCCCGTCTGCCTCATGGACGAGCCGCTCTCGAATCTCGATGCGCAGCTGCGCGTCGAGATGCGCCGCGAGATCCGCGAACTCCAGCAGCGTCTGGGGATCACCATGGTCTATGTCACGCATGATCAGGTCGAGGCGATGACGATGGCCGATCAGGTCGTGCTGATGCGCAACGGCCGCATCGAGCAGGATGCCCCGCCCGACGAGATCTACGAGAACCCGGCGAGCATCTTCGTCGCGCGTTTCGTCGGCACGCCGCCGATGAACGTCTTGCCGCTCCAGGCGGCCCTGGCGGCGGGCGGCGCCGGTCAATTGACGCCGCCGCAAGGGCATGACCCGGCCACTCTGGCCGTCGGCATTCGCCCCGAGATGACCGAACTGGGCGAGAGCGGCATCGCCGCCGAGGTCGTGGCGGTCGAATATCTCGGTGCCGACACGCTGGTCGAAACCCGCATCGGGGGGCACGGCTTCATCGTCCGGCGGGCGGGCAAGGTGCGCACCAGGCCGGGCGAAACCGTCTACATCACATTGTCACAATCGGCCTTGCACTGGTTCGACCAGGCGTCCGAGCGCAAAGTGGCTTCGGGTTAAGATCCGTTCACAAGGGTCGGGCGCAAGCCACCTCACCAGGGAGAAGACAAAATGGACAGGCGTGACGTATTGAGCGGCGCTGCGGCGCTCGCGGGATCCTTGGCCCTGCCGGGCCTCGCCCGGGCGCAGGCGGCGACGGAGGTTTCCTTCTTTTACCCGGTCGCCGTCGGCGGGCCGATCACCAAGCTGATCGACACCTACGCCGCGGATTTCGAGAAAGAGAACCCGTCGATCAAGCTGAAGCCGATCTATGCCGGTACCTATCAGGAGACGATCGTCAAGGCGCTGACCGCGCACAAGAGCGGCACGCCGCCGGTGACCTCGGTCCTGCTCTCCACCGACATGTTCACGCTGATCGACGAGGACGCGATCGTCCCCTTCGACAGCTTCGTGAAGACCGAGGACGACAAGAAGTGGCTCGCCTCCTTCTTCCCGGCCTTCATGGAAAACAGCCAGACCGGCGGCAAGACCTGGGGCATTCCCTTCCAGCGCTCGACCGTGGTGCTCTACTGGAACAAGGAGCTGTTCAAGGAAGCCGGGCTCGATCCCGAGAAGCCGCCGGCGAGCTGGGCCGAGCAGCTCGACTTCGCCCAGAAGCTGACCAAGAAGGACGCGTCGGGCAACGTCACGCAATGGGGCATCCAGATCCCGTCCTCGGGCTTCCCCTACTGGCTGTTCCAGGGTCTCTCGACGCAGGCCGGCGCGATCCTCGCCAATGCCGCCGGCAACACGACCAGTTACGCCGACCCCGCCGTGGTCGAGGCGCTGCAGTACTGGGTCGACCTCGCGCAGAAGCACAAGGTCCATCCCCCCGGCATCGTCGAATGGGGCACCACGCCGAAGGACTTCTTCGAGAAGAAGGTCGCGATGATGTGGACCACCACGGGCAACCTCACCAATGTCCGCAGCAACGCCAAATTCCCCTTCGGCGTCGCCATGCTGCCGGCCGGCAAGCGCCGCGGCAGCCCGACCGGTGGTGGCAACTTCTACCTCTCGAAGAAGGCGACGCCGGCCCAGCAGGAGGCCGCCTTCAAGTTCATCCGCTGGATCACGACGCCCGAGCGCGCCGCCCAGTGGGGCATCGACACCGGCTATGTCGCGGTCTCGCCGGCGGCTTATGAGACGGCGGCGATGAAGACCTATGCGGCGGGCTTCCCGCCGGCGCTGGTGGCGCGCGACCAGCTTCCGCATGCCGTGGCCGAACTCTCGACCCATGAGAACCAGCGCGTCACCAAGGCGCTCAATGACGGGCTGCAGGCCGCGCTGACCGGGACGAAGCCGCCCCAGAAGGCGCTTGAGGATGCGCAGGCCGAGGCCGAACGCATCCTGAAGCCCTATCGCTGAGAGACGGGATCCGCCTCGCGATGAACTCCCGCGCGACCGCCACGGTCCATGGCTGGCTGCTTCTGCTGCCGGCCATGGCCTGCCTGGCTCTCTTCACGCATTGGCCGGCGGTCGCGACTCTCGTCGAGAGCTTCTACTCGACACCCAAGGCGCGCCGCCCGGCGCGCTTCGTCGGGCTCGACAATTACGAGCAGCTCCTCGCCGATCCGATCTTCTGGAAGGCGATGTCGAACAATCTCTGGTTCGCGCTCGGCACCATCCCCACCTCGATCGCGCTCGCGCTCCTGATGGCGGTCTGGGTCAACGACAAGATCGTCGGGCGGACCTGGGTGCGGATGGCGTTCTTCACGCCGACGATCCTGCCGATGATCGCGGTCGCCAATATCTGGCTGTTCTTCTTCACGCCGCAGTACGGGCTGCTGGAGCAGATCGTCGGGCTGTTCGGCGGGCGCAGCACCAACTGGCTGGGCTCGCAGGACACGGCGCTGGCGGCGATCACGGTCGTCGCGATCTGGAAGGAAGCCGGCTTCTTCATGATCTTCTATCTGGCGGCCCTGCAGGCGCTGCCGCCCAGCCTCGGCGAAGCGGCAGCGATCGAGGGCGCCTCGCGCTGGACCTATTTCCGGCGCATCCAGTTTCCGCTGCTGATGCCGACGACGCTGTTCGTGCTGATCAATGCCGTGATCAACGCCTTCCGCATGGTCGACCACATCTTCGTCATGACCCGGGGCGGGCCCGACAACGCGACGACGCTGCTGCTGTTCTACATCTACCAGGTCGGCTTCAGCTTCTGGGATACGGCCTATGCGGCGACGCTGACCTGCGTGCTGCTGGCGCTGCTGGCGCTGGTCGCCTTCGTCCAGTACGGCATTCTCGAGCGCAGGACGCATTATCGATGAGCGCGCCCGCTCCCCAGCCGGTCGTCACCGCGGCGCACTCGGACCCCTACGCCCCCAAGGGCCTGGCTCTGACGCTGGAATCGACCGGGGCGATCCTGCTCGCGCTGCTCTGGGTGCTGCCCCTGGCCTATGCCGTCTGGGCGGCGATCCATCCGGCCGAGTACACCACCCGCTTCGTGCTGACGGCGCCGCTGACGCTCGACAACTTCACCCGGGCCTGGGCGGCGGCACCCTTCGCCCGCTACTTCCTCAACACCTTCATCCTGGTGACGATGATCCTGGCCTTCCAGCTCGTGCTGGGGACGCTGGCGGCCTATGCGCTGGCGCGGCAGGATTTCTGGGGCCGCGACATCGCCTTCGCGCTCATCCTGGCGCAGCTGATGATCATGCCCGATGCGCTGATCGTCGAGAACTACCGCACGCTGGCCAGGCTCGATCTGATCGACACGATCCCCGCCATCGCGCTGCCCTACATCGCCTCGGCCTTCGGCATCTTCCTGCTGCGGCAGACCTTCAAGACCGTCCCGAAGGAACTCGACGACGCCGCCCGTGTCGAGGGCGCGAGCCCGCTGCAGGTGCTGATGAAGGTCTATGTCCCGCTCGCGAAGCCGACCTACATCGCCTATGGGCTGGTCTCCGTCAGCTATCACTGGAACAACTTCCTCTGGCCGCTGCTGGTGACGAACTCGGTCGAGTCGCGCCCGCTCACGGTGGGCCTGCAGGTGTTCTCGTCGAGCGACCAGGGCATCGACTGGGCGGTGATCTGCGCGGCGACGCTGATGACCTCGGCCCCGCTGCTGATCGGCTTCCTGCTCTTCCAGCGCCAGTTCGTGCAGAGCTTCATGCGCGCCGGCATCAAGTGACGAAGGCGCGGCTGCGATGAAGCTGATCACCTGGAACATCCAGTGGGCGCGCGGCACCGACGATCGCGTCGATCCCCGCCGCATCATCGACCATGCCCGCGCGATGGCCGATTTCGACGTGCTCTGCCTGCAGGAGGTTGCGGCGAACTTCCCCGACCTCGACGGCAATGACGACACCGACCAGTTCGCCCTCTTCGCCGACATGCTGCCGGGCTTCACCGCGATCGAGGGCATCGGCGTCGATGTCGACGACGGCCGGGGCGGGCGCAAGCGCTTCGGCAACCTGATCCTGACCCGCTACCGCGTCGCGCAGGCCCTGCGCCATCTCCTGCCCTGGGAGGCGGCGGCGACGCGCAACATGCCGCGTGTGCTGGTCGAGGCGGTCGCCGAGACGCCGCTGGGGCCGGTGCGGCTGATGACGACGCATCTCGAATACTCCTCGCCGGTGCTGCGGGCGGCGCAGGTCGAAGGCATCCGGGAGGCGCACCGCATGGCCGCGTCGCGCGCCCGCACGCCGCGCGCGCCGGGGCCGCACACCTATGCGCCGACGCCGAGCACGGCGAGCGCGATCCTGACCGGGGATTTCAACATGCGGCCGGACGATTCCGCCTTGGCGCGGCTGATGGCGCCCTTCGAGGACGGCACGCCGCCGCTGCGCGATCTCTGGCCGGAACTGATGGACGATGCCCCGCCGCCGCCCACCGCCTTCATCGTCGACCAGACCTATGGCCCGCCGGGCTGCCTCGACTATGTGCTGGCGACCCCCGATCTCGCGGCCCGCGCCCGACGGATTGTCTGCGATATCGACACGCGTGCCTCCGACCACCAGCCGATCCTGGTCGAGTTCGATGTCGGCTGAGGGCCGGACCGGGAGAGGGCAGTGACGATCACGCGGCGCGATCTCGATCGCCTGAACGGCATCCTCGCCGAGGCGGCACGGCGCGAGATCATGCCGCGCTTCCGCAAGCTCGCCGCCGGCGAGGTGCGCGAGAAGGCGGCGCCGGGCGATCTCGTGACGGAGGCCGACGAGGCGGCCGAGCGTTTCATTTTCGCCGAGCTCGAGCGGGCCTTCCCCGGCGCGCTGCTCGTCGGCGAAGAGGCTGCCACGCGCGACCCGGCCGTGCTGGGGCGGCTGGCGGAGGCGGAACTCGCCTTCGTGATCGATCCGGTCGACGGCACGCTGAACTACGCCTCCGACCTGCCGCTCTTCGCCGTCATGGCCGCCGCCATCGTCAGGGGCGAGACTGCGGGAGCGGTGATCCACGACCCCGTCCTGAACGACAGCGCGCTGGCTTTGCGGGGCGAGGGGGCATGGCTGGAGGGCTCAGCGGGCACGTCCCGCGATCTGCGCGTCTGCAGGCCGGTGGCCCTGGCGGCGATGAACGGCATGGCGAGCTGGCAGTACTTCCCCGAGCCGCTGCGCAGCGCGCTGCCGGCCCGCTTCCCCGCCTTCGCCAGCGTGGCATCGCTGCGCTGCTGCGGCCAGGAATACCGCCTCGCCGCCGCGGGGCGCTGCGACTTCCTGCTCTATGGCGGGCTGAACCCCTGGGACCATGCGCCCGGCGTGCTGCTGTTCGGCGAAGCCGGCGGCCACGCCCGCATGCTCGATGGCAGCCTCTACCGGCCAGGCAAGCCCTCGACCGGGCTGCTCTGCGCGCCCGACGCCGAAAGCTGGCTTGAAATCCGCGGCCGCCTCACGGGCCCAGGATCTGGGCCGCTAGCATGACGGGCCGTCCATCCGCACGGATGACGAGGCTCACGCAGGTCTGGAAGCCTGGATCCCGTGGCGCGCGGAAACGAAGGCCGGCGACGCCGGTTCAGTACACATCGGCCTGGTAGCGGCCGGCTTTCTTAAGTCCGGCGAGATAGGCTTGGGCCGCCTCCGCGGAGCGCCCGCCATGGGCGGCGACGATGTCGACCAACGCCAGCTCGACATCCTTGGCCATGCGCTTGGCGTCGCCACAGACATAGAAATGGGCGCCCTGTTCCAGCCAGGCGAAGAGCTCCGCGCCGCGCTCGCGCATCCGGTCCTGGACGTAGATCTTCTCGTCGCCGTCGCGCGACCAGGCGAGGGTGAGGTTAGTCAGCAGGCCCTCTTCCTTCATCGCGCCCAGCTCGTCCTCGTAGAAGAAATCGCTGGCGCGGCGCTGATGGCCGAAGAACAGCCAGTTGCGGCCCGGCGCCTTCGTCGCCCGCCGGTCGTGCAGGAAGGCGCGGAACGGCGCGATGCCAGTGCCCGGCCCGCACATGATGATCGGCGTATCCGGATTTGCCGGCAGGCCGAAGCCATGCGCGCGCTGGACATAGACCGGCACCGTATCGCCGGGCGCGACGCGTTCGGCGAGGAAGGTCGAGGCCACGCCCCAGCGCGGGCGCGTGCCGATGCGGTAGCGCACCGCATCCACCGTCAGCGAGACGCGACCCGGCGTGGCGTTGTGCGAGGACGAGATCGAGTAGAGCCGTGGCTGGAGGGGATCGAGCGCCTCGACAAAGGCCTCCGGCGAGAGCCGCGCCTGCGCGAATTTGTGCAGCGTGCCGAGCACGTCGAGCCGGTCGAGATCGCCATCGGGATCCTCGCCCGCGGCGAGCCGCTTCGCCTTGGCCCGCGTCTCGCCGCCGGTGACATAGGAGATGAGCTGGAACAGCGCGTCGGGCGCGGGGCCGAGTGCACGCTGCGCGATCAGCGCGTCGCGCAACGGGACGCCGCCGACATCGGCATCGGGGCGCGCACCCAGAAGAGCGATGACGGCGTCGGCCAGCCGCGGATCGTTCCGGGCGATGACGCCGAAGGCATCCCCCACGACATAGTCGAGCCCGCAGCCGGAGAGATCGAACTCGACATGCCAGGTCTCCTTCTGCGAGCCCTCGCCATTGAGCTTGCGGCGGGACAGGAAGGTGGCGAGTGCCGGGTTCTCGCGGCAGCGGCCGAGAGGGCCGAGCGTCGCGGGCGCAGAGGGGGATGCAGGCGCGGCAGGAGCGGCCGGTCCGCCCTCATCCATGAGCGTCTTGAGCTGGCGCAGCGTATCCTTGCCGCCGGGCGCGCAGAGATTGAGCCGCGCCTCGGCTCCCGAGGCGATCGCGGCCGAATAGGTCTCGCAGACATAGCCGCACTGGCCGCAATCCTGCTGGGCCATGGCGGCGAAGAGCCGGCGGGGAAGCGGTTTGCCCTCAGCGAGCTGCATGCGCTCGGTGATCGCGAGCGAAGGGTCGTGCCAGGGGGCCCCATCATCGGTCTCGGCCATGACAGCGGCGTTCTCGGTCGGGGAGAGCGCGGTCACGCCGGCATTGTCGAGCGAGAGCAGCCCGGCGAAGAAGCCGTTGAGCCAGGAGCGCTGCGCCTCGCTGAAAGGGGCCGTCTCCGGCAGGACCTGGACGATGGGGGACAGGGTCTGGATGGTCATGCCGCATCTCCCGTCTGCGCGACGAGGGCCTGCAGCGCGGCGATCTCATGGCGGCGGGCGAAGGCGACAAAGCTCTCGTCGGGCGCGGCGCGGTGCGTCTGCCAGGTGCGCAGGATCGCCTCGACCAGAGCCGGCGCCTCCTCCGCCTTCACATTCGTGCGGAACTCGCGGCCGATGCCGCCCTCGATGCCGAAGCCGCCGCCGACGAAGACATGGTAGCCCGGCACCGTGTCGCCGTCCTCGCCGACCGGGACCTTGGCGCCGATCAGGCCGAGATCGCCGATATAGTGCTGGGCGCAGGAGTTGTGGCAGCCGGTGAGATGGATGTTCACCGGCTGGTCGAGTGTGAGCCGCGGCTCGCAATGCGCGGCGATGGCGAGCGCATCCTCCTTGGTATAGGCGCCGGCGAATTTGCAGCCGGTGGCACCGGTGCAGGCGATCAGCCCGGCGCGCAGCGCCGAGGTCTCGGCCGAGAGCCCGGCCGCCTGGAGATGCGCCAGCACGTCCTCGATCTTCTCATCCGGCACGCCGGAGATCAGCAGGTTCTGCCAGACGGTCAGGCGGATGTCGCCATCGCCGCATTGGCGCGCGAGGGCGGCGATGACCCGCATCTGCGCCACGGTGAGCTTGCCGACGGGCAACGCCACGCCGACCCAGTTGAGGCCCGGCTGGAGCTGGCGATGCACGCCGACATGGGCGAGCCGGTCATAGACGGGCCGCGGCGCCACGAAGGCGGTCTCGACCCGGATCAGGCGGCGACCCAGCCTCTCCTCAACCGCGGCGAGGAAGCGCTCGAAGCCCCAGGCGTCGAGGACATATTTCAGCCGCGAGCGATGGCGGTCAGTGCGGTCACCGTTGGCGATGAAGACGCGCAGGATCGCGTCTGAGACCGCGATCGCATCCGCGGGCGCGACGACGACGCCGGTGTCGCGGGCGAGATCCTTGTGGCCGGTGATGCCGCCGAGCGCGAGGCGATACCAGATACCGGGCGCCACGGGCTGTCCCTCGAAGCTCGCGCCCTCCAGCACTTCGATCGCCTGGAAGCCGATGTCGTTGGTGTCCTCCAGCGTTGCGATCGATCCGGCGCCGTCGAAGGCGACGTTGAACTTGCGCGGCAGGCCGTAGAGCGAGCGGTCGTTCAGGATATGGTGGTGCCAGGCGCGGGCATGGGGCCGCGTGTCGAGCAGTTCGAGCGGGTCGATGCCGGCGGTGGCCGAACCGGTGACGTTGCGGATGTTGTCGGCGCCGGAGCCCTTCGCGGTGAGGCCGAGATCGACGAGCCCTTCGAGGAAGGCCGGCCCGTTCTCGGCCGTGATCTCGCGGACCTGGAGATTGGCGCGGGTGGTGACATGGCTGTAGCCGCCACCCAGGCGCTCGGCCAGATCGGCGACGCCCTCGAACTGCCAGGAGGTCAGGATGCCATTGGGGATGCGCAGGCGGCACATATAGCTGTTCTGCGCGGGCGCCACATAGAACAGCCCGTGATAGCGCCAGCGGAAATTGTCGTCCGGCTTGGGATAGAGGCCGGCCCCCGCCTGCTGCTTGAAGCGGGCATAGGCGTCGAAAGGATGCTCGGCAGCCTTCCATTTCTCCTGGTCGACGAGTTTGCCGCCGGCCGCGACTTGGCGCGCCTGCGCCTCCAGATGCTCGCGATCGGGGCCTGACGGCGCGGCCGACGGCGTCGCCTTGCCGCCGAGCGGGCCGAGGCCCCGCGCCGTGCGGGCGGACTGCATGCCGGACATGAAGCCTTCGAGATAGCGCTTCTGCTCGGGGGTGAAGTCGTCGCTCATGGTTTCGCTTTTCCGGGTCGTGGGGTGAACCCATCTCCCCAACCTGAACCGTCATCCCGGGCTTGACCCGGGATCCATAGGAGGGCTCGACGGCGCTCAATGATGGATCCCGGAGCTCCGCTTCGCTGCGTCCGGGATGACGCGGAGGGTGGCATCAAGGGCTCACGCCGCCTCGACGAAGCGGTGGCGCTCGTAGAGGAATTTCAGCACCGCCTCGCGCGCGGCGATGTAGGTGCGGTCGGAGACCAGATCGAGCCGCTTGCGCGGGCGGGCGAGCCGGACGTCGAGCACCTCGCCGATGCGGGCCGAGGGGCCGTTCGTCATCATCACGATGCGGTCCGAGAGCAGCACCGCCTCGTCGACGTCATGGGTGATCATGATCATCGTGTTTCCGAGCGTGGCGTGGATCTGCATGATCGAATCCTGCAGATGGGCGCGGGTCAATGCGTCGAGCGCCCCAAAAGGCTCGTCGAGCAGCAGGATCTTCGGTTCCATCGACAGGCCGCGCGCGATGCCGACGCGCTGCTTCATGCCGCCGGAGATCTCGGCCGGGCGCTTGTCCCTGGCGTGCCCCATCTGGACGAGGTCGAGATTATGCATGATCCAGTCATGCCGCTCGGCCTTCGACTTGCGCCCGCCGAAGACCTTGTTCACGGCCAGCGCGACATTGTCGTAGACGGTGAGCCAGGGCAGCAGCGAGTGGTTCTGGAACACCACGGCGCGCTCGGGGCCGGGATCGCGGACCTCCCGGCCTTCGAGCAGGACCGCGCCGCTCGTGATCGGCGTCAGCCCCGCGATGATGTTGAGCAGGGTCGACTTGCCGCAGCCGGAATGGCCGATCACCGAGACGTATTCGCCCTTCTCGATGTCGAGGCTGATGTCCTTGAGAACGGGGGTCGAGGTCGCGCCGCGCTGGAAGGTTTTGTCGACATGGTCGATCTTGAGATAGCTCATCGTCGATCCCTTTCAGTTCACGATCGTGCCGCGGGTGACGATCGCGCCGACGAAGGCGACCAGCCGGTCGAGCAGGAAGCCGACCACGCCGATGTAGACGAGCGCCACGATGATGTCGGACAGGCGCGAGGAGTTCCACGCATCCCAGATGAAGAAGCCGATGCCGACGCCGCCGGTGAGCATTTCCGCCGCGACGATGGCGAGCCAGGACAGGCCGACGCCGATGCGAAGGCCGGTGAAGATGTAGGGCGCCGCCGAGGGCACCATGATCTTGAAGAAGAACTCGACCTGGTTCAGCCGCAGCACCTGCGCGACATTGCGGTAGTCCTGCGGGATGTTGCGGATACCCACTGCGGTGTTGATGATCACCGGCCAGATCGCGGTGATGAAGATCACGAAGATCGCCGAGGGCTGGCTGTCGCGGAACGCCGCCAGCGAGAGCGGCAGCCAGGCGAGCGGCGGCACGGTGCGCAGCACCTGGAAGATCGGGTCGAGCCCGCGCATCGCCCAGACCGACTGGCCGACGAGCGCACCCAGCAGCACGCCGACGATCGCCGCCAGGCTGAAGCCGATGGCGACGCGCTGCAGCGAGACCAGGATGCGCCAGCCCAGCCCGATGTCCTGGGAGCCCGCCCAGTAGAACGGCTCGACGATCAGATCCTTGGCCTCCTCCCAGATCTTGGTCGGCGGCGGCAACGAGGATTGCGGGCCCGACGCGGCGATCTGCCAGAACAGCGCGATCAGCGCGACGGTGACCAAAGGTGGCAGCACATTGACGAGGATCGCTCTCAGCCAGGGCAGCAGCCTGGACGAGAGCGGCTTGCGGGCCGGCGCTGGCAGCGGCACCACGCCGGGCTTGGCACCGGGCAGGGCGACCACCGTCGCGCCCGTCTCCACTTCCTTCAGGACGGCCCGACCCATCAGATTCTCCTCTGGTTGTCGCATCGCAGGGGCTTCATGCCGCGACCGTGGCGCGCGCCTGCGCGCCGATGCGGCGGATTTCGGGGAGGCAGGACCCACAATTGGTCCCCGCCTTGAGCTGTTGGCCGATCTCTTCGGGGCTTGTCGCGCCGCCCGCGAAGGCGGCCCGGATCGCGCTCAACCCGACGCCGAAACAGGCGCAGACGGTCGGGCCGGGATCGGCCGCGCCGTCGAGGCTGCGGCCGGCCAGCAGAGCCAGCCGGTTGTCCGGCAGCGCCGCGTGATCGGCAAAGGCGCGCTTCACGGTGTCCCAGAGCGGCAGGCGGCCGAAAGGGGCCAGGAAGAGCGCCGCGACCAGCCGGCCCTCGCGCAGGACGGCGCAGCGATAAGTACCGCCATCGAGATCGACCATCTCGGTCAGGCCGTCCTCGCCGAAGGCACTGCGGATCGCGCCCATCAGCTCGGCCGGTCCGGAATCGGTTGCAAACAGCTGGCCTTGCCCGCCCGCGACGGCGAGCTTCGCCCACCAGCTTCCCTCCGGCAGGGCAAAGCCGTCGCGCGAGAGCACGAAGCCCTGCGATGCGTAGGCGACGGGCGCGATCGAAGACGGCGTCGCCTTCATCTCGGGCTGGCCGGAGAAGGGGTCGCAGTCCGCCTGGACGGCGGCGCCGATGCGGGCCTGGGAGGCCGTCTCGGCGGACCAGTGGATCGGCGCGAAGAGGGACCCGGGCTGGACGCCGGGGTCGAGCGCGACCTTGAGCACGACGGTGCCGAAGGCGTTGCCGATGCAGGCGAAGCCACCGTCCGACAGGCCAAAGCGCGCCGCATCTGCCGGATTCACCTGGACCGTCGGCTCGGCGATATGGGCGCTGAGGCGCGGGCTGAGGCCGCTGCGCGTCATCGTGTGCCAGTGATCGCGGACGCGGCCGGTGTTCAGCAGCATCGGGAAGGCGTCGCTCGTGGCGTTCGCGAGCGCCGGGACGGCCAGCGGCACCATCCGTGCGCGACCATCGGCGGTGAAGAACCCGCCCTGCGCGAACAGGCGCGACGTGCCGAGCGGCCGGCCGGCCGGCACCGGCCACTGCACCGGTTCCAGCGCGTCGTAGTCGCGCTTCGACAGGCCGGCATGGGCGCCGATGTCGAAATCGCGCGAGCCGTCATTCTCGAAGGCCGAGAGCGCGGCATGCTCGGCGTAGATGTCATTGGAGCCGGCATAGGCGAAGGCGTCGCCGAAGCCGAGGCGCCGGGCGACCTCGCAGAGGATCCACCAATCCGGCCTGACCTCGCCGGGGAGCGGCAGAAAGGCGCGCTGGCGCGAGATGCGGCGCTCCGAATTGGTGACGGTGCCGTCCTTCTCGCCCCAGGCCGCCGCCGGCAGGATGAAATGCGGCTTGGCCGAGAGCGTGTCGTTCGAGAGCACGTTCTCCGAGACGATGAAGAGGTCGAGACGGCCGAGCGCCGCCCGCACCCGGTCGGCCCGCGGCAGCGAGACGGCCGGGTTGGTGGCCATCACCCAGAGCGCGCGGATGCGCCGGGCCTCGACCGCCTCCATCATCGCGACCGCCTTCAGGCCCTCGGCCTGCGCCATCCGCGGCGCATTCCAGAAGCGCCGGACGCGGTCGATCTCGGCCGGGGCATAGCCCATATGGGCCGCCAGCATGTTGGCGAGGCCGCCGACCTCGCGCCCGCCCATGGCGTTGGGCTGGCCGGTCAGCGAGAAGGGCCCGCAGCCCGGCTGGCCGATGCGGCCCGTCGCCAGATGGCAGTGCAGGATGGCGGCGACCTTGTCGGTGCCCTGGGCCGACTGGTTGACCCCCTGGCTCCAGGCCGTGACCACGGCCGGCGTCGCGCCCCAGAGCTCGTAGAAGCCGGCGACGACGGCCGGCGTCAGCCCGGTCCGGCTGGCGACGCTGGCGATGTTCGGCGCGATCTGGCGCGCATTCTCCAGCGCCGCCTCGTAGCCCGAGACATGGTCGGCGAGATAGTGGGCGTCCGTCAGCCCGTTCGCCGCCAGATGCACGAGCAGGCCGGCAAACAGCACGGCATCCGAGCCCGGCTTGATCGCGAGCACCATGTCGGCCCCGTCCGCGGTCGCCGTGACGCGCGGGTCGATCACCACGACACGGGCCCCGCGCGCCGCCCGGTTCCGCTGGAGGCGCTGGAACAGCACTGGATGGCACCAGGCGGTGTTGGACCCGACGAGCACGATCAGGTCGGCGACGTCGAGATCCTCGTACCGGCCCGGAACCGTGTCCGAGCCGAACACGCGCCTGTGCCCGGCCACCGTCGAGGACATGCAGAGCCGCGAGTTCGTGTCGACATGCGGGGAGCCGATGAAGCCCTTCATCAGCTTGTTGGCGACGTAGTAGTCCTCGGTCAGGAGCTGGCCCGAGAGATAGAAGGCGACCGCCTCGGGGCCGTCGCGCTCGATGATCGCCCGCAGACCATCCGCCACCGCATCAAGCGCATCGTCCCAGCCGACGCGGTCGTAGCCGCCGGCGGCGTTGCGGCGCAGCGGATGCAGCACGCGCGAGCCCAGGCCGAGCGTTTCGCCCAGCGCCGCGCCCTTGGAGCACAGCCGGCCGAGATTGGCGGGATGGGCGGGGTCGCCCGCGATCGTCGCTTCACCCCGGCCGTCGGGCGTCGCGAGGACGCCGCAGCCGACGCCGCAATAGGGGCAGGCGGTGCGGACCGCGCGATCGGCCGGGCCGGCTTCGGGACGGGGCGCCGCGATGCTCATCTCAGGCCGCCCTCGCGGCGCAATAGTGCTCGCCGAAGGGCAGATCGGCGCGGATGGCGGAGATGTCCTGTCCCGAGCGGATCAGGCCGAGATAGAACAGCGCGCCCTGCGTATCGCCGACGAGGACGCAGCCGACCAGGCGGCCCTCGCGCAGGACGAATTTGCGATAGAGGCCGGCGTTGCGGTCGCGCAGCACCACCGTCTCGGCGCCCTCCGCCGCCTCGAACGCGCCCGCCGAGAACACCCCGACGCCGCTGACCTTGAGGTTGGTCGCCAGCAGCGAACCCTCATAGGCGGCCCTCTGCCCGGCGAGGCGCAGGGCCAGCACGCGCGCCTGCTCATGGGCGGGCTCGACCAGCCCATAGACGCTGCCGCGATGCTCGGCGCATTCGCCGATCGCGAAGATGCTGTCGTCGTCGGTCGCCAGCCCGTCATCCACGAGAATGCCGCGGTTGACGGCGAGACCGGCGGCCCTGGCGAGGCCGGCATTCGGCCGCACGCCGATGGCGACGACCACGAGATCGGCGGGAACGACCGTGCCGTCCTGCAAGGCCACGCCCTCGACCTTGTCGGTGCCGACGAAGCCCGTGCTGGCGGCACCGAGCCTGACCGTGATGCCGCGCGCCGTGATCGCCTCCGCCAGCAGGGCGGCCCCCTCGGCGTCGAGCTGGCGCTCCATCAGCCGGTCGACCAGATGCAGCAGCGTCACCCGCCCGCCGGCCCTGGACAGGCCATAGGCCGCCTCGATCCCGAGCAGGCCGCCGCCGATCACCACGATCCGCGCGCCACGCGCGGCGTAGGCCCGCATCGTCTCGACATCGGCGGTGTCGCGGAAGGTCACGACACCCGGCAGATCGCTGCCCGGAAGCGGCGGCTTCACCGGGGTCGAGCCCGTCGCCAGAACGAGCTTGCCGTAAGGCAGCGTCAGCCCGTCCTCCAGCGTCACGCTCCTGGCCGCCCGGTCGATCGACGCGACGGCGCGGCCATAGAGCGTCGAGACGCCACGCGCCTGCCACCAGCCGGCCGGTTTCAGCTCGATCTCGCGTTCCGCGATCTCCCCGGCCAGCAGGGGCGAGAGCAGCACCCGGTTATAGGCCAGGCGGTCCTCGGCCCCGATCACCGCGATGGCATGGCGGCCGAGCGCGCGCTGGCCGAGTTCCTCGACCAGCCGCGTTGCCGCCATGCCCTTCCCGACGATGATCAGGGGCTCGGCCATCGATCAGGCGATCCGCTTGATCTTCAGCGTCTTGAGGTAGTCCATCGGCGCTGCCGGATCGAACTTCACCCCGTCGAAGAAGGTCTCGATGCCGCGGGAATCGCCGGTCGGGGCGCCGGCGACGCCGAGCGTCTTGGCCGCCTCGCGCCACAGGTCCGAGCGGTTCGTCTTGTCGACGAGGGCCTTGATGTCGATCGTCGGCTCGAATTTGCCCCAGCGGATGTTCTCGGTGACGAACCAGGTGTCGAGGCTCTTCCAGGGGTAGGAAGTCGAGCCGCCTTCGCCCCAGAACTTCATCTGGAGATTGGTGCCCTTCACCTCGCGGCCATTGCCGTAATTGATGTCGCCGAGCAGGCGCTTGTTGATGTCGTTGACCGGCACGTTGAACCATTGCCGCCGGCCGACGATTTCCGAGAGCTCCTGGCGGTTCTCGCGCTTGTCGGCCCATTGCTGGGCCTCCATCACCGCCATCAGGATCGCCTGCGTCGCCTTCGGGTTGGCGTCGACGAAATCGGCGCGCATGCCCAGGATCTTCTCGGGATGGCGCGCCCAGAGTTCGCCGGTGGTCAGCGCGGTGTAGCCGATGTTCTGGTTGACGAGCTGCTCGTTCCACGGCTCGCCGACGCAGAAGCAGTCCATCGTGCCGACCTTCATGTTCGCCACCATCTGCGGCGGCGGCACGGTGATGACCTTGATGTCGGTGTCGGGGTCGATGCCGCCGGCGGCGAGCCAGTAGCGGATCCAGAGGTCGTGGGTGCCGCCCGGGAAGGTCATGGCGGCGGTCAGCTCCTTGCCCGCCGCCTTCTTGCGCTCGAAGGCCAGCTTCAGCGGCGAGGCATCTTTCTGGACGTTGAGGTCCTTGTATTCGTTGGAGACCGAGATCGCCTGGCCGTCCTCGTTGAGGTTCAAAAGCGTGTACATCGGCAAGGGCTGGCCGTTCTGCATGACCTTGCCGGTCGAATAGAGATGCGTCTTCGGGCGCAGGATATGGCCGCCGTCGATGCCGTTGTTCTTGAAGCCGAGCGCCATGTTGTCGCGCGTGGCGCCCCAGCTCGCCTGCTTGGCGATGTCCATGTCGGGCAGGCCGTATTTGGCGTAGAGACCCTTCTCCTTGGCGATGATCAGGGGCGAGGCGTCGGTCAGGGCGATGTAGCCCAGCCGCGTGCCCTTGACCTCGGGTCCCGCACCCTGCGCGAAGGCGCCCGACGGCAGCGCGAGGCGCGCGGCGCTCAGCAGCGCGGCGGCGCCCGACAGCTTCAGCAGCCGTCGACGGCCGGCATTGACGGATGCGGGCTTTGTGCTGGTCTCGACTGTGTTCGTCATCGATCGCCTCTCGGTTTGCGAAGGAAGGCCTGCCGGCCCCCGAACACGAAAAACGCCGCGCGAATGCACCCGTGGGCACGTTCGACAGCGGCGTTGCTGTGCAATTCCGGTTCGGAGGATGGCGCGGGCAGCGTTGGCCGCGTTGAACCGTTCCTAACAAGGATCGTGCCAGCCGGCGCCGGAGCCGCCGCTTTCTGGAATTACAACAACTTGGCGGACACGCGCGGTGTTCGGCGGTCGGCCGCGTCAGCACGGATGCGATGCACAAATCGGGCACGCTTGCCCATTTGCGCGCCATCCGTGCGGATCAGGCGGTCTCGCCCGGAAAAGCGGCCGGCCGAAAGACCGCCTTCGCCTGCTCCAGCATGGTGGGTGTCTGGACGATCTGTCCTGCTTTCTCCATCCCCGCCAGGATCCAGGCGGCATGCTCCGGCACGGGCCGCAAGGCGTCGCGATCGAAGCGGATGAAACGCTCGACCTGGCGCGGGGGGCGGCCCGCACCCTGCAGCAGGTTGAAGCGAAGCACCGGCTCGAGAATCTCGACCGGCAGGGCGAGCCGGTCGGGTGCCGAGAGATGCGCCGCGAAGCGCGTGACATTGGCAGGGTCGCAGGCCCAGTCGCTGGCGCGCAGGATCGCCGCGGTCAGCTTCTGGACGGCGGCGGGGCGCCGCTCCAGGTCGTCGGCCTGCCAGGCGAGGACCTTGTCGGGGCAGTCGCGCCGCAGGTCCGTGCTGGTGTGGACCATCGCGCCGACTCCGGCGGCAACCGCCGCGGCATTCCAGGGCGCTCCGGCGCAGAAGCCGTCGACGCGGCCGCTGCGCAAGGCTTCGACCGTCTGCGGCGGCGGCACGACCTCGAAGCGGATGTCCGTGCCCAGCGAAAGCCCGGCCTTAGCCAGCCATTCGCAGAGCAGATAGGTGTGGCTGGAGAAGCCGAAGACGGCTGCCAGCGTCAGGGGCGGGAGGCCCGAGGCCTTGCGGCGCGCGACCAGCGCCGCGAGCGCGCGGGCGGAGACGGCGGTGTCGGCCATGTCGCCCTCGGCGAGGCGGGCGAGCTCGTCATAGCGGCGCAGGGTCACGGTGATCGCGGCGCCATCGAGATTGAGCGCGAGCGGCACCGCCATGGGCGCCCGGACGCCGCCGACGCCGAGCGTCGCGGCGATGGCGGCGGGGCCGAGCATATGGGCCGCGTCGAACAGGCGGATGTTCAGCTTGTCGCGCAGATTCGACCAGGACACCTCGCGCACGAGTTCGAGGTTCAGCCCCTCGGCCTCCGCGAAGCCCTCGTCCTTCGCCAGCACGACCAGCGCGCAATCGACCAGCGGCATGAAGCCGACCCGCAGATGCAGCGTCATGTCAGCACCTTGGTCATTTGAACACCTCGGCGGCCGTGATGATCGAGCGCGCGATGTCGACGAGCTTGCGCTTGTCGTTCATGGCGGTGCGCCGGAGCAGGGCATAGGCCTCCTCCTCCGGCAGGTTCTTCATGCGCATGACGATGCCCTTGGCCTTGTCGACCAGCTTGCGCTCCTCGAGCTGGGAGCGGGCCTCGTCGAGCTCCTCGCGCAGCTTGCGGAAGGCGTTGAAGCGGCTGATGCAGGTCTGCAGGATCGGCTGCATGCGCTCTTTCTTCAGCCCGTCGACGATGTAGGCGGAGACGCCGGCCTCGACCGCGGCCTCGATCGAGGCGGAATCCGACTGGTCGACGAACATGGTGATCGGCCGCCGGATATGGCGGCTGACCAGGAACATGTCGGCGAGGGCGTCGCGGCTGGGATCCTCGAGATCGATGACGACGACGTCGGGGTCGTGTTGCTCGATGGCGGCGACGAGCCCGGTCGTCGCGGAGACGCGAACGAGCTCGCGATAGCCAGCCTCGCGGAGCCCTTCCTCGATGATCGTGGCGCGCAGATTGTTGGCGTCGACGATCAGGATCCGTAGATTGGGCACCATGCCGCTGCGCACTGGGTTGGGCTTCGGTACGTGCCATTCAGGAAATGTGCCAAGCGGCGGCGCCTACGCCGGGATGGGGGAGGGGCGCCGCTCCACCACGTCTCAATCGCCGTCCGTGCCGGCGGACATTCCGTCGGCACGAGGTCAGCCCGGGGTCGATGACCTGCCGATCGTCATGTAGAAGCGCGCGGTGAAGTCGAGCCATCGGCCCCGGACGCGTCGCCGCGATCGAACACGGTGCCTCCGGTGCGCCCGGTTTCAGCGAGAGGAGGAGGCGTTCCAAGGCCTTCTCGACAGGGACATTCCGGCGAGAGGCCTCGAGCATGCCGTTCAGAGCACGACTACTCGCTGCCTTCGCCGCGATGGCCCTTCTCGCTCTGGCCCAGGGCGGCCTCAATGCCTGGATCGCCAGCACAGCGGAGCTGCAGGTGCTTCGCGGGCGGATTGCGGGCGACCTTCAGTCGGGGTTCCTCGACCTTTCGGCCACGAAGCAGCGGCTGCGGGCCTGGTCGTTGCGGGTGCTGATCGGCGCGGAATACGAAGCCGGCGATGGCGAGATCCTGCGGATGCGGATGGCCGAGACCATCGTCCGGCTCCAGCAGCTGAGCCGCGAGGCGGAGCGTCTGGACGGCTCGGCCGCCCGCTCGTCGCAGGACGACAAGCACCGCGACGAGGCGCTCAAGCTCCTGGCCGCCAGCGTCGTCGCGCTCCAGCCCGCCATCGCCACGATCAGCGCCCAGGGCAGCTCGGGCAACATCCTCGCCGCCTGGGCCGCCATCGAGGCGGTCTTCGACGAGGGGGCCGGTCGCGACCTGCGCCAGGTGCTCAACGAGAGCATCCGCACCGAGACAGACCTGCTCGCCAGCCGGCGGGCGGATGCGGACAGGGCGCTGGTCAGGCTCAATCTACTGTCGCTGGCGACGACGGTGCTTCTCGGCCTTGCGGCGCTCGGACTCGCCGTCTATTTCGCCCGCGCCCTGCGCAGGCCCCTGCATGACCTCGTGCGCGGGGCCGAGGCCTTCGCGAGGGCCGAACTCGGCCACCGCATCCCCGTGCGCGGCCGCGATGAATTCGCCGGAGCGGCCACCAGCATCAACCGGATGGCGCAGGAGCTGAGCCTGCGCCGCGACCAAGAGGCCCGGATCCGCGGCGAGCTGGAAGGGCTCGTGGCCGAGCGCACGGCGGCGCTCGAGGAGGCCCTCGACGGGCTGCGCCAGTCCGAGCGCCGGCGCCGGCAGCTGCTCGGCGAGATCAGCCACGAGCTGCGCACGCCCATGGCCGCAATCCGCGGGGAAGCGGAGGTGACGCTGCGCGGCGCACGCAGCGAGGCGGAGTATCGCGCCGCCCTGACACGCGTCGGGCAGGCATCGCAGCAACTCGCGGCGCTGATCGACGACCTGATCATGATGGCCCGCAGCGACGGCGAGACGCTTCCGCTCGACCGGCAGCCCGTCGATGCGCGGCTGCCGCTGGAGGAGGCGCTCGTGACGCTGACCTCGGCGGCGCAGCAGCGGCAGATCCGGCTCGAGACCGACGTCGACGCGCCGGCCACCCTGTTCTGCGATCCCGTCCGGCTGCAGCAGATCATCACGCTGCTTCTCGACAACGCGGTCCGCTACTCGCATCCGGGAGGCACCGTGCGGGTCAAGGCCCAGGCAGACGACAGTGGCGCCGGGGCGGGGCACTGGCGCCTCGACATCGTCGATCAAGGCATCGGGATTGCGCCCGACGAACTCGACAGGGTTTTCGAGCGAACCTACCGTGCCGGCAATGCACGCGGCCATCGGCCCAACGGCATGGGCCTCGGGCTCGCCATCGCGCGGCATCTCGCCGAACGCCAGGAGGGCACGATCGTTCTGGACAGCCGCCTCGGCGAAGGGACCATGGTCACGCTCCGGTTCCCGCTGGTCGGCGAGGGGCAGGCTTTTCCCGTGGAGCAACCGGCGTGAACATCCTGATCGTCGAAGACGACCCGCGCGTGTCGGATTTCCTGGAGCGGGGGCTGCGGGGCGAAGGCTATCGCGTCCATGTCGCCCGCGACGGCCCCTCGGGGATCGAGCAGGCGCGCGAACTCGCGGCGAGCTGGCGCCAGCTCGAGCAGAGCGGCGTGATCCTGCTCGATCTGATGCTGCCCTTCATCAACGGCATCGAGGTCTGCCAGACCTTGCGGGCCGGGGGCATCGCGACACCGATCCTGATGCTGACCGCGCTCGGCGCCGTCAGCGACAGGATTTCCGGCCTGCGCATGGGCGCCGACGACTACATGGTCAAGCCGTTCGCCTTCGACGAACTGCTGGCCCGGATCGAGGCGCTGATGCGCCGTTCGCGCGACATCAGGCCCGTGGCCGACCGCAACCTCGTGGTTGGATGTCTTGAACTCGACCGGGCGACGATGCGGGTGTTCCGCGACGGCGAGGAGATATCGCTCACGGCGCGGGAACTGGCCCTGCTGGAGCTGTTCATGTCGGCGCCCGGCCGCGTGCTCAGCCGCGAACGGATCCTCGCCAATGTCTGGGGGGTCGACGAGGACCCCCTGACCAATGTCGTCGACGTCTATGTCCGCCGGCTCCGCAGCAAGCTCGATCGCGCCGCGGAGACCTCGCTGATCAGCACGCTCCGGGGGCTGGGCTATCGGCTCGAGAGCTGACAGCCCGCCCCCTTGGCGGCGCTGGCTCAGTTGCCGGTAAAGGGCAGCGAGGAATGGTGCTGGACGATCCGCACCACGCCCCGGTCGTCCTTGCGGAAGGTCCAGGACTTGTCGACCGTCGTCACCTTGCCGTCCTTGTCGGTGAACATCACGTTGCCGAGCGTGGTCGCCGTCTGGCCGTGAAGCTGGATCGCGACGTTGCGGATCTCGACCTTGCGCCAGCCCTTCAGGGCGAAGCCGGTGTCTTCCGGGAACTTGGGATTGCCGCCGACGAAATAGGACAGCGCGCCCTCGCGCGTCGTGCGGAAGGTGTGGGGCTGCTTGGTCAGGGTCGGCTTGAACAGCACCGGGCCGAACTGGTAGCCATAGGCGCCGTCGAGCGCCGCCTCGGCCTTGGCCTTCGCGGCCGCGACGCCGCCCGTCTCGTGGTCACGGCTGATCGCGACGACCGCATCGCCCCAGGCCTTCTGAGCTCCCAGCACCTCCTGCTCGCTGATCACGCCGTTCTGCAGATCGAAGGCGCCGGCGTGGCCGGACAGCAGGGACAGGGCAAGCGCGCCAAAAAGGATCGAACGCTTCGTCGAATGCAAGGACATCATCATCTCCCAGGGGCCGGATTGGCCGCTGAGACAGAGATGGCACCCCAATCTGAGCGTCGCCTGTTGGCCGCATGAACGCGAGATGACAGCCGCATGAATGGCGGTGGTGGCGCGGAGGTGTCGTCCCACCGCACCGGCAAGGGAGAGGCGGACACCGGGCGGGACATCGCCGATTGGAGCGTCACCGTCGCGGATTGTCGAAGGCGCCGACGGTTGGGCCGAGCGCCTTCGCTTCAGCGAGCCACCTCGGTCGAGCGATAGCGCGCGAAGAACATGGCGATCGCCTCCTCGATGACATGATTGACGTCCGCTTCGGAGAGGGGCGGCGCGGGCAGGACGCCGCCGAACTCGAAATCGCCGCAGACGAGGTTGAGGAACTGCCGTGCGGCGAGGTTCGGATCAGGTATGGTCAGACCCTGCGCGGCGCCATGCTCCGCCAGATGCTGCGCCAGCGTGATGATGGTCTCGCCCGGCCCGGCGCGGAAGATCACCGCGGCCAGCTCGGGAAAATGCGCGATCGCGCCGATGGCGGCCCGCTTGAGCTTGACCATCCGCTCGCTGACGAAGAAGGCCGCGAGGTGATGGGCGATCGCGCGCAGCGCCGAGGCGATGTCGGTGGCATCAGTCAGCCGGATCGTGGTCAGCCGCCGCACCGCCTCGACCTCGCGCAGGATCACGCCGGTGAAGAGCTCCTGCTTGGTCCGGAAATGGACGTAGAGCGTCGCCTTCGAGACGCCGGCCGCCTGCGTCACCCGATCCATCGACACGCCGTCGAAGCCCTCGCCGAGGAACAGCTCGGTCGCGGCGTCGAGAATCTGCAGCGCCTTGCGGCTCGGCGGTGGCGGCGGTGCCGCGCTGGTCGGGGTGTGGTGAAGCGCGAGGGCAGGGTTGGGCAACGGCATGCAACGCCTTGGATCGATGATTTGAACTGAACAGTACAGTTTGATCTTGACAGCCAGCGGCGACTGCGTCAACTGAACTGAACGGTTCAGTCGGAAATCTCCCCCATGGTCATCAACGGTGTCCCCCCCGCCGCGAGACTGCTCTCGGCCCTCGCATTTGCCCTCACGGCGGCTGCGCCGCTCGCCGCCCAGGAGGGCGGCCTGGGACCGCGCGCGGTTGAAATCGTCGAGGCTGCGCGCAGCTCGCAGGCGCCGGTCGTCGCCCTGACCGGCGAACTCGCGGCCCGGGTCCAGAGCGATCTCGGCTTCCGCATCCAGGGGCGCGTCGCCGAGCGCAGCGTCGAGGTCGGCGACCGTGTCGCGGCGGGGCAGATTCTGGCCCGGCAGGAGAACGCGCAGCAGCTTGCCGAGGTCGCCTCGCAACAGGCGGGGGTGGCGGCCGCGGAGGCGACTCTGAAGAACGCCACGGCGACCTTCGACCGCCAGAAGTCACTGCTGGCGCAGGGCTTCACCACGCAGAGCAGCTTCGACAGCTCCAGGCAGGCTTATGAGAGCGCGCGCTCTGCCCTGTCGGGTGCCAGGGCGGCGCTGCAGACGGCCGAGGATGCGCTCTCCTTCACCGATCTCAAGGCCGACGCCGACGGCATCGTCACCGCCCGGGGCGCCGAGGTCGGGCAAGTGGTCGCGGTCGCGCAATCGGTCTTCACCGTGGCACAGGACGGTCCGCGCGACGCCATCTTCGATGTGCCCGAGAGTGTGATTGCTCAGTCGCCGCAGGGCGCGGCGCCCGGCGAGATCGAGATCGTGCTGGTGTCTGACCGCAGCGTCACGGCCCAGGGTCGCGTTCGCGAGATCTCGCCCGCGATCGATCTCGCGAGGGGCACGGTCAGGGTCAAGGTCGCGCTCGACGAAACGCCGCCCGCGATGCGGCTCGGCGCGCCGGTGATCGGCCGGGCCCGGCTGACGCCCAGACCGGTCGTCGTCCTGCCCTGGCAGGCCTTCTTCTCCAGCGGAACGAAGCCCGCGGTCTGGATCGTCGACCGCGCCACCCGCGCCGTCTCGCTGCGGCCGATCGAGGTCGACAGCTACCGCACCGGCGAGATCGTCGTCGGAGGTGGCATCGAGCCTGGCGAGCTCGTGGTCTCCGCGGGCGTCCAGTTTCTCAGGCAGGGCGAGGTCGTCGCGCCCGTGGCGGGGAGGGCTTCCCGATGAATCGCCGCATGATGGCCGGGCTGGCCGCGCTCGGGCTGGCGCTCACCGCCTGCAAGGAAGCGGCCGAGGCGCCCAAGCCGCCGCGCCCGGTCGAAACGGTCCTGGCCCGCCGGATGGTGCAGGCCGACAACGACTTCGCCGGGGTGATCGCGGCGCGCTATACGGTCGACCGCGCCTTCCTGGTGCTCGGCCGCATCATCACGCGCGACGTCAATGTCGGCGACGTCGTCCGCGCCGGGCAGCGCCTGGCGCAGAGCGACCCGACCGCGCTGGCGCTGGCCGTGGTCTCGGCTGAAGCCACCCTGGCCTCGGCGCAGGCGCAGCAGGAGCGTGCCGTCGCCGCGCGCGGCCGCATCGAGACCCTCTTCGCCAACAAGATCTCGTCGCAATCCGAGCTCGACCAGGCGGAACAAAGCCAGAAGGCGGCGGTCGCCTCCGTGGAGCAGGCGCAGGCGGGCCTCGCCAAGGCCCGTGACCAGCTGAGCTATGCGACGTTGCGCGCCGATGCCGACGGCGTCGTCACGGCCGTCAGTGCCGAGGTCGGCCAGATGACGGTGCCGGGGAACACGGTGGTGACATTGGCGCGCACCGACATCCGCGAGGCGGTCATCGACCTGCCCGATCCGGTGGTGGCGCTGATCACGGTCGGCGTGCGTTTCCGCGTGCAGCTCCAGGCCGATCCGCGCGTCACGGCCGATGGCACGGTGCGCGAGATCGCCCCCGCGGCGGACGCCGTCACCCGGCTGCGCCGCGTCAAGGTCGCGCTCGAGTCGCCGCCGGAGGCGATGCGTCTGGGCTCGACCATCCGGGCCCGGCCGGTGGAGGCGCGCAGCGCCGGCCTGATCGAGCTGCCGGCCGCCGCGGTGTTCCGCCGTGGCGAAGAGGAGCGCGTCTGGATCGTCGGCGGGCAGGGCCCCGCGGTCCGGTCGGTTCCGGTCAGGGTCGCCGAGCGCGACGAGAAGACGGTGCGTGTCGCAGAGGGCGTGGCGGAGGGCGACAGGGTCGTCGTCGCCGGCGCCAACCGGCTCGCTGAAGGACAAATTGTAAAGGGCGGGGAGACCAGCCGATGACCACGTCTGGGCACGAGGCGCCGCATCAGCGCGCCCGCTTCAACCTCTCCGGCTGGGCGCTGGGCCACCGCTCGCTCGTCTGGTACTTCATGATCGTCTGCGCGGTGGCGGGGCTGGCCTCCTACTTCAACCTGGGCCGCGCCGAGGACCCCGACTTCACGATCAAGACCATGATCATCCAGGCGAACTGGCCCGGGGCCACGCTGGAGGACACGGTCAACCAGGTCACCGACCGGATCGAGAAGAAGCTCGAGGCCCTCCCGGCCTTCGACTATGCCCGCAGCCTCAACCGGCCCGGCCAGACCACGATCTTCGTCAACCTGAAGGACACGACGCAGGGTCCGCAGGTGAAGGCGACCTGGACGCGCGTCCGCGAGATCATGGCCGATCTCCAGCCGCAACTGCCGACGGGCGTGCAGGGTCCGTTCTTCAACGATGATTTCGGCGACGTCTTCGGCAACATCTACGCCTTCACCGCGGACGGTTTCACGCCGCGGCAGGTGCGAGACCATGTCGAGCGCGCCCGTGCCCGCATCCTGACGCTGCCCGATGCCGGCAAGGTCGAACTCGTCGGCGCCCAGGACGAGGTCATCTATCTCGAATTCTCGACACGCGAGATCGCGGCGCTGGGCCTCACCCAGACGATGGTCGTGGACGCGCTGCGCGGGCAGAATGCGATCACCCCCTCCGGCGTTCTGGAGGCGGCCGGCGAGCGCGTCAGCGTGCGTGTCAGCGGCCAGCTCGCCTCCGAGCAGACGCTCCGGGACATCAACCTGCGGATCAACGACCGCTTCTTCCGGCTCTCGGACGTCGCCACGATCACGCGCGGCTACCAGGACCCGCCGACGGCGCTGTTCCGCTACAAGGGCGAGCCGGCGATCGGGCTGTCCGTCGGCATGAAGCCCGGCGCCAACCTGAACGCCTTTGGCGCGGAGCTGGAGACGATGCTGGCCGCGATCGAGCGCGACCTTCCGATCGGCATCGATGTCCATCTCGTCGCCGACCAGCCGAAGATCGTCGAGGAGGCGGTCGGCGGCTTCGTCAAGGCGCTGATCGAGGCCGTGGTCATCGTGCTCGCCGTCAGCTTTCTCAGCCTCGGCTTCCGGGCCGGCCTGGTCGTGGCGGTGACGATCCCGCTCGTGCTCGCCATCACCTTCCTTGCCATGGAGCTCTACGGCGTCTCGCTCCAGCGCATCTCTCTGGGCGCGCTGATCATCGCGCTCGGGCTGCTGGTCGACGACGCCATGATCGCGGTCGAGATGATGGTGGCCAGGCTCGAGGCGGGCGATCCGCTGCCGACGGCCGCGAGCTATGTCTACACCCACACCGCCTTCCCGATGCTGACCGGCACGCTTGTGACGGTGGCGAGCTTCTTCCCCGTCGCGTTCAACAACGGCTCGGCCGGCGAATTCACCTTCACCCTCTTCGTCGTCATCGCGGTGGCGCTGATCGTCTCCTGGGTGGTCGCGGTGCTGTTCGTGCCACTGCTCGGCGTGACCATGCTGCCGGAGCGCCTGCCGAAGCACGACACGCAGGGCGGCTTCTTCGGGCGGCTCTTCGACCGGCTGCTGCTGGGTTGCATGCGCCGGCGCTGGGCGACGATCGTCGTCACCGTCGCCGTCTTCGGCCTCTCGGTCTTCGGGATGCAGTTCGTGCAGCAGCAGTTCTTCCCGCTCTCGGACCGCGTCGAGGTCGTCGTCGACTGGTCGGCGCGTCAGAACGCCTCGATCACGACCACCAAGGCGGAGATGGACCATTTCGAGAAGACCGTCCTCGCGGGCGATCCCGACATCGAGCGCTGGAGCTCCTATGTCGGCCAGGGCGCGGTGCGCTTCATGCTGTCCTTCGACGTGCAGCCCGCCAGTCCGAATTTCGGCCAGATCGTCATCATCACCAGGGACCTGAAGGCGCGCGACCGTGTCCTTGCCCGTCTGAACAAGGTGGTCGAGAAGGACTATCTCGGCTCCGATGTCTTCGTGCATCTGCTCGAGATCGGCCCGCCGGTCGGCCGCGCCATCCAGTACCGCATCAGCGGGCCGGACCTGCAGGGCGTGCGCGACCAGGCGCAGCGCGTGGCGCAGGTCATGGCCGGCAACCACCAGGTCGGCCGGATCATCAGCGACTGGAACGAGCCGGCCCGGGTGGTGAAGGTCGATGTCCTCCAGGACAAGGCGGCCCAGCTCGGCGTCACCTCGGAATCGATCGCGACCGTGCTCAACACCGTCGTCGGCGGCGTCACGGCGACGCAGATCCGCGACTCGATCTATCTGATCGACGTCATCGGCCGGGCCCGCGACATCGACCGCAATTCTGTTGAATCGCTGCAGAACCTTCAGATCCAGACCAAGGACGGCAAGACCGTGCCGCTCGCCGCGGTGGCCGCGCTCTCCTACACGCTGGAACAGCCCGCGGTCTGGCGTCGCGCACGGGCGGCGACGATCACGCTCAAGGCCGCCCCGCTCGGTGCCGTCCAGCCGGCGACGGTCGTCGAGCAGCTCGCGCCGAAGATGGCGGAGGTCATGAACGGCCTGCCGCCGGGCTACAGAATCGAGGTCGGCGGCGCGGTCGAGGAAAGTGGCAAGGGTCAGGCGCCGATCATCAAGGTCGTGCCCTTCATGCTGCTGACCATGCTGACGATCCTGATGATCCAGCTGCAGAGCTTCCAGCGCCTGGTGATGGTGGTGGTGGTGGCGCCGCTGGGCCTCATCGGTGTCGTCGCGGCGCTGTTGCCGAGCGGCGCGCCACTGGGCTTCGTCGCCATCCTCGGCGTGCTCGCGCTGATCGGCATTCTGATCCGCAACTCGGTGATCCTCGTGCACCAGATCGAGGAACTGCGCGAGGAGGGGATGGATGGCTGGACCGCCGTGCTGGAGGCCAGCCGCCACCGCATGCGTCCGATCATGCTGACCGCCGCGGCGGCGAGCCTCGCCCTGATCCCGATCGCCTTCGAGGTGTTCTGGGGGCCGATGGCCTTCGCGATGATGGGCGGCATCATCGTCGGCACGGTGCTGACGCTGCTCTTCCTGCCGGCGCTCTACGTCGCCTGGTTCCGGCTGAAGGAGCCGCCGCCGCCCGCGGCCGCGCCGGAGGGCGAGCCCAGCCGGCTGGCGCCGGCGACGGCCTGATACGGCGCCGCAACCGCGTGTCTGCTGGCAAGCAGGGACAAAGCGTCATGGCCTTCGATCCTCGCTCCGGGCTGCTGGCCTTGGCCCTGCTCGCCCTTCCGCTGGCCGGCTGCGCCTCCCGGCAGGACGTGATGACGCCGGTCGCGCTCGCGGCCGGCACGGGGGGAGCCGGAACCGTCGACATGATGGTCGCGACCACGCGGGCGCCCGCGTCGGATCCGGCCCTGATGTTCACCGGCGAGCGGGGCGACGATCTCTCCCTCTCGAACGTCGTCGTCTCGATTCCGCCCGACGACGCCCGCCAGAAGGGCACGATCCAGTGGCCGTCGCCCGGCCGTGCCGACCCGCGCGCCAGTTTCCTGACGCTGAAGGCGCAGCCGATCACGGAGAGCGCGATCAGGCCCTGGTTCCGGCGCAATGCCGGCGACACCCGCCGCGTCCTGTTCTTCGTTCACGGCTTCAACAACGGCTATGCGGATGCGATCTACCGCTTCGCCCAGGTGGCCCATGACCTGAAGTTCAAGGCGGCGCCGATCCTCTTCACCTGGCCCTCGCGCGCCAGCGCCCTCGACTATCCCTATGACCGCGAGAGCGCGACCTATTCGCGCTTCGGGCTGCTGCTCGGGCTGGAGAAGGCGATCGAGAGCCCCGATGTGGCAGAAATCACGATCGTCGCCCATTCGATGGGGGCCTGGCTGACGGCGGAGGCACTGCGCGATCTCGGCCTGAAGCACGGTGCGGTCTCGCCGAAGATCCGCACCGTCGTGCTGGCCTCGCCCGACATCGATGTCGATGTCTTCAAGCGCCAGGTCATCGAGATGGGCAAGACCAGGCCGCGCTTCATCGTCGTGACCTCGCGCAACGACCTCGCCTTGCGGCTCTCGCGCTGGATCGCGGGCGATGTCGACCGGTTGGGCGGGGCCGATCTGCGCCGCCACATTCCGTTCCTCAAGACGCTCGGCATCGAGGTGATCGACGCCACCAACACGAAGACGGACGATCCCTCCGGCCACAACGCCTATGCGGCCTCCGACGAGGTCCTCCGTCAACTGGCGGAGGACATGGCCAGGCGGCAACCGCTGCGCATCTTCGCCCCGATCGGACGCGTGCCGCAGCCATAGCCCGGGCCGGGAGCATCGCTGGCAAGCGTCATGCCTGTGGCGGTCAGCCCCATTTCATCTCGCCGGTCGCGACCTTGGCGCCGATGTCGAGCGCCACACCCATGCCGAGATCGGGGAAGCGGGCCAGCATCGCCGCCTTGAGCGCGGCGGAATCCTTGGCCCTGGCCAGTTCGTCCTCGAAGGCTGCGATATAGGCCCTGGTGTGCGCCACGCCCGAGAGATCGGTCGGAGCGTTCGGCGACAGGTGGCCGGGCACCACGACCGCGGGCTTGCGGGCGGCGATCGTGTCGAGCGCCGCGATCCAGGCCGCGCGCTGCTCCTTGGTCGGGGTGTCGGCGGTCCAGACATGGACGCCCGAAAAGACCATGACCCCACCGAACACCGCGTTCAGCGACGGCACGAAGAGATGGCGCCGGTTGGCAAGGCCTTCGGCCGGCACGATCTCGACGGGCTCGCCATCGACGGTCAGCGTCTTGCCGTCGAACGCGTCGGGCATGATGATGTCGGCGAGCGTCTGCGGGCCGTTCGCCTTCAGCTGAGGCCCCCAGACCGCGAGCTTCTTCTCGACGTTCGCCTTGATCGCGGCGACGGTCTCGGACGCGGCGATCACGCGGGCGCCGGGAAAAGCCTCCCGGATCGGCTTGAGGCTGAAGTAGTAGTCCGGGTCCGACTGGCTGATGTAGATCGTGCCGAGCCTCTTGCCTGAGGCCTTGATCGCCTCGACGACCGCACGACCGTCGGAAAAGGTGAAGCCGCCATCGATCAGCAGCGCCTCGGAGGCGCCGGTGAGCAGCACGGGCGCGCGATAGAAGCCCTTCTCCCCGGCCGGCAGGTGCTTCCAGGACAGGCCGCCGGTCGCATGGCTTGAGCCCGCTGGAGCGAGGACGGCAGCGGCACCGCCGCCGAGCGCGGCCTTGAGGGCGATTCGTCGGGTGATCATGGTCGTCTCTTCCTTTTTGCAGATGAGAAGCGTTCGCGAAAGGGTGGCGGCGGATGCGTGGTCTCAAGCGGCCTGCAGCTTCGCGACCAGCGTCTCGAGGCCGCCGAACAGGGCGCCCGACGGGATCAGGCGGCGGGTATCGCCGCTTCCCGCGACCAGGGCGGGGACGCCGCCGGCACCGAACCGATCCATCTCCGCCCGTGCGGAGTCGAGGCGCGCCCGGTAGGCGGCGATCAGGGCGTCGTCGGGATCAACCAGGCGGCCGGCGCTGTCCGCCAGGCCCAGGCTGCGCAGGATCTGCGCCAGAACGGTGCTGTCGGTGTTGTCGAGCCCGTCGATATAGCGCGCGTTCTGGATCGCCTTGAGGGCGTCGAAGACGCGATCCGGCGCAGTGAGGGCAACCGCCGTCAGGGCCAGAGTCGCCGGGCCGGAGTCGAAGAGGCGGGTGTGGTCGCCGAGGATGGTGCGGCGATAGGCCTCGCTGAAGACCTGTCCGGTCAGACGGGCGATCCGCTGGTCGTTGGTCCAGGCAAAGGCGGCGAAGCCGGCATCCATCGGGCGGGCGCCCGCTCCGGCGAAGAGGCCGGTGGCGAGGGGTTCGAGCGCGAGGTCCGGGCGGCCGACCAATTGATCGAGCATCGGGGAGGCGCCGTAGCACCAGCCGCAGAGCGGATCGAAGAGATAGGTGACGCGTGTCGTTGGGGCCATGTCGGTCTCCTTGCGACGAGCTGTGCCATGCCCCGGACGATTGAAGAAGACAAACGATACGGACAATCTGTATGTAAAAACCTGACAATGATCGGCGAGCCGGGGATGCGGCGATGAACTTGAACCGGCTGACCTATTTTGTGGCGGTCGTCGACACCGGCTCCTTTACCAAGGCGTCCGAGCGGCTCGGCATCACCAAATCCGTGGTCAGCCAGCAGGTGGCGCAGCTCGAAGAGGAGTTGCGCACGACGCTCCTGATCCGCACCACGCGGCGCGTCCACCCCACCGAGGCGGGCCGCCTGTTCCATACGCGCTGCGTGATGATCCTGCGCGAGGCCGAGGATGCCTTCGGGGAACTGGCCCTGTCCTCGGCTGAGCCGACGGGCACGTTGCGCATCACGGCGCCCAACGATTACGGCATCGCCGTCGTCATTCCGGCCATCACAGCCTTTGTCGCGCGCTACCCCGCGTGCCGGGTCGAACAGACGCTGGGCGACCAGACGATGGACCTTTCCTCGGGCCAGGTGGACCTGGCGATCCGGGTCGGCTGGCTGGCCGATTCCAGCCTTCAGGCGCGCAGGATCGGCTCGTTTCGGCAGTTGCTCGTCGGCGCCCCGGCCTTCGCCGACGCCATCGCGAAGCTGCGGGAGCCCGCCGACCTGGGACAGCTTCCCTTCGTCGCCAATCTGGCGTTGCGCGAGCCCCTGGCCTGGACGTTCTCCCGCCGTGATCTCGACCGGCGCACCGTGCGCCTGCAGGCGTGCATCGCCATCGACACGACGCCTGGCGTGCGCGCAGCGGTGCGGATGGGCGCGGGGCTGTCGGTGTTGCCGGACTTTCTGGTGGAACGGGACCTGGCGGCTGGCCGGCTCATCCAGGCCCTGCCTGACTGGCAGCTGCCGTCAGGCGGCATCCACACGGTCTACCCCGCGGCGCGGTTCCGGCCACCCAAGGTCACGGCCTTCGTGGAGATGCTGACGGCCGCGCAGCGGCAACGGTCTTGGACCACCGCGCCTGAAGATGACGAGGACGGGCGTCGGTAGTCTGGCCGGCGCCGCGTCGAGAACCCCCTGCGCCGCCTCCGTCTTGATGCCAGCCGCCTGGGCCCAGTCTCGGACCGAGCGAACCGGTCCTGAGCCTCGCGCACGCTCTTGGTACAAGCGGAGACGTGGACCGTGTCCGAGATGGTGACCGTGGCTGGTTCGCCAGCGGCTGGCAGGGTCACGGCGCGCAGCTCGTTCGGCAGCCGAGCGTTGAGTCAGGAGGATCCCCACCTGGTAGCGAAGACATGGTGCCCCGCAGGGGCCACGTCACAGGTGACGCAGCTCCGACAATCCCGGCACGGCAAAAGGCCGACCATGCGTAGTTTCCGACGCTATCGGTCAGCGAGGTCGGCGCTGTAGGCCCTTCATCGTAAGGGCCGCCGAAGTCGCCAATGGGCAGCGCGTGCTGTTGCGGTCCTCGGCCCGCCTGGGGCCATCGCATCAACAGCGCGGGCAAGCCGATTGTCCTGGTGTCGGCGGCACCGGTGTCCAAGGGGTCTGCCATGCTTTTAGCTGCATCCGCACTGAAGAATTACGCTGTCGAGGCGCAAGACGGGACGATGGGCACCGTCAAGGACCTGCTCTTCGATGACAGGACCTGGCAGATCCGGTGGCTCGTCATCGACACGGGGGGCTGGCTGAGCGAGCGCAAGGTTCTCGTCCACCCGTCGACGATCGGCCCCATCGATTACGGACGACGGACGGTTCAGGTCGCTCTGACGAAGCTGCGGGTTCAGGACAGCCCGAGCCTGAGTACGGATCTGCCCGTCTCGCGGCAGCACGAAGCAGACCTTTACAGCCATTACGACTGGAGCCCGGTCTGGGGCGGCGCCCTTTATGGCCCGGAGATCGCGGGCGCAAGCTTCGGACCTCCCCGCTTCTTCGGAAACAAGGAGCTCTATGACGATCTCGGCCTGGGCAACCACGGCGACAGTGGCGACCCTCATCTGCGCAGCATCGCGGAAATCGATGGCTATCACGTTCATGCCACCGACGGCGACATTGGCCATGTCGACAACCTCATGATCGACGATGGCAACTGGGGCATCCGCTATCTCGTCCTCAACACCAGCAACTGGTGGGCGGGCAAGCAGGTCCTGATGTCCCCCTATGCGGTCACCGACATCAGCTGGTCCCAGGAGAAGGTCTACCTCGACGTCACGCGCGCGCGCGTCCAATCGAGCCCGACATGGGACCCCGCCGCCATCGTCAGCGAGATCTACGAGAAGCGTCTGCATAGCCATTACGGCTGGAGCGGTTACGGCTGGTGATGGGCGTCTCCGCCGTTCGCCGCCGTGCCGGGTGGCGTGCGCGCCTGAGCCAGGGCTGACACCATGGCAGACGACCCCTATGCCGTTCTCGGTGTCGCCCGCGACGCGTCGGACAAGCAGATCCGTAGCGCCTACCTCAAGCTCGCCAAGACCAGCCATCCCGATCTCAACCCGGGTGACCGCTCGGCCGAGGAGCGCTTCAAGGCGATCAACGCCGCCAACGATCTTCTCTCCGACAAGGACCGGCGCGCCCGCTTCGACCGCGGCGAGATCGATGGTGCCGGCCATGAGCGGGCGCGGCCCGGGCCGTCACCGGGGCAGCGCTCCTACAGGGACCAGGCGGAAGGGGCGGCAGGCGCGCGCCACCGGGCCGGCTTCGGCGCGGATGACGATCTGGGCGACATTTTTTCGGAGATGTTCGGAGCGCACGGCGCGACCTGCGCCGGATCGGCCCGACGGCGGCGCGGCCAAGACCGGCACTACACCCTGGCCGTCCCGTTTCTCGACGCCATCCGCGGCACCACGCAACGCCTGAACCTGCCGGATGGCGGCAGCCTCGACGTCACCATTCCGCCGGGCCTGGAGAGCGGGAAGATCCTGCGCCTGCGGGGCAAGGGGGGCGCGGGCGAGCCGGCCGGCGATGCGCTGATCGAAGTCGAGGTCGGGCTCCACCCGCTGTTTCGCCGCGAGGGGCGCGACATCCATCTCGATCTGCCGATCACGATCCGCGAGGCCGTGCTGGGCGGGCCCGTTACCGTGCCGACCATCAGCGGGCCGGTGACCATGACCTTGCCGCCGGGGTCGGATTCCCGCACCAGGTTGCGGCTGAGAGGCAAGGGCGTGCCGGCCAGCGGCAGTCAGACCGCGGGCGACGCCTTCCCGCATCTGCGCATCGCGGTGGGGCCGCCGGACGAGGCGCTCGCGACCTTCCTGCGCGAACGGACCGATGCGGTGGACTGGGACCCCCGTTCGGGGCTGGTGGCGACCTGATGATCTCGTTCGACGTGTTGCTGATGACCATGCCCGAGTTCGAGCGCGGGATCGTGGAGCACTGGATTGCGCGGGACTGGATCCGCCCGGCGCAGCAAACCGGGAGCTGGCTGTTCGACGACATCGACATCGCCCGCATGCGCCTCATCGGCGAGTTGCGCGACGATCTCGGGCTGGACGAGCGCGCGCTGCCGGTCGTGCTGCATCTGCTCGACCAGCTCTACGATGCCCGCCGGGGATTGCTGCGCGTGCGCAACGCGCTCGCAAACGACGCCCCCGACGAGATCCGCGGCGCGGTGCTGGCTGCCCTGTCGGGCCCGTTCGACGAGGTGGCTGCGTCCTCCCCGGCGCAGGACTGAAGCTGGGGGCGACAGCGCGGTCAGGTTCGTCCCGATCGATTCGCACGATCGAATGGGCCAGCCAGCCGCTGCATCAGGCCACTGCCGGGACGGCCGCCGGCTTTCGCAGGAGATCCGGCTAGCAGCCCCAGACGCCGCAGTTGCCACGGAGATAGGGCTGCGGGCTGCCATAATAGGCAGGTCCGTAGCCGTAGCCCCCGGTGCCATAATAGCCGGACCCGCCATAATAGCCGCGCCGGTCGTAGCGGGCCGAGCGTTCCTCGGCGACGAGGGCCGCGCCGACCAACCCGGCCGTCGCACCCACGACGAGGGCGCCGGCCGCGGCGTCGGCCTGGCGGCGCTCCTGGCGATAATGGGATGTGACGCAGGCCCTGAAGGCCTTCGTGCCCGGCCGCAGGCCGGATTCACTGCAGATCTCCTGCGCGGTCTGGCGCGACTGCTCCAGGGTCTGGCAGCCCGCGAGGCCTGTTGCCAGCAGTATGGCGGCGGCGATGAAGCGCATGGTGTCGTCCTCGATCAGGGCCCGTTCTCAAGACGACAGGCCGATGTCCGGGGACGGTGAGGGACGGGCACGGTCGGCGCCAGCGTCGGAAACTACGCAGTCGGGGGCAGGCCCGTCCGCCTTCGGACGCAGCCGCGGCCGAGCCTTCGCCGTCGGGTCGCTCAGCTCGCCGCGAGGGCCAGTCGGGCCAGGGCGGGCAGGGATTTCGACGCCGTCTTGTGCATGATCGAGGCGCGGTGGTTCTCGACCGTGCGCTGGCTGATGCCGAGATCCGCCGCGATGTTCTTGTTGGGATGGCCTGCCAGAACGAGTTCCATGATCTCGCGCTGGCGCGTGGTCAGGCTGGCCAGGCTCCTGGCGGCGTCCGCCTTCCAGGCCGCCCGCTGGCTGGAATCGCGCGACTGCTCCATCGCGCGCGTGACGCTGGCCAGGAGTTCGTCTCCGCTCACCGGCTTCTCGATGAAGTCCGAAGCGCCGGTCTTCATCGCCTCCACGGCCATGGCGACGTCGCTGCTGCCGGTGATCATGATCGCGGGCAGGTGATGTCCCTGCTCGTTGAGATGGGCCAGCAGTTGCAGCCCGGTCATGCCCGGGAGATAGGCATCGACCAGGAGGCAGCCGCCCGCGCCGGGCCGATACGCCGACAGGAACCCCTCGCAGCTGGCATAGGCCGAGACGCGAAGCCCTGCGTCTTCGAGAACGAGGCGCAGCGTCTCCCGAATCCGTTCGTCGTCATCGACGATGAACACGTCGGGGCTGTCACAGTTCATCTCAGAGGCCGCCCTTGGCGGGGCCGCCGGCAGGTTGACGGTCGCCAGGATGGTCTGGATCGCTCGGGTCACCTCGTCCGCTTTGACGGGCTTGTTCAGGTGCGTGCAGTTCTGCTGGTGGATTGCCCGCAGGGTCTCCGTCGAAATGTCGCCGGTGAGGATGATCACCGGCGTTTCGCGGTGATCGCGCGCGCGCAGCCTGGCGGCGGTCTCCAGGCCGTCCAGGCCTTGCGGCAGATTGAAATCTGACAGGATCACATCAGGGCGCGTAGCGCCGCTGGTCATCAGGGCGAGCGCAGCCGTGCCATCGCTGGCCGCCAGAACCTGATGGCCCTCGCTCTTCAACAGCAATGCGAGCAGGTCGCGCAGTTCGGGGTCGTCCTCGATCAGCAGCACGGTCCCGGTGCGATGGCGGCTGGCGGCGTCGGCGTCGGCATGGGGCTCGCTCGTCGTATCCGCGTCCGGTCGGGCGGCCCGGCGAAGCAGGGCCAGCTCGATGGCAAACACCGATCCCCTGCCATGCTGGGAGCGCACGCTGACCATGTGACCGAGCAGATCGCCCAGCCGCTGGACGATCGACAGGCCGAGGCCGAGACCGAGGCTGCGTTGCCGTGCGGCGTTGTCGAGCTGGTGATACGCTTCGAAGATCGCGCCCAGCTCGTGCTCGGGAATGCCGATGCCGGTGTCCCAGATCTCGATGCTGAGCTGGCCGTGTCGCCGCTTGCAGCCGAGCAGGATCTTGCCGGTCTTGGTGTATTTCAGCGCGTTGGAGAGCAGGTTCCTGATCATCTGCTCGAGCAGATGGGCATCGCTGCGAACCCAGAGGCTGGACGACACCACCTTGAGGACCAGCCCCTGCGCCTGGGCCTGGAAGGCGAACTCGTGCCTCAGGCGGTCGAGCAGGTCCTCGAGCGGGAACTCGACGATCTCGGCATGGACGGTTCCGGCCTCGATCTGGTTGATGTCGAGCAGCGTGTTCAGCATGCCGGACATGGCATCCACCGTATCGCTCAACCGGGCGACCAGCGTCTTGGCCTTGTCGCCCTCGACGATCTTCGCGAGCAGCCCCTGCAGCAACGCCAGGCCCTGCAGGGGCTGGCGCAGATCATGGCTCGCCGCGGCGAGGAAGCGCGACTTGGCGACGTTGGCGAGCTCCGCCTGCTTGCGCGCATTATCGAGCGCACGCGCCGTGTTCTTCTGCTCGGTGATGTCGGTGAAGGTGATGACGACGCCCTCGACGCTGTTGTCGTGAGCGCGGTAGGGCATGATGCGGCGGACGAACCAGACGCCGTCGCGGGCCTCGATGCGCCGCTCCAGCGGAGCCAGCGTCTGCAGCACGGTGCGGGCGTCGACTGGCAGAGAACCGTCGTCTGCGAGCGAATTGAGATCGTCGAGGGGGCGGCCGACATCTCCGGGAATGATCTTGAAGAGCGCCTTGGTCGCCGGCGTGAAGAACCGGATCCTCAGATCGCGGTCGAGGAAGACGGTGGCGACGTCGGTGCTGTAGAGCACGTTCTGCAGGTCGTCCGAGGTCGTGCGCTGGCGCTCGAGGGTTTCCTGAAGCTGGCCATTCAGGGCCGTCAGTTCCTCGTTCAGGGACTGCAGCTCCTCCTTCGAGGTCAGCAGTTCCTCGTTGGTCGACTGGAACTCCTCGTTGACCGAGAGCGCCTCCTCGTTGATGGCGCGCAGCTCCTCGCTCGAGATTTCGAGATTGCGGATGGCGTCCTTGAGTTCCGCCCGCGTCGCGTCGAGCTCCTGTTCGAGATCGCCCAGGCGCGAGGCCTCGGTCGAAGGCGCGAGCGCTGGCGTGAGCTCGTCTGGGCGGGGCGCGTCCACGAAGGAGACCAGGAAGACCGCTTCGCCTTCGTGCCGCAGGGGCCGCACGACGATGTCGAAGCGGTCGCCGCGATCGCCGCGCCGGGGCCGGACGCCGTCGAGCGTCACCACGGCGCCGTCATGCATGGCCTTGTGGATCGCGGCCCGCAGCCGGACCCGGACACCCTCGGGGACCATCGCCAGCAGATCGTGGCTGGGATGGCCGGGAACGACATGGAGATAGCGCTCCGTCGGGCCCAGGCTGTAGAGGCACTCTTGGGCGCCGTCGATGAGGACCGCCGCAGGCGCGTAGGCCTCGATCACGGCGCGCTTGCACAATTCGGCCAGTGCGCTCTGGCGAGTCGCCGCGGAACCCTGGCCGATCCGGGGCGGGATGCGGATGGCGTCGCCCGTCGCACCCGCAAAGCGCGCATCGCCCGGATGGCTGCGGCCGATATGGCGATAGAGGCGCTGGGCCTTGGCGATGACCGCAAAGCGGCCCTCCGCAGGGCTGACGGTCTCCGCGCTGCCGAGCAGCAGACGCCCCCCCTCGCGCAGTGAAAAGTGAAACAGCGAGAGGATCTTGGCCTGGGCTTCGACCTGCAGATAGATCAGCACGTTCCGGCATGAAATCAGGTCCAGCCGCGAGAAGGGCGGATCGGCCAGCAGGTCCTGGACCGTGAAGACGACCATGGCGCGCAGCTCGGGCGAAACCCGGTAGTTCTGCCCTTCCTTCTGGAAGAACCGCGCCAGGCGCTCAGGCGAGACGGTGTCGGCGATGGTGTTCGGATAGAGCCCTTCCTGGGCGGCCAGGACCGCCTCGGCATCGACGTCGGAGGCGAAGAGCTGCAGCTTGACGTTGCTCTTGGCGGCTGTGACCTGCTCGCGAAACAGCATGGCCAGCGAATAGGCCTCCTCGCCGCTGCTGCACCCCGCGACCCAGATCCGCAGAGGCCTGTCCACGGGCTGCTTGCCGATCATCTCGGGGATGGTCGTCTCGGCCAGCAGCGCGAACGTCTTGGCGTCGCGGAAGAAACTGGTGACGTTGATCAGGAGATCCGAGGCGAGCCGATCGCGCTCCGCCGCATCATGGCCGAGGCGTTCGAGATAGGCGGGCATCTCACCATCGGCGGTTCCCGCCAACCCGCGGCGGCGTTCGATCCGGCGCAGCAGCGTGCCGGGCTTGTAGAACGTGAAATCGTGCCGCGTATGGGCCTTGAGGAGGGCGACGACATCCGAGAGCCAGCCCTGTTCCTGATCGGTCGCCAGACGCTCCATCATGGCGGGGTCGTCATGGATCTGTCTGGCGGTCTCCAGCAGCGCCTCCGGCATCTCGGCGACCGGCAGGGTACGGTCGACACTGCCTGTCGCGATGGCGCTGCGGGGCATGCCGTCATAGGCGGCTTCCTGCGGATCCTGCGCGAAGACGACGCCACCAGCCGCCTTGACCGCCTGCAGCCCGATGCTGCCATCGCCGCCTGTCCCCGAGAGAACGATGGCGATGCAGCGCGCGCCATACTCGCTGGCCAGAGATTGGAGCAGACCATCGAAGGGCAGCCGCGCGCCATGGCGCTGAAGCGGTGGCGAGACGCTGAGCGCGCCGGCGACGACCGCAAGCGAGGTGCCCGGCGCGATGACGTAGAGATGGCCGCGCTCCAGCCGAACCCCCTCGCGCGCCTCCTGGACCGTCAGCGACGTATGCGACGACAGCAATTCCGCAATCAGGCTCGGATGATGGGGGTCGAGATGCTGAACCAGAATGAAGGCCAGCCCGTCGGTGTCGGGCATCGCGTCGAGCAGTCTGCGGCAGGCCTCGAGCCCGCCGGCCGAAGCGCCAATGGCGACGACGATCGGCCCCTGCGACCGGGCGGCCAAGCCGGGCGCGGCCGTCGCGTCGTCGGAAGAGCGTCCCTGCGCCTGTCGATCGGGAGGCGCGACGGTCGGCATGGCGATAATGCTTTCCGGCATGCCCGGAAGCCATGCCATGGAGGGCAGCCGTCCCGTTGCAGGGGCGGTGACGCAGTCGGGCCGGCTGGTCGAAAATGCGTGGCGCTGACGCCCGTGTTGCGAGCGGCTGTGCCTAAGTAAATTCCGACCCTTACGATATCAAAGTGATGCGGTTAGAATGAATTACAAGGTCGAAAACACGCTATCATGGAACGCAATTTCGTGGTTGATCCACATCAAGCTGATAGTCGGGTGAATTTTTACTCATATCTATGCTTTGGCCCGCCGTCGCTTGCCCACGCTGAAGGCGGCCGTCGCGGCCGCGGCCCATCGCCGGCTTGGCGAAAAGGGGCCGCCACGGGCGTCGGATGCCGGCCGGTCACGGGCTCGGCGTCGCGATTTCGATGGGAATGCCCTCTGTCATGACCAAGCTTCGGGTTCTCATCATCGAGGATGAACCGATCATCGCCATGCTGCTAGCCGAGGTTCTCACCGAGCAGGGTTACGATGTCGCCGACATCGCCTCGACCGAGGAAGAGGCGATCCGGGAGGCTGCCCGCCATCGACCCGACATCATGCTGGTCGATGGCCGCCTGCGGCAGGGCAGCGGTTTGACGGCCGTCTCCGAAATCCTCGCGCAGGGCTTCATTCCGCATGTGTTCATGAGCGGCGACCGACTGACGAAGACGGCGCTGGGTCCCGAGGCGATCGTGCTCCAGAAGCCGTTTCAGGAAGCCGATCTGCTGCGCGCCATCAGCCAAGCGCTCGGCGAGGCTCAGCATCGGCCGCAGATCTGACCCAGCGTCGTCGCGCATGCGCCGACGGGGTTGGGAAACCCGCAGTCGCGCCAAGGCGCGCCGTATCGTTGGTCCACCCGTCATTCCCGCCCGGCGCCGCTCGATCCATGCGATAAGGGCCCTCACGCCAGGCACGGGAGCCACACGGCCATGACGGACCGCATGCGAGAACTGGCGAGCGAGATCGTGCGCCTGCAGACTGAGTTGGACCGGGAGATCGAGACGCGCCGGAAGGTGCTCGGCTGGAGCGTCAAGAAGCGCCTCGTCGCCTTCGAGCACGGCATCGCGCGAGAAAACAGGCGTCTGCGCATGACGGTCAGGAGCTTCCTGGGCAAATCGCCCCTGGCGACCATCCTGAGCGCACCGGTGATCTACTCGCTCATCCTGCCGATGGTCGTCCTCGATGCCTGGGCGAGCCTCTACCAGGCTGTCTGCTTCCGGGTTTACGGCATTCCGCGCGTCAGCCGGCGCGAGTATATCAATTTCGACAGGCGCCATCTCAGCTACCTCAACTGGATCGAGGTGCTGAACTGTCTCTATTGCGGCTATGCCAATGGCGTCGTGGCCTATGTCAGGGAGATCGGCGGCCGGACGGAGCAGTACTGGTGCCCGATCAAGCACGCGCTGAAGATCAGCGATCCCCATAGCCGCTACCACGACTTTCTCGAATATGGCGACGCCGAAGGCTACCGCGCCAGGCTCGACGCCTTTCGCGACGCGCTAAAGGCCGAGGCCGAGGCCGCAGCTGAGGGCGGCGTGGCGCGATAGCGCCGCGCGGGCCGGGGAGGGCGCCGGGGCTTGGCGCGGATCGCGGCGGCATCGCAGCTCTGATCGGCTTCGCCGGTCGCAAGGCTGAACCACCGCACGGGCGAGGTTCGGAATCCACGCGAACCGATCTCCCGCGGCGCCGCCTGAGTAATTCCCGATCCTATCCAGCGGTTGCGCGGAGGCTTCATGGTGTTGGTGAAGTGCCGGTCAATCCTGACGATGCGATGTCTTTGATAGCCCGTCCGGATTTCGGTGCGTTCAGGGGAGTGAGCGCCGGCATGGGGTCGATTTGACCCGCAAGCAGGCGCGGCCCCGTAACCCCACACTGATGAAGGACTTCCCATGACACGTTCAACAGCATTCCTAGCTGCGACCGCTCTGATGTTCGTTTCGGTGCACGCCCTGCCGGCCCTCGCCCAGGGTGCCAAGCAGACGGTCTCCCTGATGGAGGTCAACCCGCTGACGCTCGCCACCGGCTACCGGTCGTCGAAGGTGGTCGGCAGCACGGTCTACAACGAGGCCAAGGAAGACATCGGCAAGATCGACGACCTGATCGTCACCTCCAAGGACAGCGTTCCCTACGCCGTCCTGTCGGTGGGCGGCTTTCTCGGCATGGGCGCGCATCACATCGTCGTGCCGGCATCGGCGCTCGACGTCGTCGATGGCCGCATGATGCTGCGTGGCGCCAGCAAGGACTCGCTGAAGGCCCTGCCGAACTACTCCTACACCTACTGAGCCCGTCGCCGGCAGGGCTCCGCCATCCGGGCCCTGCCGGTCGCACCAGCAAGAGAGCGATCACATGCCCGCAGGACAGAGCAGCGGAACCGGCGCGATGACCGAGCTCGCCGACGAGACCGTGAGGAAAGACGCGATCCTCAGCAATCGCGACAAGGCCCAGCGACGTCCCGGCCAGGGGCTCGGCGGCAAGGGCGTGCAGATCGACGAGTACATCGACAACCCGTCCAATCATCGGCCCTCGCGCGACGATGGCGCGCCGTCACCGGTCGCGACGCAGGCGATTGCTGGCGCGCAGGCAACGGACGACATGCCCGTCGACCGGGGCGGCTTCGATTTCGGCGGATCGACCGGCCAGACCGAGGCAGGCAAGGGTCTGGGGCTCGGCACGGATGCGATGGAGAACCAAAATGGTTGGAGTCTGCCGGAACCGGCCGTTGCCGGGATGGCGCCGCCCGAAATCAATGCACCTTCGACGGAGAGCACCATGACTGAATTGCCGGAACGGGGCATTGCGACCCGGAAGGTCTGCTTCATCCTGTCCAAGGCGCGACAGTTCGATGCCAAGGAGGGGGTGACCGACCCCGCATCCGGCTCCAATGCCAGCGATGACGGCATGGTGGACGTCCTCGAGGACGACCGCAGCGATCCGGTCGAGCACGAACTGAAGAGTTTCATCCACGATCTCGACATCGACGAGCAGGTCGATCTGGTCGCGCTGGCCTGGCTCGGCCGCGGCGATGGCACGATCGCGGATTGGAGCACGCTCCAGTCCGATGCGAGATATGCCCACAACACCCGCACGGCGGCTTATTTGATGGGCCTGCCGCTGCTCTCCGACTATCTCGAGGAGGGCCTCTCGCTGTTTGGCGAGACCTGCGAGGACTTTCAGGCGGAATGACCGGCGCGGCCGGCTGCGACAGCACCATGGCGGCGGTCTCGCGCTGTCCCTGACCCGGTCGCCCGCCAACGACCGCGTATTCCCGGCCTTACGGCCCCGCGATCCGTCCATCGACGACATCGAGGATCCGGTCGCAGCGCCGCGCGAGTTCGAGATTGTGCGTGACGATCAGGAAGGTCGTCGCGCGTTCCTTGTTGATGCGGCGCATCAGGTCGAAGACGGCGTCCGCGGAGACGCTGTCGAGATTGCCCGTCGGCTCGTCGGCCAGAACCAGCGAGGGGTTCATCGCCAGCGAGCGCGCGATCGCCACGCGCTGCTGCTGCCCGCCCGACATGTTGTTGGCCCGGTTGTCGCGCCAGCGCGTCAGCCCGACATCGGCCAGCAGACCATAGGCGACATCCTGCATCGCGTCGCTGCGCCGCCCCCGATCGACCAGCATCGGCATCATCACGTTCTCGGCCGCCGTGAATGCCGAGATCAGATAGTGATACTGAAAGACGAAGCCGATGGCATGGCCCCGCAGCGCGGTCAGCGCGGAATCGGGCAGACCGGCCGTGGCCTGGCCGTTGATCGAGACCGTTCCCGACGTCGGCTGGTCGAGCAGGCCGATGATGTTCAACAGCGTGCTCTTGCCGGAGCCGGACGGCCCCATCAGGGCGACGAACTCGCCGGCGGCGAGCGTCAGGTCGATGCCGTGCAGAATCTCGGTCTCCACCGGCGTGCCGACATTGTAGGATTTGCGGATCTGTTGGAGCACCAGGACGTCAGCCACGGATCGCCTCCACGGGGTCGAGACGGGCCGCCCGCAGCGCAGGGGCCATGCCGGCGGCAACGCCGGTGACGGTGGCGACAGCCGCCGCCGAGATGAACAGGCTCGGCTCCAGCAGCAGCGGGAAGAGTTCGGTGCCGTCGGCCTGCCGGGCGACGCTGTGCCAGAGCACGAGCGCGCCGGCGCCGAGGCTGGAGCCCACCAGCGAGCCGATGAAACCGAGCACGCCGCCCTGGATCAGGAAGATGCCCAGCACCTGGCTCCGCCGTGTCCCCATCGCCCGCAGGATGCCGATGTCCTTCGAGCGCTGGATCACCGAGACGATCAGCACGGCCGCGATGCCGAAGGCGACGGAGAGGCCGACGAAGGAGCGAATCAGCGTGTTGGAGGATTGCTGCGCCCTGACCGCGGTAAAGAACTGGGCGTTGGTCTTGATCCAGCTGTCGGCCTGGATGGGCAGCGTGGCCGAGATGTCCTGCGCGATCGTCTCGGCGGCATAGATGTCGGTGACCGTGACATCCAGCGTCGTCACGCCGCCGATCAGCCTGAGCAGGCTTTGCGCCGTCCGCAGCGCGACGAAGGTGTTGCGCGCATTGGCGCCCTTGTTGCCGAGATCGAAGATGCCCGTGATGGTCAAAACCCGCGTGGCGCCGTTCGCCGTGCTCAGGTTGAGCTTGTCTCCAAGTGTGGCGCCGAGGTCCTTGGCGAGTTCGGTCCCGACGAGAATGTCGTCGCTTTCGAGATTCGACGTGCCGGCGACGATGTAGTCGGGGATCCGCACGATCTGGAAATAGAGCTCCGGTTCCATGCCGGTGAGCGTGATGCTGCGCGCAGCGTCGCCCCGAATGGCCAGGGCCGAGCCGGACGCCGTTGGTGAGACGGTCACCACATCCGGGCGCGCCTTCATGGCGGTGCGCACCGTCTGCCACTGGTCGATCGACAGGATGCGCTGGGACGGCCGCTGGACGATCGCCCCCTCGAGCAGGCCCGGCCCGCTCCGGAGCGGGCGGGCGACCTCGTCGGGAGGAATGATCTGGATATGGGCTTGGGAGGTCAGGACACGCTTGATGAAATTGGCCTGCAGGCCCGCCAGCATGGCCGACATGAAGACGATCACGCCGACGCCCATGGCGATGCCGGTGAGGATGAAGACGGTCTGCATGATCCCCTCGGTGAGGAAGCGCAGGCCGATCGTCCATTCGATCGGAACCCAGTTCTTCAAGACGCCACCGGCCGGAGCCGCTGACCGGCGCGCACGCCCGCAGCGACCGGAACCAGCCGCTCGCCGGAGACGACGCCCTCGAGGATCTCGATACTGTCGGCCGCGCGCAGGCCCAGGCGCACGGCCTGCATCCGGGCGCGCCCATCCCTGACGACGAGGACCCAGGGTTTGGCACTGAGCGGATCGTGAACGGTGCGCGCCGGCACCACCATCACGCCGTTGCGCCGCTCGACCTGGATATCGACCGAGACGGTCATGTCCTGCCGCAGATAGGCGGGCGGATTTGGCGTCGTCAGTTTGACTTCGACCGAGGCGCGGCTGATGTCGACGGATGGGTTGATGTAGGACAGGGTCGCCGGAAAGCGCTGGGCGCCATAGGCGTCGGCCGAGGCGACCGCACCTTGCCCCAGCGCCAGAAGCCCGATGTTCTTCTCGTCGATCTGCAGGACGAGTTGCACCGCGCCCGCGGGCGCCAGCACCAGCAGGGCCTTGCCGGGCGCGACGACCATGCCGCGCTCGACGCTGCGCGTGATCAGGATGCCGTCGCGCGGGGCTGCGATCGTGGCATAGCCGAGCCGGGCCCGGGTCTCGGTCAGGGCCGCCTGGGCCTGGTCGAGCTGGGTCTGAGCCATCACGAAATCGGCACCGCCGGCCGTCGCCGTGAAGACCTGCAGCTCGGCCGTCCTGACCAGGGTCCGGGCGATGTCGAGGTCCTTCGTGGCGGCATCGAGCACGGCGCGCGTGCCGTAGCCCGAGGTCGCCAGACCCTCCGCACGCTGGAAGGCGGCCTCGGCGTTGGCCAGGGTCGCCCTGGCCTGCTTCAGGGTCTGGTCGGCGGCCGGCAGCGTCAGCTCCCTCATCTGGCGCAGCCGCGCGGCCGCTTGCGCCGAGGTGGCCAGCGCCTGGACGACGGCGGCCTCCAGCTCGCGCGGCGCCAGGGCGACGAGCGGCTGACCGGCCGTGACGGACTGGCCCTCCTCGACGAGGACGTCGGCCACCGTCGCGATGATCTGGCTGGCGATCTCGACCCGGAACGGCGTCTCGACATGCCCGCTCGCGACGACAGTCTTGACGAGGTCGGTGCGAACGACCGGATAGACCGCCACCTCGGGGCCATAGAACCAGCGCAGCCCGCCCAGCAGGCAGGCGACAGCGACGAGGAGCAGGACGGCGATCGAGCCCTTGCGGGCCCATAGCCGCCGCCCGATGGCGAGGGTGGCAGAGCCGGGCGGTGTCTGCGCTTGCGTCTGTGCTGCGGCCGTTTCGCTCAAGATAACCTCGTGGCTGGGCGTCGTCCGGGGCCCGCTTCATCGGCCCCGCGACAATGCCGGCCCAGGCGCCTGATCGAATCCAGAACGCTCCTGCGACCTTGGCGACCGGCGGCATCCGTCATGGCGTGCTCCAGAATTGGGATCGCCCTGTGGAGGAGACCTGCGTCGCCCATCTACAGGGCTGCCCGGCCCGGTCCGCCACCCTCGGAATCTACGCAACCGGTCGTTTGAGCCCCCACTGGCCGGACACCGGTCCCGCACCCAGGCGATGCCGGTGGTGTTCTCGCGCCGGGTGACGCGCGGGACAGCCCTGTCGCCGTCTCGCCGCCCTCGGCCCTGGCCGTGATGCGGTCGGGCGGATCGAGGCCCCCTCGCGGGCAAGGCCTGCGTCACGCAGGCCAGCACGTCATGGGAGAACTGACGGCGCGTCAGCCTGAACGGGTTCACCGGCTCCGTTGTCGCAGCGAGCGGGCGGAGGGGGCATGCGGCCTCCTCGCGCGGATCGTGCCAGCCCTCAGCGCCCGTCCCGGCAACGTCGCCGTGGCGAGGTGCGCGCCGGGTGGAGCAGAGCCTGATGGGTGTTTTCCGACCCTGTTCGCACCGCGCCGACCATGCCCGTGTGACGTCCCGCTCGGGACCGTCCCGGGCCGTTCACCCCGTCGACGGGCCATCCGCTCGACCTGCGTGCAAGGAGAACATCATGAAGGGCTTCGTCGACGACATCGAGGAACTCACGGAGAACAATGCCGATTTTCGGCGGGTCCTCTACACCGGCAAGCACCTTCAGCTGGTCTTGATGTCCCTTAGCCCCGGAGAAGACATCGGCGAGGAAATCCATGCCGATCGTGACCAGTTCTTCCGCATCGAGAAGGGCAAGGGGAACGTCATGATCGACGGCGTGTCGCACAAGGTGAAGGGCGACGACGCCTTCCTCGTACCTGCGGGCGCCCGGCACAACCTGATCAATATCGGCGACAAGCCCTTGAGGCTGTACACGCTCTACGGGCCACCCAACCATGTCGACAAGCTGGTCCAGACCTCAAAGCGTGAGGCGCTGAGCGCGACGGAGACCTTTACGGGCAAGACGACCGATTAGCGCCGAGGTCGCTCGGACCGCCGTTGACCGGCAGGGTCACGGGACGGCCACGCGCGACCTCCCGGAGCTCGTTCGGCACCCGAACGTTGAGGTATTAGGATCCCGACTTGGTAGTGAAGGGATGGGGTCCCGCGATGGGCAAGTCTGCAGCCGCTGTATCAAAGCGGATGCACGGCAAGCCCTTACAAAACCGTATCTCTTTGTCCTGCTGAGGAAAAAGAGTGGTGCCCAGGAGAGGACCGGGCGCTTAGCGCGAAAAGATCAATCAAATCAGTGACAGGAGACATCCCGCTTGCTCTCCGCTGTATCACCGCGTTGGAGCATTTGTCGAGCCCGCTCCGCAAGGCCGAAGCAGTTGTGCTCGCCCCCCAAAGCGCCCGCCGGACAGCTTCGCGTGCGCGGCAAGCGTCAAAATGTCTGACGAAAAAATCTGAGACGGCTCCTACGCATAAGCGAAACCGGAACTCCCCCTGCGCCGGGGCACCTGGAACAATGCCGTGGGCAACGTGAGCCGGCTTGGGCAGGGACCATGCGAGGCGCTGGCCGGACGTGCAGGACGAACGCTAACGAAAACGGCTGGGATCAGTGGTTTTCCATTTTCCCTTCGCTGCACTCATCTGCAGCGTGCTTTTCCATCGCGCTCTGCAGCAGTTCCTCGTAGTTTAGAACAGTGAACGAACCGAGCGAACGAACAAGCAAGACAGCCTGCTCGTTCAGAGTTCTGCGAACGGCAAGATCGAGGTCAAGCAGTTTGCTTAGCGGTACGGCGGCCATCGCGACCGCAAAGCCCAGTTCCGTCATCGACATGTACACTCCAGCTGGCTGGATTGCGACGCCGAGTACCGGGCGACCCGTACCGTTATAGTGACCAGGAGCAAATGCAGGTACTGGATGCGTCCCTATCTCGCAAAGGGCTCGATACCTTTCATCATCGATAGGCGCTCCCAATTGACTGGCCACCTCCAGCATCGAGCGAACCTGGACCGGTGCGAACTGCTTCAGTCGTTGGCGACGGTCTGCTGTTTGCCATCGTGCCATCGCTGTTGAATCGACATCGAACAGCCAAAGCAAGTTCGCGATTTCGCCGATGCCGCGGATTAACACGAGCGCTTCGTCGTAGCAGCCGGCCCGAATTAGACGGTGAGCGCTACTTGCGTGATTTACGACACGGCCGGTCAGCCACTCAATTTGGTGATCACCACCTCGGCAGCCCCACGCGCAGCAGGCCATGCGGTAGAGAAGCGAAAGCACAGTGCCAAGGCTGCCGTAAGTCGCAGGTAATTTCTCTCCGGACTTCCGGCAAAACAGATCGACTTCACTACTGGCCTCGTCCGAGCTGCTCTGCATTAATTCGAGGAAGGCTGGACCTGTTGGAAAAACGTCGTGCTGTTCTGGGGTCACAGAGTTAGCCCTTGATCATCCGCATGGTACGCGATGCCAGTTTCGATGCCCTTGAGTGGTCTGTCCAGCCGCCGAGTGAATTCACATGACCCTCACTTGCTGGAGGTGGAGGCTTAGGCGACAGGCGTCCGTTAAGGTATACCTCTGCGGACGGTCTGGGAGGTGGGGCCGCTTCTGTCCGTAAGGGTTGACGACGATCAACGGACATGCATCTATGTGGACGATACCTCAACGGACATCCGGGGTTCGTCCATGCAGACCATCCTATACGCCCGCGTCTCCACCACTGATCAGACCATCGCCCATCAAGAAAAGCAGGCGAGGGACGCGGGCTTCACGCTCGATCGCGTGATTTCAGACGATGGGGTCTCCGGCGTCACCACCCGGCTTGTGGACAGACCGGAGGGCCGGCGCCTCTTCGACATTCTCCGCTCGGGAGACGTGCTCGTTGTCCGGTGGGTAGATCGCCTTGGGCGAAACTATGCCGACGTCACAGAGACCATTCGCGAGTTCATGCGCCGGGGCGTCGTCATCAAGACAATCATCAACCGGATGACCTTCGACGGGGCCACAACGGACCCCATGCAGCAAGCCGTGAGGGACGCCCTGATTGCCTTCATGGCGGCGTCGGCACAGGCCCAAGCGGAAGCGACCAAGGCAGCGCAAGCGGCCGGTATCGAACACGCGAAGGCTAACGAGGGGAACGCCTACCGGGGCCGCAAGCCGAGCTTCACGCGGGCGCAGATGGGAACCGTGCGGGACATGCTGGCGCAGGGTGCAGGGGTCAGCGCCATCGCCCAGGCGACGGGGCTGTCCCGACAGGCAGCCTATCGGATCAAGGACGATCCGGCGGAGGCCGAGGCGGCGCTTATGAAGTGGGGCATGTGACCCTCGGCGGCACTGATCACCGAGCGTGAATAGCCCTCAAGATGGCCCCAGCTTCCACGGGTCGCATGCCGACGATCTCCTGATAGAATGCTCCGGTGATCGCGCAGTAGTCAGCGTGCTGGGACGGCTCGACCTGCTCCAACTGAAACATGGCCATTCGAGCAGCGCCGAAGCGCCTTATCATGGCCTGCTGGACTCTTGTGAGCAATGCATTGGTGACTGACTCTGGGATGGGAGGGCGTTCAGCAGAGGTCAAAATCACGCGTTCTTGGAGAGCAATCTCGCGCTGGGTGATGGCGGCCGGGATCGCATTGGAAAGGCTGACCTTGGACCCGAACGCAGCGTATTGATAGCAGAGGGTCGGGTTCGATCGTCCGAGGGTCTGATACTGGTCGATCATCACCCGGGCGTATTCGATGAGAACCTGATCGTCCGCCCTTGCCTTGTGAGACTCGATTAAAGGCAGGAGCTGAGCACGGAAGTCGGCGATGACCTTCGTCTCGGTGGCTCCGGACGTGAACCCTTCGAAAATGACACGCTTGATCTTTTCATAGTCACCAGGAAGCCGCGACTGGATGGCGGCGAGGACTGGCAGCGATTTCTGAAACACAGCTATGAGGTCGTCGGCTGTTGGGTTTGTCCCGTATCCGGAAACCGCGAACTCACTTCCGGCCGAAACGTTGGTGACTGCCCGAGCGGCCACAAGCTCCTGAACAGTCGGGCGCCACATTTCGGTGCTCGGCACCGCAAGCCCGCGATCGAGGAGGCCGGCCGATATGCCGGTCCCAGCGTACAGTGCCTTCCACCCCGCGACCGCCGCCGATTTTTCTTCTGGCGTCAGGCCCGGGAACGCGGGGCCGTGATAGCCCAACCCTCCCGATGTTGAGATCCAGCGCTCCCGCCCGCCGGCATATGCAAGCGTGCAGGCTGACTCGCATCGGGCAGACACGTACGTGATTAGACCGCGACTGGAGATTTCTTTCCGCAGCTTCTCGGCCTCACCCACCCGGCCGCCGATACTGTGAAGGTGGACCACCCTGATCCGGGGCGATGCCATGAGCACACGTTGAAAGTCGGCTACCAAGCCGAACTTTATGCCTCCAGCAATCTCGATCTCGGTCCCGTCGCGCATGACGCGCATTGAATATGCGGGCAGCCTTGGATCGCCTCGCCAAGCCATATCGTAATATTCACCGAGCTGAAGTGCCCCAGTCTGCGCGAAATCGCCCACGAAGCGTAGAACACCCAAAATGAGCGCGAGCTTGGCTGCGGTCGCCCACCCAGTTCCTTTGCCGAGTTTCATGCGGCGCTCGGCGTGGTGCGTTGCCGACCGCCAAGTGCCGACGACCTGCCAGATCACGATGATCGTCAAGACCACCCATGTCAGCACGTTGAGCCAGAAGAGAGGGGCCGGATCGTACCCCTTTTCGGTGGTGAAGATCAGGTTGAGGGCGACGATTGCGACCAGGGCGAATATGTTACCCAGGAAGGCGATGCCCCAGTATGACCAGCCAAGGCGGAGCTCGCCGCGCCAATGCTGAACGATGAAGTTGCCGGAGCTTTTTCCCATGCCGCCTGTGGGCGGTGTTTTGAGGCTCAGGTTACGATCATGCCAGTCGCTTTCCGTGGCAGTTGTCGCATCTGCTACTGCGCGTTCGGGCTCAATAGGATTGCCCATTGTAGGTTCGACGCGGTCCAGAGCAGTGGCTGGCTTGGCCGTCCCTCGAACGGCAGCGCCCCGTGTTCGCAGTAGGTCTACAAGAAAGACCGCGAGCTGAGGCAGCGCATACGTGCCAAAAGCTTTGCCGAAGTCGAGGCTGCCGCTGTCAGCAGCACCCATGGCACCAAGAACGGTCAGAGCAATCAACGACAGGGCGTTGGCAATCCAAACCCTGTTGATCGGCGTGGTAAAGGCCCGAACGACGGCCGACATAATGAGCGTGAGAATGGTTGCGACGAGAATACCGCCGATGAACTGCCCGACGAGATGACCCACGATCGCCCCCCAATCCCACGGGACCGTAGCGACGCCGCTGTCGTCCAGCAAGACGTCAATCAAAAGTAGAGTCACTGCACTTATGCTCTCAGGGATTGTTGGACAGACTTCGACCTTGCCGCCGGCGCTTCGCGCTTTTATTTCTGCGCCTGTCTCTGTGGGGAGGGACGCAGATAATCGGACTATCGGATGGCTGGCCTATGCCGTGCTCCGGGTTGCGGGAAACTGTCGACCCGCTACGGACACTTCTGCACGACCCATAAGAGCCGCTGGAGGCGGCATGGCGACGTAGCCCAGCAGGGCGTCACGAAAGAGGCTCTGAGGCCCTACGTGGCGCTGGTGCGGGCTCGCATCACGAAGAACGCAGGGAACCCTACATGGGCCGCCTGCGATGCCCGTTGGCACGCCATCGTTGACCACGCTCGGGGCATCCTCGGGGAAGCTCAGCGGGGCGTTCCAGGGAGCCGGAGTGAGCGCGTGGCGGCATCCGCCGTGGTGAAACTCGCGGATCATGTCAAGGCGCGGGAGGTCGTGGAAGCCGTGCTCGGCATGTATCTCATGCAGGATCAGGAGCCGCGCCGGTTCCGTTCCGATGAAGCGTTCCGGGTCCAGCTCGTCCGCCGCGTCATGCGCCTCAGCGAGGTCAGCGCGGACGCATGGCCGGACCCCAATACAGGTCGCGTCAGGCGGACCTACCGGGATTTTTCTCCGGGGGCTGCGAGCATTATCGCGGGATGGCTGGCGGAGGCGCTGGGGCCTACGGGGCTGCACCTTGCCAAGCTGGAACTACGGGACGCGGAGAGGTCCCAACAGGAGCGGGCTGAGTTTCACAAGGCGTTGGCGGATTTGACATGAATGAGACGGTGCGAGCGGTCAAAGCCACGACGGACGAAGGGCCGGAGTTCGAGCCACTGGAGTTGTTGACGAGGCTGGAGGCGCAGGCCCGTCAACCGACCCCTGCCGTGCTGCCCGACAAGCTGGCGTGGAGTGACATCCGGCAGGAGCCCGACCTGTTTCAGGCGCGGGGCGGGCAACTCTACGAGCCGCATCTGAGTGATCTTGCGAGCGCCATAGGACGGGAAGGAATGCTTGACCCAGTCGAGGTGATCCAGATCGGTCCACAAGCGGTGCTGATCGAAGGCCACCACCGCATGGAGGCGTATCGGCGGGCAGGCATCACCGAAGGCATCCCCGTCGTCTACTTCACGGGCACCGTTGAGGGCGCCGTTGCGGAGAGCGGCAGGGCCAACTCGCGGGCCAAGCTGCCGATGCCCCTTCGGGAGCGCAATGACTACGCATGGAAGCTCGTGAAGCTCGGCCGTCACTCGATCAAGCAGACAGCTACTGCGGCAAACATCTCCGAGCGGCAGGTTGCGATTATGCGGAAAGTGGCGAAGGCGCTGGGAGCCGGGGCGTTCGACCATGAGCGGTGGATGGCGGCCCTCCAAGCATCCAAGGGCATCGCGCCCATGACGTGGGAGCCGGACGAGATCGAGGCCAGGAAAGAGGCGCAGGCGCAGGAGTACGCTGAGCGCCTCTCCAAAGCCTTCTACAACAAGCTCACGAATAACCCGGAGATCGCCGCTCGGGCCTTGGCGCTGCACTTCGGTGACAAGCTGGGGGAGGTCGTTCGGGAACTGGAGGGATACATTGGGCAGCGGGATGACGACGAAGTGGATGACTTCTGAGGTGGCCCCTCTGCATCCCCTTGATGTGCATTCTGCATAGGCCGTCGCCCTCAGACCTGCCTCGGGAACTTCGCCATTGCCAGCGCCATAGCGGCCACCGTCACGTCTCCATAGTCGTCCCCTGCGGTCCTCGGGGCGTGGCCTTGGATGGCATCGACCACCCGGCCGTCCATGCCGACAGAACGGGCGACCGTCTTGAACCGATGTCGCCAGCCGTGGTTCGGCTGAACTCTGGGGTCGGTCACGGTTTCCCGTGCGGCCTCCGCAAGGCGGTTCTTAACGCCCTGAAGCGGGCCAAGCACGTCGCCATCCTTCGCCGGGGTAAGGAACAGGTGCCCGTCCCTGCTGTCCTGCGCGAACTCCGGGAACCCCTTGGCTACAAGGTGCTCGTGCAAGACGACATCCCTCGCCTGATCCGTCTTCACGGTCCCTGCTTCCGGGCTGATGTGGATCACCCAATGGCCGGAGACCTGCCGCACATCCTCCTTGCGGAGCTGCGCCACTTCCCCGACGCGGGCCCCCGTATAGGCGCACAGCCACGGCACCCACTTCTTGGCGGCGAAGGTCTTTGGGCGCTCACTCCCCTGCTCGTGCGCGTCAGCCGCCTTCAGCAGCGCCTCGGCTTCGTCATCGGTGAAGCCCTTCGGTCGCGTCACTTTCCGCTTCCCGAGCTTGATTGTGATGCCCTCGGCAGGGTTGCTCGCAAGGCGCTTGTTGGTAACAGCCCAGCCGAACAGGGTCTTGAGCCCGGAAAGGTCGCTGTCCTTCACGGTCTTCGCGGAGATCGGCTTGCCAGTTCTCGGATTGACTGAGGCCAGCCGGTGATCCTTGAAGCCGACGACATCCTCTGATGTCACCCGCGTAGCATCGTCGTGGCCGAGGAAGGCGACGAAGTTGTCCACCGTGTTGCTGTAGCTCTCATATGTGCTGGGCTTGCGGCCTGTCGCCTGCGCCTCCCGCCACCAGTCCGCGAGGATGCCGGTCAAGCTGGCCTTACCGCCGGTCCCACCTGTGGATTTCGGGACTTCGTTCGGTTTCCACTCGGGGAAGCGGGAAGCCTTCGGGTCGGGGCTGTAATCCCCCTCAGCGTTGCGCTTCAGTTGCTCGCCGGCCTGCCGAGAGGCTTCGCTGACTGCGACGAGGAGCCGGGCCCGCGAGGGGGCGTCGATGTTGAGGCCATGCTGCGCTAACAGAAGATCGACGGAGGGGCCAAACCACTGCTCCATCTTCCCGGCCTCCCGTGCCTCTCTGTCGAGACGCAGCCAGTGATCCCAGATGGTCGGCTCTCCGGGCTCGTCCGCCAACTGCGTCGTCAACTCGCGGTAGAACACGCCCGCGAGCGCGATCACTTCCTTTTGCGTGAGAGCCACTGCCGGTGAGCGCAGGGCTTGCCAATGCCTTTCGACCTCAGCGGCGACCTTGGCGTGCAATGTCCGGGCCTCGGCGGGGTCTTTGGTACGGAGCGTGCGAAGCTCTTCCCGCTTACCAAGGACTGCCCGGAGGTCCTTGGGAACCGCCTTCCGAAACCAGTAGACGCCAGTCTTGGGATGCTTGAACGGTCGCGCCATCGATAGGACCATATGGATCACCCGATTGTATCACTCGGGTGTCCGCAAGTCGCTGATTTTCGCTAAGTTCTTGAGGTTGGTAGTCCTCAAAGAAAGATGGTGCCCAGGAGAGGACTCGAACCTCCAGTAGGGCTACCTAACTACCGAATTATAAAGACTTTTTCGACTTCCGCTTTGGTTGCTGTGTGAAAGGAAAATGTGAACTGCCGAGGCTGTCGATCATAGCGCCATGGCACCCGAAATCCAGACAATTCGGCATCCACCCCGGCGTCAACTACTGCTCTATCGACCAGAAAAAGGCTCGTTGCCGGCGCGGTGACCAATCGAGCCCGCGCGTCGTCGGATTGTCCGTTTTATAAGGCTGCTTGGCCGCCCGGCTGAGCCTTAAGAGAAAAGCCCGGATAGACATAGGCGCGATGGATTGCCTCGCAGTCGGCCTCGCTGACACCGCAAGCGCGGGCCGTTGCGTACCATTCGTGGGCCACGACCGTGGTCATCTCATCGACCAGCGCTTTCGCCTCGTCCGGGGTGAGCAGAAACCGGCGGCATTCGCTCAGCAGGTTGGCCGCGTTGGCGAACCGGCCTTGGGCGCCGCAGGCCATGGCGAGGTCGCGCCGTTCCTCTCCGATCGAAGGCGTCGGCGTCAGGTCGTAGGCCGGCGAAAGGCGCCAACCTGAATCCGGCGCGATGGCCGCGTGGTTGCGCGGGTGATCGTCGATGTTGGAGACGAGCGCGTTGAACACCATGCGACGGAACAGCTCGCGGGCGTCGGCGGCGGGGCGCTCGCTGATCCGGCGGAGGGTCTCGACCAGCAGCACATAGGACCAGCGCGCCCGTCCCTCGGGCGTCTCGTCGGTCTCGAGTAGGGTCAAGGCGCTGACCATCCGGGCCCGGGCGTAGCCGTCCTCGACGCGCGTGCGGTCGAAGCGCTTGACGAGCAGCACGTCGCGGCCGCCGATCCTGGTGATCTGCGACTCGGCCGTCTGCAGGCCACATTGGCGGGCAAGCCGGAGCGTGGCGTGCTCGACCCGCGCCATGTTCCAGCGGTCGTCCACGCGGTTGAACTTGGCGAGCCAGAGCGCGTCCTCGCTCTCGACCACGACCTTGGGCCGGGCGCCGCCCATCGAGGTGCCGAGCAGCAGCAGTTCCTCGACCTGCGCGGCGTCGCGAGGGGCCTCGTCAGCGAGCAGCGCGTCGGCGAGCGCCTGCAGCTTTTCCAGGTCCCAGGTCTTGTTGAATTCGCGCGCAGGCGCGGGCGGCTCGACGCCGAGGCCAAAACCCAAGGCGCCAGCGCGATCATCCGGCGAGTGCAACAGGTAGTCGAGCTCGCCCATAGGCCCGAGCCCGGCGTGCTTCTCGATCACCCGGCGACCCCAGTAGTCCGGCCCGGCGTCCCGCAGCGCGCCGAAGACACCGTTCAGACGGACCGTCTCATAGCCGGCGCGACCGAGGCGCAACTCGACCGGATCGATCTCGACGGCGTCCGCGCGCGCGCGATAGCGCCGGCCATAGACGAAACGGCCCGCAACGACGCCATTCCGGTCGATCGCATGCTCGAAGCGACCGGCGGTGATCGCCGCCGTGGCGCCCGGGAGCGTGATGTAGACATAGGCCTGTGGCATGGGCGGCCTCAGAAGTCGTCATCGAGGGGCTGGGGCGTGCTGGCGTGGCGTCGCTCGCGCAGGCTCGCCAGGCGAAGGCCTTCGTCATCCGTGGCGGGGTCGGCGAGCGATGCCAGGCGATCGAGCAGGCCGTAGGACCATAGAAGTGCGGTATATATGGCGATGCTGGTGGACGGCTTGCCGTGCTCAGCCTCGCCGACCACCTCGCGACTCGCGCCTATGCGCTGGGCGACCTCGGCGAGCGTGATGTTCCGGCGCAGGCGCGCGGTGCGCAGGGTCGCGCCCAGGCGCTTCAAAGCCGTCTCCACCTCGTAGGGCGGGGTGCTCAACAGATGACCGCGACGCATATAGGCTCCTCCAAGGGCCTGGATCATGTCGGTTTCAATCGACAAATTCAAGTTATATGTTGGTTTAAACCGACATCTGATTGGGCTAGCCGCGCGGGCCTTGCGGCAGCGACAGAGGTCGCCGAACCGTCACGGCCGCACGATCTTCCCGCAGCGCTATACGCCTCCTCCACACCAACGGAGGGGGACCGGTCTTCTTCGCCGCAAATCAGACATGCTTGCCGATGCCGGCTCTATCCGGCCTCTGATACGCCTATCAGTCGATCCTATTTCCGCCGCAGCGCCACCTTCCCTAGCCTGATGTCCAAGGTACGGCCCGAAGCCGGCCACGCTTGGGAGGTTCGGATGGCGCAAAGGTCGGTTCGGATTGTCATCGGACTGCTTGGAGCCTTCTGGCTCGGGCTGGCGTCTGGCGCGGGCGCGCAAAGCTATCCGGACCGGCCGATCAAGCTCGTCATGCCTTTCGGCCCCGGCAGCGCCAGCGACACGATCGCGCGCATCGTCGCAGACAGGCTCGGCGAACAGCTCGGCCAGCGCGTCCTGGTCGAGAACCGGGCCGGCGCCGGCGGGAACATCGGGACCCAGGCCGTCGCCAAGGCGGAGCCGGACGGCTACACGCTGATCTTCGCCGCGCCGGGGCCCTTCGTGCTCAACCCCTCGCTTGGCGGCGTGCCCTACGATCCCGAGAAGGATTTCGAGCTGATCTCGCCGGTGGCGACGCTGGTCAACGTGCTTGTCGTCAACCCGGCCAAGGTGCCGGTGGCGAACGTCCGGGAGTTCATCGCGCATGTGAAGAAGCAGCCGGGCGCGATCAGCTATTCCTCGGTCGGTCTTGGCTCGTCGCAGCATCTGGCGGCGGCCTATTTCGACATCGTCGCCGGGACGAAGATGGTGCATGTGCCCTATCGCTCGGGCAGCCAGATCGCGCTGGATCTCGTCTCCGGCGACGTGCCGGTGAGCTTCCAGCTGATCCCCAACGTCGTCGCGCAACTGCAGGCCGGGCAGGTCAAACCGCTGGCCGTCACCACCACGACGCGCAGCAAGGCCCTACCCGACGTGCCGACCATGGCGGAGGCCGGGGTCGCCAACTACGAATCCTATGCCTGGTTCGGACTGGCCGCGCCCAAGGGCACGCCCGCGACGGTGCTGGAGAGGCTGAGCAGGGAGGTCCGGACGGCGGTGGCGGACGCCGCGGTCCAGAAACGGCTCATCGATATCGGGGTGGAGCCCTTCAGCTCGTCGCCGGCCGAGTTCAAGGCCTTCGTCGCGTCCGAGCTCGCGAAATGGTCGGGCATCATCAAGGAAGCCGGAATCACCTCCAACTGACCGTCGTCGCCGGCGCTTCGGCGACGCTGGGCTCGACCAGCCAGCTTTTGCCGACCTGGTCCTTCTGCCGCTCCAGCAGCGCCGCGACCCAGCCGGGAATGCGGGGCTCTGCCCGGTGAGGCGCATGCCCGCAGCCGGCCAGGAGATATGTCGTCACCGGGCCTGTCGCCGCATCATGCGCCAGCCTGACGTGCAACTCGCTGCCGAAGGGATCGGCGTCGCCCTGCAGCAGCAGGAGCGGCGCGCGGATCGCCGGCAGCAGCGGCGCGATCGTCCAGTCCGCGAAGGCCGGCGAGAGCCAGATGTCGCTCCAGGCCCGGAATGCGCCGCGCGGATCGTCATGGCTGCGGGCGAGCTTGCGGCGAAAGGCGGGGTCGGTCTCGAAACGCTGCGTCAGGGCGCGCGCGCCCTCCAATGTACGCGGCTCGACCAGGACATGAGGCGCCTCGGCGATGACGGCCTCGACCAGACCGGGCCGGCGCGCAGCCGCGATCAGGGCGATCGTCGCCCCGTCGCTGTGGCCGTAGAGGCAGGCCCGTTCGAGCCCGAATGAAGCCATCAGCGCCGGTAGCGTGTCGCAGGCCTCGCGCTCCAGATAATCGACGCTCCTCGCCTCCTGGCCGGGCTCCGAGCGACCGCAACCGGCGCGCGAATAGGCCAGCACGGCGCGCCCGGTCGCCTTCCGGAGCGCGTCAGAAAAATGCTCCCAGCCATCGGCATGGCCGAAACCGTGATGCAGCAGGATGATCGGAGGGATCCCGGCCCCCACCTCGCCAAAGAGCCGGTAGTGGAGCCAGCCTCCCAGGATGAATCGCCTTGGCATCGGGCTCAGACGGCGATCAGCTTCAGCAGGCGTTCGCGGTCGATCTCGCTTTCGGCCTCGCCGCTGAAGACGATCTGGCCGCGCTCGACCACGTGGAAACGATCGGCGACCGAGAGCGCCTAATGGATGTTCTGCTCGACCAGCAGGATGATCGCGCCCTGGTCGCGCAGTTCGCGCACGATCGCGAAAATCTCGGCGACGATCATGGGCGCGAGGCCCTCGCTGGGCTCGTCGATGAGGACCAGGCGCGGCTTGCCGACCATGACGCGGGCCATGGCGAGCATCTGCTGCTCGCCGCCCGACAGGGTGGTGCCGAGCTGGTGGCGGCGTTCGCCAAGCCTGTGGAAGCGGTCGTAGATCCCCTCGACCACACGCTTTTCGTCCCGGGAGGAGCGGCCCTTCACCTGCAGCAGGCCGAGCGAGAGGTTCTCCTCGACGGTCAATCCCGGAAAGATGCGCCGGTCCTCCGGCACGAAGCCGACGCCGGCATGGCAGATGCGGTCGGGCGTCAGGCCGTCGAGCGCCTCCCCGCCGAGCCGGATCGCGCCCTGGCTGGGCTTCACCCAGCCGGCGATCGTCTTCAGCAACGTCGTCTTGCCGACGCCGTTGCGCCCGAAGATGCCGATGACCTCGCCCGGCCCGGCGCTGAGGTCGATGCCCTGGATGACGTGGCTCAGGCCGTAATGGCTGTGCAGTCCGCTGATCTCGAGCATGTCAGTGATGTCCGAAATAGGCGGCCTGCACGGCCGGATCGGCGCGCACGATGTCGGGCGGGCCCTCGGCCAGCTTGCGGCCCTGATGCATCACGACGACATGGTCGGACAGGCTCATGACGAGGCCGATATCGTGCTCGATCAGGAGCACGGTGACATCCTGCGTCAGGCTGCGGACGAGCCTGGCCGTATCGGCGGTGTCGCCATGGCTCATCCCTTGAGTCGGTTCGTCGAGCAGCAGGATCTTGGGCTCCGAGGCGAGGCAAACCGCGATCTCGAGGCGGCGCTGGTCGCCATGGGAGAGGTTTCCGGCCAGTTCGTCGCGCTTGTGGGCAAGCTGAAAGCGCTCCATCATCTGGTCGGTCTTGGCCATGGCGCGCTGCGACCGGCGGATCGGCAGGAAGGCGCGCCCGGCCGGCTCCAGCACCTGCGCGGCGAGCCGAAGATTCTCCGCGACGGTGAGGTCCGGAAACAGGCTGGTGATCTGGAAGGAGCGCGAGAGGCCGGCCGCCTTGGTGCGCTCGGGGGCGGCCCCGGTCATGTCGACGCCGTCGATCAGGACCTGACCGCGATGCGGTTTCAGCGCTCCGCTGATCAGGTTGAACAGCGTCGATTTGCCGGCGCCGTTGGGACCGATGACGGTCGTGATCCGGTGACGCTGGGCCTGGAAGCTGACCTGGTCGACGGCTTTCAGGCCGCCGAAGGCGATACCGAGATCGCGGATGTCGAGGACGGGCGTCATCACGATGCGCTCCCGGATTTGACGGCGGCGGGCGTCAGGGTCGCAGGCTCGGCGAGGGCAGGCCCGGCGTGGGGATGCCGCATCAGAAGCGCCTCGATGCGCGGGCGTACGAAGCCCACCAGTCCCTTGGGCAGGAACATCACGCAGACCATGAAAAGCGCACCGATCACGATGAGATGGTGCTCCGTCCAGCTCCCGATGATCGATTTCAGGATCACCAGAAGAACCGAGCCGTAGATCGCGCCGATCAGCGTGCCGACGCCGCCGAGGATGACCGAGATCACGGCGTTGCCCGAGGTCGCAAAGAACATCAGTTCCGGCGAGACAAAGCCGCGCAGCATCGGGTAGAGCGCGCCCGATAGCCCCGCGATCACCCCGGCCAGGACGTAGGCCGCCATGCGGGCGCGCCAGACCGAATAGCCGAGGAAGGGCACGCGCTTCTCATTGGCCTTCAGCGCCGTCAGCACGCGCCCGAACGGCGTGTCGAGCAGATAGGCGGTCAGCGCGTAGAGCCCCATGATGATGGAAAGCACCACGAGGAAGAAGCCGACCGGACTGCCGGCCGAGACCGAGAATGGCCCGAACCCGATCTCGATGACCGGAATGCCGATCATGCCGTCGGAGGCACCCAGTTCGCGGGTGTTGTAGACGACCTTGGCGAAGACCTGCGCGAGGCCGAAAGTGATCAGCGCGAAATAGACGCCGCGCACCCGGTTGGCGATCAATCCGCCGATGATGGCGGCGATCAGCGAGGCCGCGAAGGCCGCGCCCATGGCGAGCCAGAAGGACGGGATTTTCATCAGCGTCAGCGCCGAGACATAGGCGCCGATGCCGAAATACAGCGCCTGCCCCAGCGAAAGCGCGCCGGAATAGCCCAGCAGCAGATCGACCGAGAGCGCGAGACCGGCGAAGATCAGCGCCTCGGTGCCGAGCCGCAGATAGAAGGTGTCGCCGGTGGCTGCGCCGATGGCGGCGAGGCCCAGCGAGGCGATGACGAAGAGCAGCGCGAGCAGATGGCTCGCCCGCATCGATTGAGTGAGACGGTCATGCATGGCCGAGCCTCCCGAACAGGCCCTGCGGGCGGAAAACCAGAAAGGCGACCATGGTCCCGAAGACGATCGGGTCGGTCCAGACCGGCGAGATCACGAGGCTCGCCAGCGCCTGCACCTGCGTCAGCAGGAGCCCTGCGACGACCGCGCCCCAGATCGAGCCCATGCCGCCGACGATGACGACGGTGAAGGCGAGCAGGATGAAATCGCGCCCCATGGTCGGGAACACCGAATAGATCGGCGCGAGCAGCACGCCGGCGAGACCGGCCAGCCCGACGCCGAAGGCGAAGGTGCCGGCATAGACCAGCGAGACCGGCACGCCGAGCGATGCCGCCATGTTGCGGTCGAAGGCCGCCGCCCGGACCATGGCGCCCAGCCGCGTCCTGTAGACGACATAGGCCACCGCCAGCACGATCGCCGCGCCGACCAGGATCAGGAAGAGCCGGTAATTCGGCAGGATGATGCCGAAGATCTCGCTGGCGCCCGAAATCGGCGTCGGCGGACGCTGCGTGTTGGCGCCGAAGACGATCTTGAGCACGTCCTCGACGATGAGCCCGAGGCCGAAGGTCACGAGCAGCGTCGTGACGTGACGGTCCTTGCTGCCGAAGACCGGCCGGATCAGCAGCCGCTCCGCCGCCATGCCGAGCGGGATCATCAGGACCGGCACCAGCACGAGCAGGAACCAGAAGCCGATGCCGGCCGCAGCCAACGCCAGCGCCGCATAGGCCCCAATCGCGTAGAACTCGCCATGGCTCATGTTGATGACGTCGAGCATGCCGAAGATGATGGTCAGCCCCAACGCCACCAGCACGACCGCGACCCCGAGCGCGAGCCCGTTCACGACCTGCGGGGCGAGGACGAATTGAAGATAGTCGATCGGGGTCATGGCGGCGCCACTCCGCGGCTCGCTGCGCTAAATCCCCCTCTCCGCGAGGGAGAGGGGGACGGGTCGCGGCGCTCAGAAGCGCGTGCAGGCGTCGGGGCCGATCGCGTTCTCGGCGGAGACGTTGTCGATGATGTCGAACTTGCCCTTGGTGACGCGCACCACATACATCGGCTGCATCGCCTGGTGGTCGCCGGCGCGGATCGTCTTGGCCCCTTGCGGGGTCTGCCAGGTCAGGCCGCGCAGCGCCTCGCGCACCTTGTCGGTCTCGGTCGAGCCGGCCTTTTCGACGGCCGCCTTGTAGGCGAAGAGCAGGCCGTAGCTGTCGGCGCCGTAGAGATCGGGATCAGCCTTGTTGGCGGCGCGGAAGTCCGTCACGAACTTCTTGTTCTCGGGGCGGTCGATCTGCGGCGAATAGCCGACGCCGGTGGCGAAGCCCTCAGCCGCCGCGCCGATCGCGGTGATGTTCTGCGAGGTCACGGTGCCGGACGCGCCGACCACGGTGAGGCCCGAGAGCAGGCCGAAATCCTGGAGCTGCGTCAGCAGCCGCACGGTGTCGTTGCCGGCGACCGAGGTGTAGAGCACCTGCGGGCGGGTCGCGCGGATCTGGCCGAAATACTGGGTATAGTCCTTGGAATCGAGCGGCGCGAAGACCTCGCCGCCGGTCGCCGAGCCGGTCTTCTCGGCGCTGCTCTTGAACGCCGCGACGGTGGAGCGGCCCATCTCGTAGTCGGGCCCGAGATAGTAGACCTTGGCCTTGGGCTTCTCCTTGGCGAGCCAGGCCGCGAGAGCCACCGACTGCTGCTCGGCGCGCGCGTTCACGCGGAACATGTTGGGCGAGCATTTGTCGCCGGTGATCGAGTCGGCGAAGGAGACCGTCGTCGCCGCCAGCTTGTTGTTGCGCTCGGCGAGCTGGGCGACGGCGAGCGTGGAGCCGGAATTCACGGTTCCGGTCAGGAAATCGACCTTCTCGACCTGGAACAGCTTCTCGGCCTTCTGCACGGCGACGGCGGGGTTGGCCTCTTCGTCCTCGAAGACGAGCGCGACCTGGCGGCCTGCGACGCCGCCGGCCGCGTTGATCTCCTTGGCGGCCAGTTCGAGGCCCCAGCGAACCTGCTGGCCGATGGGCGTGTACGTGCCCGAGAGCGGCGTGACGACGCCGACCTTGATCGGTCCGGTCTGGGCGAGCGCGCCGCCCGACAGGGCCGTTGCGGCAAGCAGGCCGCCAATGAGTGTCTTGATGAACGCGGATGTCATGGTCGTTTCCCTCTTTTGATGATTTGTTGTGCTTTGGAAGGCTCAGGCTGCCGCGCGGACGCCTTCTCCCGCGCGGGTCTTGATGGCCGTGGTCAGCCGGGCGACGCAGACCAGCCGCTCGTCGCCGGCGGCCTGGATGCGGATCTCCCACTCATGGGTCTGGCGGCCGAGGTTGAGCGGCCGCGCCGTGGCGCGCACCGTCTCGCCGACACCCACCGGCCTGCAATGATTGGCCTTGATGTCGAGCCCGCTGACGGCGTGCGTCCCGGCTTCGACCGCCATCCGGCTCGCCAGCGTGCCGATGGCTTCGGCTAGCGCAAGCGCGACGCCCGCATGCGCCGTGGCGGGACGGATGGTCAGTTCGGCCGTCAGCCAGTCCGCCCCGATCTCGACGAAGCGGATGCCGAGCTGTTCGATGAAGCTCCCGCGCGTCAGCCTCGCCAGATCGTCGAGCGACCAGGCGTTCTTCCAGCAGGCGTTCTCGCGGCAGGCGTTCTCGCGGTGAGTGTCGGGGAGGTGCGGCATCGGCCTAGCTCCCGACGAATTTTGGCGCGCGCTTGGCGTGGAAGGCCTCGACGCCCTCGCGGAAATCGTCGGACTGGCGCAGGCGGCTGTAGCAATGCCCCTCCAGCTCGATCGCGATCGACAGCGAGGCGTCCTCGGTGTCGTTGAGCAGTTTCTTGGCGGTGCGCTGCGCCATTGGCGAGAAGCCGCGCAACTCCTCCACGAGCCGGTCGGTTGCGGCCTCCAGCTCGGAATCGGGCACGCATTCGGTGGCGATGCCCCAGTCCAGCGCTTGGCGACCCGGGATGCGCTTCGAGCGCATCACGATGTCCTTGGTCCGGGTGATGCCGACGATCTTCTGCAGGCGCGCCGAGCCGCCCGAGCCCGGGATCTGGCCGAGCTTCTGCTCGGGCAGCGCGTATTGGGCCGTCTCCGAGACGATGCGGAAGTCGCACGCGAGCGAGATCTCGAAGCCGACGCCGAAGGCGTAGCCGCGATTGGCGACGACGACCGGCTTGGCGCAGCGCGCAGGCGCAGCGATGTTCCAGGCGAGCTTCGAGACATGCTCGGGCGAGGCCTCGAGGAAGCCCTTGATGTAGCCGCCGGAGGAGAAATGCTCGCCGATGGCGCGCAGCACGATGACGCGGACCCGTTCGTCCTCGTCGAGCGCCTCGAAGACCTTCCGCAACTGGTCGCGCTGCGGCATCGAGATGACGTTCATCGGCGGCCGGTTCAGGATGATGTCGGCGCGCTCGCGGGCGGCGTCGATCTCGACGCTGAAACCGTCGAGCCCGGTGAGCGCGGGGTGGATCGGGGTGATGGCGTTCATCGGCTCTGGCCTTTCAATCGTGCTGGGCGGTGCGGTTGGTCATTCGGCCGCGATATCGGGCCGTTCGGGCTCGTAGTCGCCGGCCACGAGCTGGCGGCGCAGCAGCTTGCCGACGGGCGATTTCGGGATGGCGTGCACGAATTCGAAGCGGCGCGGGCGCTTGAAATTGGCGAGGCCCGTCGCCTTGCAATGGGCGTCGAGCTCTTCGGCCGAGACCGCGCCGGCGCGCTGCACGAAGGCGACGACGATCTTGCCCCAGCGCTCGTCGGGCAGGCCGACGACGGCGACCTCGAGGACGCCGGGATGCAGGGACAGGCAGCTCTCGATCTCGACCGGCGAGACGTTCTCGCCGCCGGTGATGATCATGTCGTCGACGCGGCCGGAGACGAAGAGGTCGCCCTCTGTATCGAAATAGCCGGTGTCTCCGGTGAAGTACCAGCCGTCGCGCAGCGATTTGGCGTCGGCCTCCGGACGCTTCCAGTAGCCCTCGAAGGCCTCGTCGCTTGAGGCCAGCGCGATGATCTCGCCTTCCTCTTCGGGTGCGGCGAGCTCATGCGCCGAGGTCGCGCCGAGCTTGACGACGCGGATCAGCTGGTTCAGCCCGGCCTTTCCGGCGCAGCCCGGCTTTTGCGCGGCCTTCTGGTTGATCGTGAAGGTGTAGATTTCCGACGAGCCGTAGTGGTTGACGAAGAGGTCAGGCAAAAAGGCCTCGGTCAGCTTGCCGAGGAGCCCATCGGTCATTGGCGCGCCGGCGAAGCCGAGCTTTCGCACGCTGGAGACATCCGTCGCCTCGAAATCCGGGTGACGGACGACGTCGTGATAGAGCGTCGGCACCAGATAGAGGTTGCTGACCTTCTCCTCCGCGATCAGCTGGAGCGCGCGCGCCACATCGAAGCGGGGCAGGCAGATGAAGGCTCCGCCGATCAGCGACATCGACAGCAGCGAGCGCACGCCCATGGTGTGATAGAGCGGCATCACGCCCAGCGTGCGCTCGCCTTGGCCGTAGAGGTTCTGCGCGAGATGGGCGAGCGCGGCCATGCGCTCCGCCCGGTGCCTACGCGGCACGCCCTTGGGCTTGGCCGTGGTGCCCGAGGTGTAGAGCATCAGGGACCAGGCGTCGGCTGCCGCGCGCGGCGTCGCGACCGGTGCCGGCGTCGCCACCATTTCTGCGAATGTGAGTTCGGCCGCGCCCGCATCGGGACCGACCGCGATGCGCGGGATCGTCGGCGCCAGTTCGCTCTCGGCGATCGCCTGGCCTGCGACTTGCTCGAAGGCGATCGCCTTTGCTTCGCAGTCACTGACAACGAAATCGATCTCGTCGGGTTTGGCGCGCCAGTTGATAGGCACGATCGTCAGGCCGGCGAGCTGGCAGGCCCAGTGCAGGCTCGCGGCTTCCCAGCGATTCTGCAGCACGGTGACGAGATGGTCCCCGGCCTTCAGACCCATGCCGTCGAAGGCGGCGACGAGCGACGATATCCGGTCCAGCCATTGGCGATAGGTCAGGCGGATGTCGCCATCGACGATGGCGAGCGCATCGGGGTCGCGCGCCACGCTGGCGATGAAGCTGGTGCCAAGGTCAAACATCGGCGGGCTCCCGCTCGAGCGGCTGCGGCGCAGGCTCGCCCCGCAGACAGGCCGCGGCTTCGAGCGCCGCCCTGATGATCGGCGTGTAGCCGGTGCAGCGGCAGAGATGCCCGCCGACGACCTCACGCAGTTCCTGCTCGCTCGGCGCGGGCTCCTCGCGGAGATAGGCGTCGAGCGAGACCAGGATGCCGGCAGTGCAGAAGCCGCATTGCAGCGCGTGATGACGCCGGAAGGCGGCCTGCATCACCGAGAGCCGGTCGCGCTCCGGCGCGAGACCCTCGACCGTGGTGACGTCCCTGCCCTCGAGCTGGACGGCGAGCGTCAGGCAGGCGCGCGCCGGCTGGCCGTCGATCTGGATCGTGCAGGCGCCGCAGACGCCATGCTCGCAGCCGACATGGGTTCCGGTCGCGCCGAGCCCATGGCGCAGCGCGTCAGTGGCGAGCAGGCGTGGCTCTGCATCCAGCGAGACCGGCCTGCCGTTCAGGATGAAGGCGACGCGGTGCTGCGTCGCGGCGCTCAGGCGCGGCATCGCTTCGCCTCCCCGATCGTGGACAGGCCAAGTGAGCGCACGAGATCGCGGCGCAGCCGGGCGGTCGCGTGAAAATCGTCGCGGGCGTCGAGCTCCCAGGCGAAGGCGTTGAGCGCATCCGTCAGGGCCGAGCCTTCCAGCAGCGGGAAGCTGCGGCGCTGCGGCCTGTCGGCGACGCCGGCGACCGCGAGGTGCATGGCGTCGCGCGTCACGACCGCCGCGCAGCCGACGATGGCGAAGTCGCCATGGCGACGCGCGACCTCGCGGAAGGCGTAGCCGGTTCCGGCCATGGCGGCTGGAAAGGCGACGGCCTCGATCATCTCGTCATCACGCTTGTCCGTGACCATCATGCCGCTGAAGAAGTCGCCGGCCCTGACGTTGCGCCGCTTGCGGCGCGAACGCAGCCGGATCTCGCCGTCGAGCGCGACGAGGCAGAGCGGGATTTCGGCGCTCGGATCGGCATGGGCCGCCGAGCCGCAGACGGTTCCGCGCGCACGCGTCTGGTAATGGCCGAGCCAGGGCAGAGCCGCCGCCAGCAGCGGCTGTTCGCCGTCAAGGCCCGGCCGCTTCATCAGCGCCGCCTGGCGTACGCCGGCCGGCACGACGATCAGATCGCCCTCCCGCCCGACCCGGTCGAGCCCCGCAATGCCCATGATGTCGATCAGCACCGCCGGCTTCGCCAGCCGCATGTTGAGCATCGGCAGCAGCGACTGGCCGCCGGCGATGATGCGGGCTTCCGCGCCATGCCGGGCCAGCGCTTCGAGCGCCTCGGAGATGTCGCCGGCGCGGACATAGTCGAAGGCGGCGGGCTTCATGGCCGCCTCCGCAACAGGCGGGCGAAGAAGCCGGGCCGCGTGGGCGAGGCCCTGCGCGCCAGCGCCGCGAAGAACTGTCCGATAATGGCCTTGGCCGCGCCGTCGAGCAGGCGTCCGCCGATCGCCGCGACCTTGCCGCCGATGGCTGCCTCGTAGGTGTAGGCGATGAGCGTGCCGCCGTCCTCGGCCGGCGTCAGCGTTACGCGGCCGGAGCCGCCGCCCGTGCCGAGTGCCCCCGAGACGGAACCCGACAGGGTCGCGGCGCGCGGCGCATCGAGATCAGACAGCCTGATCTGCGCCTTGTAGCGGCCCTTCACCGGGCCGACGCCGAGCGTCACATCGGCTTTGAAATGCGTCTCCGACAGCTTGCTGACGCCATGGCAGCCGGGGATGATCGAGGCGAGCTGATCGGCATCGAGTAGCATGGCCCAGACCGCCTCCGGCGCGGCGGCGACGCTGGCCTGCCCTTCGCCCCGCAGCGTGCGGTCGCCGGGTTTGGCCGCGCCCAGCCCAGTTGCGCGTTCGCGATCGGACTCAGGAAAAGCCGGCTCGGGCGCGGCGACGAGAGCGGCGATGCGGGCCGGGGTCAGCGGCAGGTCGAGCTTCGCCACCCCGAGCGCGTCTGCGACCGCGTTGGCGAGACAGACCGGCGTCGACATGCAGTTGCCTTCGCCGACGCCCTTGGCCCCAAGCGGCGTGAAGGGCGACGGCGTCTCGATGTGCAGGATCTCGATATCGGGCGTCTCTGTCGCCGTCGGCAGCAGGTAGTCGGCGAAGGTTCCGGTCAGGAAGGCGCCGTCATCGGCATAGGCGAGTTCCTCGAAGAAGGTCGCGCCCAGCGCTTGCGCGAAGCCGCCCCGGATCTGACCCTCGACCATGCCGGGATGCAGCACGCGACCGCAATCATGCATGGTGACGTAGCGGTCGATCCGGACCTTGCCGGTTTCGACATCGACCTCGACGCCGGCCATGTCGAAGATGAAGCCGTGGCAGAGCGAGGAGTTGACCTGGTCGTCCTCGCCGGGCGCGGACAGTTCGGGCGGCGTCCAGAAGGCGGTCTCGCGGATCGCCTGATCGACGCCAGCCGGCAGCAGGGCCGGCGACCAGTGCGACAGCGCCGCCACCCGGCCGAAGGGCAGCGTCCTGGCCGCGTCGCCCTTGGCGAAGACCGAACCGCCGGCAAAGCCGATCTGTGCGGGCTCGACGGCGAGCTGGCTGGCTGCGATCGCCGCCAGCTTGTCGCGCAGGCGCGTCGCTGCCAGATGCGCCGTGCCGGCGACGGCGGCGGCGAAGCGGCTCGAATAGTTGCCCGAGGCGATCGACCAGGCGTCCTTGCCGGTATCGAGATCGGCGACGACGCTGATCGCCTCGCGCGGCAGGCCAAAGACATCGGCGACGACCTGCCCCAGCACGGTGCGGTGGCCCTGGCCCTGCGGCACCGAGGCGACATGGACGCTGACCGATCCGACCGGATCGAGCGTGACGGTGGCGGTCGCCTGCGCTCCGTTCTTGGGTCCGGCCTTCTTGCGTTCCGCAGCGGTCAGGACCGTCGTGATGTAGCCCATATTGGAGACGCTCGGCTCGACGGCGGCTGCAAAGCCGATCCCGTAGCGTCTGCCCGCAGCGCGGGCGGCATCGCGGCGGGCTTCAAGATCGGCGAGCCGGCCCTCGGCCAGAGCCAGATCGAAGGCCTTGATGTAATCGCCGGAATCGTAGAGCGCGCCCGAGGCGGTGCGGTAGGGAAATGCTCCGCTCGGAATCAGGTTGGTCCGGATCACCGCCAACGGATCGAGCCCGAGTTCGACCGCGATGCGCTGCAACAGCCTTTCGAGCGCGTAATAGACCTGCGGGCCGCCGAAGCCGCGCACCAGACCCGTCGGGGCCTTGTTGGTCAGCACGACGCGATTGCGGATCGCGACATTCGCGACGTCGTAGGCTCCGGTCATGTTGCCATGCATGCGGTAGAGCGTGGCGGGCTCCGGCGCGCGCGGGTAGGCGCCGCAATCCTCGACCTGGTCCCAGTCCAACGCGGTGATGCGGCCGTCCGCCGTCACCGCGGCCTTGAGCGTGGTGACCCGGTTGGTGGCGGCCACCGCCGCGCCCAGATGCTCGAGCCGGTCCTCGATCCATTTGACCGGCGCGCCGGCGATGCGCGCGGCGACGCCGATCAGGACCGCATAGGGCGCGACGCCCTGCTTGACGCCGAAGCTGCCGCCCGATTCCGGCGGCATGCGAAGCCGCAGGCGATTGCCGGGCACCTTCAGGCAACGCGCCAGCACCGCATGGATGCTGAACGGCCCCTGGAAATTGGCGAGGATGTCGTAGGCGTCCTCATGGGGATCGTAGTCGGCGACGACGCCGAAGGTTTCCATCGGGGCGCCGGTGTTGCGCGGATAGGCGATGGAGACTTCGATGCGGTGCGCGGCCTCCGCGAAGGCGGCCTCCGGCTCGCCGTAGCGAAAGCGGCGGTCGCTGACGAGGTTGCCGCCTGCCCTGTCGTGCAGCACCGGCGCATCGGATTTCAGGCTCACCAGCGGATCGACGACGCAAGCGCGCGGGCCGTATTCGACCTCGATCGCGTCGAGCGCGTCCTCGGCGAGGTAGCGGTCCCGCGCCACGACGATGGCGACGGGCTCGCCGACATAGCGCACCCGCTCGACCGCCATCGGCCAGTTCTCGACCGCGACCTTGAGGCCCGCGACCATCGGCGTCGTCAGCCTGGCGAGGTCACGGCCGGTGATGACCGCCGCGACGCCCGGCATGGCGGCAGCCGCCGAAACGTCGATGGCCAGAATGTCGGCATGGGCATGCGGCGAGCGCAAGATGGCCGCCTGCAGCGTGCCGGGCCTGACGCCGAGATCGTCGATGAACCGCCCGCGACCGGTCAGCAGGGCCGCGTCCTCGACGCGCTCCAGCGATTGTCCCGTCCACGAGATGGTTTCGATCTTCACTGACGCCTGCTCCCGACGACGCGCTCTGACGGGCGTCTGGGGCGGGAGGCTCTGCGATCAGGGGGCGGGACGCGATCCCGCTGGGTCTCGCACCTTACCGAAAAGTCTCAAAAATGATGGGACTGGCGCGCAAAACGCGGCAAGGCGGCGCAGCGAAATCCATTCGCCATTCGCCATTCGCGTCCTACCGGCCCAGCCTCGCCACCTGGCGGAACTCGCTGGGCGCGACGCTGCAATGGTCGCGGAAGAAGCGGGTGAAATGGGCCGGCGCGCTGAAGCCGAGCCGGTCGCTCAGCACCGCGAAGGTCTCGTCGCCCTCGACGATCGCGCCGACGGCGAGTTCGACCTTGAGCACGTTCAGGAAGACATGCGGCGTGACGCCGGTGGATTCCTCGAAGAGGCGGAAGAAATGCGCCCGCGAGAGGCCGGCCGATTTCGCCAGCTTCTCGATGCTGAGCGGAGCGGCCGGGTTCGTCCGCATCAGGGAGATGGCGCGCCCGACCCGCCAGTCGATCGCATTCGAGCGGGCGATTTCGCGCAGGGACGCGCCGATCGTCCGCCAGGGCGTGAAGCGCTCGATCACGGCGATCATCAGTTCGGAAAGCAGATGCTCCTGCCGGCGCGATGCGCCGGGCTCATGCACCATCTCGGCTGCGAGATCGAGCGCGGTCTGGCGGATATGGGCGCTGACCTCGCCAGCCGACCGCTCGAAAAAACCCGGCGCGCCACTGGAAGCCCAGTTCGGTCGGAAGCTGCGCAGCCATTCGGGCTCGATATAGAGCGCCAGGATCAGCGCGTTCCTGCGTCTGGGATCATGGATGTAGGCGTGCGGCTCCCAGGCGTTGACCAGCACGGCGAGATCGTCCGTCAGCGGCGCGACATGGTCGCCGACGAGGAACTGGGTGTCGTCGCCATCGACCTTGAGCAGGACATGGCAATGGGGGTGCGCGTGCCGGACCAGGCTTCGGTCCATGTCCAGCAGCGCCACCCGTCCGAAGGCTCCGTGCGCGATGCGCAAGGCATCCGACATGCCGTTTCCTCACCAAGCCTGATTTCCAGGTCGTTCTCCGTCAGACGATAGTGTAGTGGCAGGCTCGCCACCCCCGCAAGGGCCTGTCGGTTGCAGGCATGCGGGGTTCAGGTTTACTCGGCGCGCCCGCTGCGCCAATCCGTCCCGGCCTGCAGACGCCCCGGCTCCACCGTATCCTCGCCCGGCACGCGGATGCGCTTGAAACGCATCTCCAGTGCGTCGAGCGGCGCGGTAGCGTCCAGTCCCATCTTGGCCCCGACACCGTCGCGCGTCGACGGGTCGAGCTTCGAGCCCTGGCTGCCGGCGACCACCACGAGATCGCGATCGGCCTGGAAGCGCGTCGCCACCGCCCATTCGACCTCGGTGGGGTCATGCACATCGACATCCTCGTCGACGACGACGACGTGCTTGACGTCGTAGTGCGCGGAGAGCGCCCCGAGGATGACGTTCTTGGCCTCGCCCTCCGAACGCTTCTTCATCTGGACGTAGAGGTGATAGCGGCAGACGCCGCCGCGCGCGAGATGGACGTCGCCGACGCTGGGAAAGCTGCGCTGGAGATGGTCGAGGATGGTCGCCTCGCGCGGGATGCCGCCGAGCAGCAGGTGCTCGAGGCCGCCGCCGACGATGGTATGGAAAAGCGGATTGCGGCGATGGGTGACGGCGTCGACCTGGATGACGTGACGCTCGCCGCGTTCGCCGTAATATTGCGGAAACTCGCCGAACGGCCCCTCCGGTTCGCGCTTGCGGGCGAGCAGCCTGCCCTCGATCACGATCTCGGCCTGCGCGGGCACGCGGACCTCGCTGGTGATGCATTTCACCACGTCGAGCGGCTGGCCGTGCAGCGCGCCGGCGATCTCCAGTTCGTCCTGATCGAGCGGCGCGATTGCCTGCGAAGCGAGCAGTGTCAGCGGATCGACCCCGACCACGATCGCGATGGGCAGGTCCTGCTCCTCGTCCTCCGCCATCTGCTGATAGGCGAGCGTATGGCGCGGAAGCAGCAGGGCGCCGAGCCTGTCGGGGCCGGAGACCTGCAGCCGGTGGATCGCGACATTCTGTATGCCGGTCTTCGGGTTGCGGCTGATCAACAGACCGGCGGTGATATAGGCGCCGCTGTCGAACTCGTTATGCGTCGGCGAAGGCAGCAGCGTTATCAGGTCGACCTCGCGATGCACGACCTCCTGGGCGGGCGCGGCGCTGGTCTCGCGCCAGGGAACGGGGTTGCGCGCAGCCTCCTGGAAGCGCTTCAGCACCTGCGACGGTTCGACGCCCATGGCCTCGGCCATCCAGCCGCGATCCGAAACGAGGCCGGAAATCACGCTGACCGGGTGGCCGTCGGGCGCCGGAAAGACCGTCGCCTTCTCGCCGTCCAGCCGCTTCGAGACAGCCGCCAGTTCGAAGCGCAGGCCGATGCCGGGCCGCATCACCGCGAGACGCCCCGTGGCGGACAATCGGTCAAGCCAGTCGCGCAGGCTGGTGACGGGACCATTGGCGGCGAAACCCGGTCCCGAGAGACGAGCCGGGTCATCGGCAAGTCCGGCTTCGGCGGCAAGGTGGGGCATGGCTCGGCTCGCATCTGGATTGACGGCGCTTGGCCGAAGGTCGGCTTCGCAGGAGTGCGACGCCACGTCTGATGCTAGGCCGCGCGCTGGCGCGCACCCAAATAGTATGTGATGATCAAGGTTATCAGCATCAGTTATCGTGATAGGCCTTGGAGGATCCCGGGGGACATGGACCTTCGCCAACTCAACTATTTCCTCAGTCTCTGCGAGGAGGGTTCGACGACGCGCGCCGCGCGCCGCATGAACGTCGTCCAGCCGGCGCTTTCGATGCAGATCGCCAAGCTGGAGGACGAGCTTGGGCAGAAGCTGTTCGAACGTTCTTCCCAAGGGATGACGCCGACGCCGGCCGGCCAGCTCGCCTATAGGCTGTTCTCGCCGCTGCTGCGGGACCTCTCGGACGCCAAGCAGCAGGTTGTCAGCCGCTCGGGCGAGATCAGCGGCCGCATCGCGGTCGGGCTCGTCGCCTCAGTGACAACGAGCGTGCTGGCGCGCGCGCTTGCCATCTTTGCGCGTCAGCATCCGGAGGTCGAGGTCTCGGCCTGCGACGGCTATTCGAGCGCGCATCTCGATCAAGTTCGTTCCGGGATGCTCGACTTCGCCATCGTCAACAAGACGAGACGGCGGCTCGATCTGCCTTTCATGGACGTTCTCCACGAGGAGATGGTGCTCGTCACCAAGGCCGCGAACGGTCGCGGCCTGCCCTCGCCCATACTGTTCCGCGACCTTGTCGGGTTGCCGTTGGTGCTGCCCTCCAAGAATAACGGGCTTCGTACGATCATCGATGACATCGCCGAGGACGAGGACGTCGCGCTCTCGATCCGGCTCGAGGTCGATGCCGTCGCAGCGATCGAGGAGTTGGTGCGGCAATCCGACTGGGTCACTCTGCTGCCGGCGATTGCGGTTCACCGCGGGCTGGCGGATGGCAGCCTGCGGGCGCACCGCATCGTGGCGCCGCGCGTGACCCGCCAGCTGATCTGCGTGCATAACCCGCGCAGGCCGCTCTCGGAGGCCGCGCGCCTGTTCATCGACACGCTCGGCAGTGAACTCGCCGATGCCGCCAACGTGCTGCATAGCCAGGAGAACAGCTGATAGCGTCCATCATTCATCATTATTATCTCTGATAGTCAGAAGCCCGATATTCTGACGCGAAAGGGCCACGCCGGCCCGACGCGCAACATGTCGGATCAGAGACACATGCAGGTAGAGACCGAAACGCACTGGATCGCCGGGCGCTGGACCCCATCCCATGACGGCGCGCTGGCCGACAGCATCGACCCCGCGACGGGCGCGACGGTCGGACGCTTCGCCGATGGCGGGCGCAATGAGGCGCGGGAAGCGATCGCGGCGGCCAGACACGCCTTCAGCGAACCGGCCTGGTCGCAGAATCCACGCCTGCGCCAGGAAGTCCTGCTCGCCTGGTCTACCCGGCTCGAAGCAAGGCGCGAGGATCTCGCCATGCTGATGACGCTCGAGAACGGCAAGGCGATCTCTCAGTCGCGCGCGGAGATCGGCGGCGCGATCTCCGAGATCCGATATTACGCGGGGCTCGCGCGCCATATCCCGGGACATGTGCTGGAGGTCGAGCCCGGCGTGTTCTCGACGATGCTTCGTGAGCCCGCCGGCGTTGCCGCCATCATCGTGCCCTGGAACGCGCCTGCGGTCCTGCTGGTGCGCGCGCTTGCGCCGGCGCTCGCGGCCGGCTGCACCGCTATCGTCAAGCCGGCACCGCAGACGACGCTGTTCACCGCCGCGTTCCTGCAGGAACTGGCGCAATGTGGGCTGCCGGCCGGGGCCTGCAACATGGTCGGCGAAACGGGCCACGCCGCAGCGCAGGAACTGACGCTTTCGGCCGATGTAGAGGTGCTGAGCTTCACCGGCTCGACGCAGACCGGCAGGGCGATCATGGCGGCCGCGGCGCCGACCATGAAAAAGCTCTCGCTCGAACTCGGCGGCAAATCCTGCTGCGTCGTCTTCGAGGACGTCGATGTTGCGCGCATTGCGCCGCAGCTCGCGGCTGCCGCGACCATCATTTCGGGCCAGCAATGCACGGCGGCGCGGCGGATCCTCGTCCAGGCCTCGCGCTACGACGAGATGAAGGTGGCGCTGGCGGGTGCGCTGTCGGCGCTCAGGGTCGGGCCCGGCCTCGATCCGACAACCCATCTCGGGCCGCTGATCGACCATGCCACGCGTAACCGCATCCACGCGCGCATCGAGGAGGCCTTTGATCTCGCCGACGAGGTCGTCCTGCGCGGGTCGGCGCCCAATGGCGCGCTGTCCGGCGGCGCCTTCCTGACTCCTTCGATCGTTGCCCATGCCGACACTAGGGCGTTCTTCACGCAGGAGGAGATTTTCGGTCCATTCGTCGTGCTCGAGCGGTTCGAGAGCGAGGCGGAGGCCGTCGCGAGGACCAACGACACCGTCTTCGGACTTTCGGCCAGCGTCTGGACGCATGATGTCGGCCGGGCCATGCGTATCGCGCGGGCGCTGCGGAACGGCACGGTCTGGATCAACGACCACAACAGGCTGTTCGCGGAGGCCGAGACCGGCGGCTATCGCCAGAGTGGGCTTGGTCGCCTGCACGGCTTCGACGGCCTCGCCGATTTCACCGAGCTGAAGCACATCTATCTCAATGCCGGCGTCGTGCCGGCCTCGGCGCGCGCATGACCGGCGGCCGGCCACGGTTGATCGTCGGCATTTCCGGCGCGTCTGGGGTCGTCTACGGCATCCGCGCGCTCCAGTTGCTGCGCGAGGCCGGGATCGAGACGCATCTGGTGATGTCGCGCTCGGCAGAAATCACGCTCGCGCACGAGACCGACCTCAAGGTCGCCGAGGTGCGGGCGCTGGCTGACGTGACCCACTCGCAGGCGGATATCGGAGCGGCGGTCTCGTCGGGCTCGTTCAAAACGCTCGGCATGCTCGTCGCGCCATGCTCGATCCGCTCGATGTCGGAAATCGCGACCGGCGTGACCTCCGGCCTGCTCAGCCGGGCTGCCGATGTCGTGTTGAAGGAGCGCCGCCGGCTCGTGCTGATGGTGCGTGAAACGCCGCTCCACACCGGCCATCTGCGCGCGATGACGCAACTCTCCGAGATGGGCGCGATCATTGCCCCGCCCGTGCCGGCCTTCTACGCAAGACCACGAAGCATCGACGATCTGGTCGACCATACGGTCGGCCGCATGCTCGACCTCTTCGGCATAGAGACCGGTACGGTCAAGCGCTGGGGCGAGAGCGTCGGGCCGCGGCCACGCCACGGCGCGGCCGCGGCCGCCCCCGTGACGTGAACGCCGAGGTGGCCTGCTGGCGCCTCATCGGCGCCGTCTATGCGCGGCCGGGTGTCCAGCAATCCTGCCTGCTCCTGCAGGAGCGGGTGCAGGCCGACATCGTCGTGCTGCTGTTCGGCGGCTGGCTGGCGCGATGTGGCATCGCGCTGTCGCAGGACGCGGCGCATGAGGCAACCGCGCTCGTCGGCCCCTGGCGCGAGGCAGTGGTTCGGCCGCTGCGCGCGATCCGCGTGACGATGAAGTCATCGCCGCTGATGGGGCGGCCGGAGGCAGCGGCCCTGCGCGAGCGCATCAAGGCCGACGAACTCGCCGCCGAGCGCATCGAGCTCGGCCTGCTGGTCGGCTGGGCTGCCTCGCGCTGGCCGCAGACAGGCGCGCCTGCCGCCGATCTCGTCGCAACCAACCTGCCTCTGTGCCTGCCTGCCGCGCCGGACGCCGCGGCGGGCGCGGCTCTCCAGCAGATCATGGATGCATGCCGCGAAGCAATCATTGAATACGATAGCGGCATCAACACTCATTATTTGCCTTGATACCCTGAGCCTCGTTTACTCGGCGCAATAACGCGGAAAGCCGCGATATTCTGGAGGGGACGGACATGATCAGGACAGTTTTGCTTACCACGGCCGCGCTCGTCGGCCTCGTCGCTAGCGGCGCCGTGGCCCAGGCCAAGATCGGCTCCTGCGACGAGCCGATCCTGCTCGGCACCACCATCTCGGAGACCGGTCCGTTCTCGACGCTGACCGACAACTGGAAGGCGATGACCGAGGCCTTCTTCGACGAGATCAACAAGATGGGCGGGATCGACGTCTCGTCCTGCGGCAAGAAGCTGCCGGTCAGGATCGTCATCTACGACGACCAGTCCAACCCCTCGACCGCCGTCTCGCTGTTCGAGAAGATGGCCTCGGTCGACAATGTCGATTTCTTCGTCGGTCCCGACTGGACCTCGCTCGGCCTGCCCGTGCCGACCGTCGCCGAACGCCACCAGATTCCGATCGTGATGGCGAATGTGGCGACGCCCTCGGCCTATTCGCGCGGCCTGAAATACATGTGGGGTACGCCCTATCCCGTGGTGCCTTTGTGGTCGCAGCGCTATTTCGAGATGCTGACCAAGGTCCAGCCGCAGCCCAAGACGATCTTCTTCGTCACCCATGACAACCCGGTGATGAAGGGCATCACCGAGTTCTGGGCGCCCAAGGCCGAAGCGCAAGGCATCAAGGTGATCGGCAAGGAGACCTTCCCGGCCGACGCCAAGGACTTCTCCGCGATCATCCTGAAGATCAGGGCCGCCCGGCCCGACATCGTCTATATCTCGTCCTTCGACAACGTTTCCGGCCCGCTGGTGCAGCAGATGCGCCAGCAGCGCATCAAGGCGATGGATGTCCACCACACCATGCTGACCGGCGCGCTCGCCCGCCAGACCGGCAAGGACATCGAGGGCATGACCGGCGAACTGGCCTGGTATCCGGCGGTCGGCGGCAAGCACAGCGAACTGGTCACGCGGGTGCTACAGCGTTCCAAGGTCGACATGTTCGAGTCGATCTTCACCATGGGCCGGATCAGCGCCTATCTGACGATGGTTCAGGCGATCGAGAAGGCAGGCGCGGTCGATCGGGAAAAGGTTCGCGCGGCGCTGACCAAGGGCACGTTCGAGGCGCCGCCCGGGCCGATCGTCTTTGACGAGAAGGGCTTCGCCACCACCAACGGCGCCTTCACGATCCAGATCCAGGGCGGCAAGGTCGCAGTCGTGTGGCCGCCGGAGGCCGGCAAGATCGCCTGGCCCTCGCCGAGCTGGCAGTAGGCAGCGGCTGACGGAGCGCGGCGATGCCGATCGACATTCTCGCCCAGATCGCCATTGGCGGCATCCTCATCGGAGGGCTTTATGCACTCTTCGCCTTCGGCCTTTCGCTGATCTACGGCGTCGCACGCATCCTGAATTTCTCGCATGGCACGCTGCTGGCGATCGCCGGCGTGCTGGCCAGCATCCTCTACACCGCGCTCGGCTCCAATCCGATCGCTCTGGTCGCCATCATCATTGGACTGGCGGCCGGGTTCTTCCTGTTCGGCTGGGGCTTCCACGACGTGTTGCTCGCGCCTCTGAAGCGCCGCAACCATTTCGAGGCCTCGGTCGGCACGGTGCTGACCACGGTCGGAGCGCTGATCATCATCGGCGACGTCGCGGCGACGTTGGCCGGCCCGCGCCCGCGCAATATTCCCCTGCGCTCGGACGTGATCGAGATCGGCAACGTTCTTATCCCGGTCTCGCAGGCCTGGATGCTGGCCGGCATCACGGTGCTGACGATCGTGCTGCAACTGGTGCTGAGCCGGTCCTGGTATGGCCGCGCCGTGCGCGCGGTAACGCAGGATCATGTCGGCGCGACGATCTGCGGCGTGCGCCCGCGCGCCATCCACGGCATCACCTTCGGGCTGGGCGCCGCATTGGCGGCCATCGCCGGCGTGCTCTACGCGATGGTCTTCCCGGTCGATCCCTATGCCGGCTTCAACCTGACGGTGAAGGCCTTCACGATCATCGTGCTGGGCGGCGTCGGCAATCTCGTCGGGGCGCTCGCGGCCGGGCTGTTCCTCGGCATGGCGGAAGCCTTCACCGCCTTCTTCTGGGCGCCTGAATGGGCGCCGGCGCTATCGATCACGCTGCTGCTCGTCATCCTCGTCGCCTTCCCGCAAGGCTTCGGTTCGGTACGGAGGGCGTGATGACGCGTCATGACGTCTCTCTCGCCACCACGGCGCTGACCGAGGATGCGCGCGCCGCGACGCCGGCGCGGTCCCTCCTGCCCTTTCTGGGCGGCGCGGTCCTGATCGGGCTCCTGCTGCTCGTTCCGCAGCTCGGCGTGCCCTATGCGACCAGCCTCGTCTTCACGCTGCTGGTCTCGTTCATCCTGGCGCAGAGCTGGGACTGGATCGGCGGGCTCGCCGGCTACGTCAATCTCGGCCATTTCGCCTGGTATGGCGTCGGGGCCTATGCCTTCGCGATCAGCCTGAACGCCGGGGTTCCCGTGCCGCTCTGCTTCGTCGTCGCGATGGCGGTGGTGGCGCTGGCGGCGGCGATCCTGTCGTTCCCGCTATTCCGGCTCAAGGGCGACTATTTCGCCTTCGCGACGCTCGCCATCCTGCCCTTGGCCGAACTGCTCGCCTTCAACCTCTCGAAACTAACCGGCGGCGCGGACGGCATCGTGCTGCCGCCGAACTATGTGCTCTTGCCGGCCTTCTACACCGCGCTCGGCTTTGCGATCGCGACCTTCGCGCTGACCATCGCGCTGTCGCGCTCGCGCTTCGGCTATGCGCTGAAGAGCATCCGCAACGACGAACAGGCGGCCGAGGTGGTCGGCATCCGCATCTTTCCGGCCAAGCTTGGCGTGATGGTGCTGTCGGGCGCCTTCGCCGCGCTAGGCGGGGCCGTCCATGCCTGGCAGCTGAGCTATATCGACCCACCGACTGTGTTTGGCCTCAGCGTCGCGCTGGTGCCCGTCGCCATGGCGCTGTTTGGCGGCTCGGGCCTGCTCTGGGGGCCGATGATCGGCGTCGCCCTGCTGTTCACCGTGCAGCAGTTCCTGCTCGTCAACATGAGCATCCTGCACGCCACCGTCTATGGCTTGATCATCCTGCTGATCGGCCGCTTCATGCCCGGCGGCCTGCTGCGCTCGCGGCTCGCTAAAGCCATCCCCGCCTTGCGCTTCCTGTCGCGCGAGCAGCATCTCGCGCCGACCGGGGCGGCCGTGGCGGGAGGCCATGAGCGCCTGCCGATGCCGATCCGCGTGCCCGATCCTGACCGCGAGCTGCTGGTCTGCCGCAAGCTGACCAAGGCCTTCGGCGGCAACATCGCCGTCAACGCGGTCGATATCGTCATCCGGCAGGGCGAGGTCGTCGGGCTCGTCGGCGCCAACGGCTCCGGCAAGACGACCCTCTTCAACTGCATCTCGAAGGTCTATGAGCCGACCGGCGAGCTGATCGTCGACGGCCGGAACCTGGCCGGCCTGAGGCGCGACGAGGTCGCGGCGGTGGGCGTCGGACGCTCCTTCCAGAACCCGCGTCCCTTCGGCGACCTGACGGTGGCGGAAAACATCGCGATCGCCGCGACCTTCCGCCGGAACGGACCGGCCCTGCCGGACGCGCTTGCGGAGGCCGCCGCCTACGCCGCCTTCGTCGGCCTCGGCGACCGCCTCGGCGAGCGCGCCGACGGACTGAGCCTGCAGGAAAAGAAGAGCCTGGAGCTGGCGCGCGCGCTGGCGCTGCACCCCAGGCTGCTGCTCGTCGACGAGGTCGCATCGGGCCTGACGCCTTCCGAGATCAGGCGGTTCGTCGGCCATATCCGCGAGATTCGCGACGTCTACGGCATCACGGTGATCTGGGTCGAGCACATCTTCTCGGCGCTGGCTCAGGTCGTGGACCGGCTGATCGTGCTCGAACAGGGCCAGGTCATCGCCGACGCGCCTCTGGCGGAAGCCGTGAAGGACGAGCGCGTGCTCGCCGCCTATCTCGGCCAGGCCGCGACGAAGGAAGGGCACTGATGCTGAGCCTCGCCAATCTCGTCGTCGACCATGGCAAGCTGCGCGCCTTATGGGATGTCAGCCTGACCGTCCGCGCCGGCGAAAAAATCGGCCTGCTCGGCGCCAACGGAGCCGGCAAGAGCACGACGCTGGGCGCGATCATGGGGCTCTATCCGCCGCAATCAGGCGACATCGTCTTCGATGGCGCTTCGATCGCCGCCCGGCCGCCGGCCGATAACGTCGCGCGCGGCATCGCGCTCGTGCCGGAGGGCCGGCGGCTCTTCGCCGAGATGAGCGTTCAGGAAAACCTCGAAATGGGGGCCTATCTGCGGGCGTCTCGGGCGAGCCTGTGCCAGACACTGGACTCCGTCTTCGCCCTGTTTCCGATCCTGCGCGACAAGGCGCGCCAGAATGCCGGCGAGCTCTCCGGCGGTCAGCAGCAGATGGTCGCGATCGGCCGGGCGCTGATGTCGAAGCCGAGGCTGCTGTTGCTGGACGAGCCCTTTCTCGGGGTCGCGCCGCTCGTCATCTACGATGTCATGGACGCGCTGAGGCGGGTGGCCGACACCGGCGTCACCATCCTTCTGGTCGAGCAGAACATCCATCGCGCGCTCGATTTCGTCGATCGCGCCTATGTCATCGAGAACGGCCGCAGCGCGCTCGACGGCACGCGCGAGAGCCTGCTCGGCGACCCCGAATTCGGCACGAAGTTCCTCGGGCTGGAATAGGCCGTTCGCCGGCTCACTATTATTTCCGGAGAGATCGTTCATGGCACGTCTGACAGGCAAGGTGGCGCTGGTCACCGGCGCGGCGCAAGGCATCGGAGCAGCCTATGCGATGGCGCTGGCCAAGGAGGGGGCGGCCGTCTGCGTCTCCGACATCCGCCTGCCCGAGACGACGCGCGACGCCATCGTCGCGGCCGGCGGGCAGGCGCTCGCCGTCGCGGCCGACGTGACCTCGCCGCAATCCGTCGCGACCATGGTGGCGGAGACGGTGCTGCGCTTCGGCTCGGCCGATATTCTGGTCAACAATGCCGGGATGTTCGGCAACCTGACGCTGAAGCCCTTCGACCAGATCGCCTCGTCGGAATGGGATGCGGTCATGGCCGTCAATGTCCGCGGCACGTTCGAATGCGCCAGGGCGGTCGTTCCGCAGATGCGTAGCCAGGGCCATGGCAAGATCGTCAACATCGCCTCGGGAACCGTCTTCAAGGGCTCGCCGATGATGCTGCATTACGTGACCTCGAAGGCGGCGATCGTCGGCTTCACCCGCGCGCTGGCCCGCGAGCTCGGCGGCGACGGCATCCGCGTCAACTGCATCGCGCCGGGTCTGGTGATGAGCGACAACGTCAGGGTCAACCCGGCTTGGGCGGCCGATGTCGTCGCCAACAATGTCGCCAGCCGCGCGATCAAACGCGAAGCGCAGCCCGACGACCTGATCGGCACGCTGATCTATCTCAGCGCCCCCGACAGCGACTTCCTCACCGGCCAGACCATCGTGGTCGATGGCGGCTCGGTGATGCACTGAACCGCGAGGACGAGGCTCAACCCGCCAGGGGCGCCATCGCCCGGCGGTAATCGCTCGGCGTCAACCCGGTATGCTGCTGGAAGAAGCGGCAGAAATTGCTGGCGGCGCTGAAGCCGAGATCGTCGGAGACCTGGCCGATTCCGATGGCGCCGTCCCCCAGCGCGCAGACCGAGGCCTCGATGCGGATGGCGTTGCCATAGACCGCCGGCGTGACGCCGGTGCAGTCCCGGAACAGCGTGTTGAAGCGCGAGCGCGAGAGCCCGGCGAGGCCGGCCAGCGCATCGTAGTCGTATGGCTCGGCGGTGTGCTCGCGCATCGATCGCAACGCACGTCGCACGCGGTAATCGGGCGCACGGGCTGGCGGCGAGGCCGGGTTGGCGGCGCTCTGGCCGATCGTCCAGGTGAGTTGCAGGATCGCGTCCTCGACGGCGCCGGCATCGTCGTGACCTGTCTCGATCATCTCGATCAGCCTGTCTCGCCAGCGCTCCGACTCGGCCGAGATTGCGATTCCGGGCCTCGCGAAGAAGGCCGGCCGGCCGCAGCTCGAGAACAGCCGGTCGGCCCGCGCCAGCCAGTCGGTCTCGAGATACAGCGCGAGAAAGACGCTGCGCTCCCGGTCGTCTCCATGGGCGTAATGGTGCTCCTGCCAGGCGTTCACCAGGACGGCGGTGTCGGCCTTCAGCGGCAGCACGGCGCCATTGACGGTGAAATGCTGGTCGGGGCCGGCGACCTTGAGGACGACATGGCAATGGGCGTGGGCATGGGTCGTCAGCGAGGTGTCCATGTCGAGCAGGGCGACACGGCCGAAACGTCCTGTGACGATGCCAAGTCCCTTGGTCATGGCCTGTCCGAAAAGAATTCGCGATCCATGCGCCAGCGTAGGTTCGACAGGCCCCGCCGGCAAGTGTCGGACCACGCCAGACAAGGGCGTTCAGGGCTCCCGCGCCGCCAAAAATAGTTCCCGATGATAAATCGCGGTCCGCGCTGAGAGGGTGTTCCGGCAGCCGCCATGGTCGATGTCCTCATCCACACAAAACAACGGAGGACACGCCATGGAAGCCATCGTCCAGGATCCGAAACGCGACCGGCGCGAGCAGGAGCGGCAGGCCAGGTTCAAGGTCAAGTTCGTCGAGGAGACGCCGCCCTGGTACCATGGCGCGATGCATCTCGGCTTCATGCTGATCGTGACGCTGGGCACGATCTGGTACTGCGCGACGCAACTCGACAACCCCGGCTTCTGGGACTGGATGCTGGTGCCGGCGATCGCTCTTTTCGGCAACTGGGTCGAGTGGGCCGCGCATCGCTACGTCCTGCACCGGCCAGTGCCCGGGCTGGAGGCGGTCTACAAGCGCCACTGCACCGTCCACCACCAGTTCTTCACCCATCACGACCTCGGCTATGAGGGCCACAAGGAATGGCGGGCGCTCCTCTTTCCGCCGTTTGCGCCGATCGGCTTCGTCGCGCTGTCGGTCCCGCCAGCCTTGCTCGCCGGCTGGCTGATCTCACCGAACGCCGGCTACCTCGTGGTCATCACGATGGCTGGCTACTACCTGCTCTATGAAGGCCTGCACACGCTCTCGCATCTCGACGACGAGCGCTATCCGTTCCTGAAATACATCCCCCTGGTCAACACGGTCCGTCGGATGCACTACGTCCATCATGTCCTCGGATTCATGCAGACGCGGAACTTCAACCTGACCTTCCCGATCTGCGACTGGCTCTTCGGCACCAGCGATCTCGATCGGGGCTTCCTCGGCACGCTGTTCAACGGCGCCACGCACAAGCACATGAAGAAGGATCTGCAGCCGGTCGATCCGGGCATCAGGATCGCCGGAATCGACGACGAGGCACAGGCGAAAACGGGCGTATCGTAAGCGAAGGCCGCCTCTGCGGGCAGCTACGGAAATGCTGTCCGCAGGGGCGCTTCGCCCAGTCGAGAGCCCCGGATGGTCGCGGATCAGGGTCGACCCCTCGCCCTGCGAGGACGCGGCCGGCAAGCTGTTACAGGGCGGGCCGGAAACTGTCCGTGACCTCGCGCGCGCTCTTGGTTCGCAGGGAGACGTAGACCTTGTCGGACACGGTCACGGTGACCGATTCGTTCGCGACCGGCAGCGTCATGGCACGGCCGCGCGCGACCTCCCGGAGCTCGTTGGGAACCCGAATGTTGAGGTGGTAGTATCCCAGCCTGGTAGCGAAGGGACGGGGCATCGCAAGGGCGAAACCGCTGTGTGAAAGCGGATACCGATAAGCCCTTACAAAACCGTAACTCTTTGACCTGCTGAGGAAAAAGAGTGGTGCCCAGGACAGGACTCGAACCTACCGGCCAGTCCTGGATTCCTTGAAAAACAAGGGAAATCCCGCCGAGCGCCTCAGCGTTGACTGGGATTGAAGAGTGAGGTGCTCTGGCAAGGATGCTAGCATCTTTCGGCCCGCCCACAAGGACCTTCCACTTTCCGGTCATCGCGACACTGACATCAAGCTGCAATGATAGGGACATCGCCCATCCGCCTGAGCGCGCACGCTCCGATCGCGCTTGCAGCTTGATCTGGGATGGCGAAAACCGAGCTGACGTTGATCTCGCACAGCACGTACGTGTCAGCGCCGCCTTCGTCGACCGGGCCGTAGAGGAAATCGGCGTCCCAAATCACGGGCATGTCGCTCCTGGCGATATCGAGCAGCTCCATCAGCTCGGGTATCCAGGCCGCCTCCATCCGCTCCCTGAGGGGTTCGAACCGCGGTTCGTCGGCGGGGAACATGACCTTGCCGAGCGCCGCGTCCGGATGCATGTCGGCGGGGTCCATCAGCCCTTGCGGATGCTGGTGCCCGAAGCCGACGACCCGGTCCTCGCTGACGTAGCACCGGATCATGCCGTCCCGGAGCCGGGGCTGGAAGGGTTGGTCGACGATGGCTTCGCCGCCGTCGAAATAGCCTCGGCAGGATTCGAGGAACCGGTCGAGCGGCATCGTCCTGGGCTCGCTCGGGGCGTGGGCCTCGCGGACGCACACCTCGTCGGCGCCCGCTGCCGAGGCCACCCTTTCGACCTTCCAGACGCCCTGGCCGTCGTTGCCGCGGCTGCGCTTGAGGACGCGCGTCCGACCATGCTCAAGCCGCTCCGGAAACCGCAGCCGGAAATCGTCATATGACGCGTAGAGCTCCGCGCCTACGGACCATCCCATCCCGCGCGTGTGGAAGAGGACTTCCTTGACGCCCAGCTTGGCGATGACGTCCGGATGTGCGCTGACCCAGCGGGACCCGGTCGCGACCTCGCGAAGTAGTTCGTTCAGCCAGAGGCGGTCGCGCCCGTCTTGGAGCGGGTTGACCCAGACGAGCACGCCGTCAACGTGGAGGAGTTGCGCGCGAACCTCGTCGTGCGTCTCCTCGTCGTACACAGCCGGTTCGGCGGCGATGCCGAGCGCCGCGAGTTCCTCGAAGATCCGGTGGAAGCGCGAGTTCTGCGGGGTCGCCCGTTCGCGCGCCTCGCGGTCGCCGCGCCAGAGGATGGCGACCCTTCCCGATGACTGTAGGGACATGTCGCAGCCTTTCTGGGCTAAGGCACCAACCGCGACAGGCTTCCCTCGAAGGGGCTGCCCAGCGCGACGGGTTGAAGACGGAGCGTCGTGCTCGAAGTCCAGACCTCGAAGCATTCCTCGCCCCGCGCCGATCGCCAGCACAGGGCGTCGTCCTTCGTCTGCCAGCGAAGGTCCTGCCGGCGGCTCATGGCATATTCCGTGAGCGCGCCACCCGGTTGGAAGCTGTAGCGCCAATGGACGCCGTCGCTGAACTCCCTGCCGGAGATCAACCGCTGGATCGCGCCGCCGCGGATGCGCTTGAACCCATCTGTTGCCGAACCCTTCTCGGCGCTGACGGGTAACGCCATGCCCATGGCGCAGAGCGCAAGGAAGGCCGCTGCCAGTTTCCGCTCGCGCATGTCACGCTCCGATCACGTGGATGATCAGGACGCCGGCAAGGGCCGAGGCCGCGAGCGTCGGGATCATGCCGACCTTGAAACGCAGCATCGCGATCATGGCGGCAGCCGATAGCACGGCGGCGCGCCAGTCGAGCGAGGACAGGACCGGTAGGTCGGGAGCCAAGCCGAGGAACTCGACCGAGCGAACTTGCCGGAAGACGACGTGAAGAGCGAACCAGAGCGCTAGGTTCATGACCACGCCGACGACCGCCGCCGTGATCGCCGTCAGCGCGGCCGAGAGTGCCTTGTTGCCGCGCAGAGCCTCGACATAGGGCGCACCAAGGAAAATCCAGAAGAAGCACGGTGCAAACGTGACCCAGAGCGTCAGGAGCGCGCCGAGGCCCCCCACCAGCAGCGGATCGAGACCGCCTGGCGCGCGGTAGGCGGCGAGGAAGCCGACGAACTGGAGGACGAGGATCAGCGGTCCCGGCGTGGTCTCGGCCAGGCCGAGCCCGTCCACCATCTCGCCCGCCTGAAGCCACCCGAAAGTCTCGACCGCGGCCTGCGCGACATAGGCCAGAACCGCATAGGCGCCACCGAAGGTGACGACCGCCATCGTGCTGAAGAAGCCGCCGATCTGCGTCCAGACGCTCGCGCCGCCCGTCAGGAGCCAGAGCGCCAGCACGGGCCCGAGCCAAATCGGCAGCCAGATCGCGCAGGTCTTGATGGCCTTGGCACCCGACGGGGTGGCGTGGCCGAGCTCTCCCCGCTCGAACATCAGGTCGACGACGCCCTTGAACTCGGGCGCGCCGACCTTCCCACCATGGCCGCCGCCAGCGAAGGTCGCCGGCGCGTAGCGCTGCCCGAGCCAGCCGACGAGGCCTGCCGCCAGGATGATGATCGGGAACGGGATCTTGAACAGGTAGATGCTGATGAAGGCCGCGATTGCGATGACGACCATCGCCCGGTTCTTCAAGGCGCGGCGGCTTATGCGGAGACCCGCCTCGACGACCACCGCAAGAACGGCCGCCTTGACGCCGAAGAAGACGGCGTCGACCAGCGGCACGTGGCGATAGAGGACGTACAGGAGGCTGAGGCCCAGCATAACCAGCGCGCCGGGGACGATGAAGAGCAAGCCGGCGACGAGGCCGCCGATCGTGCGATGCATCAGCCAGCCGATATAGATCGCAAGCTGCTGGGCCTCGGGGCCCGGAAGCAGCATGCAGTAGTTCAGGGCATGCAGGAACCGCTGCTCGCCGATCCAGCGGCGGTCCTCAACCAGCTCCTTGTGCATCATGGCAATCTGGCCGGCGGGGCCGCCGAATGAGAGGCAGCCGATCCTCGCCCAAACCCTGACGGCCTGGGCGAAGCTGGGTGTGGTGGGGGCGGCGATGGCGGCGTCGGTAGGGGTTGCGAGGGTCATGGCACTCCCTCGCTCAGGCCTTCGGCCCGGACGGCCAGTTGTGCGTCTCCTCCGTCGCGTCCCGGCACCAGCGGTAGAAGGCATCGTAGAGCAGCATGCCGGCATCGAGCTGTTCGAGGTCGTCCCGGTACATGCGCGAGAGGCCGAGCGAGGCCGCCAGGAACCCGGGAGCCTCGGGGGCCAGATCCGGGCGCGCGGTGTCGGCGGCGCGCACGATCGTGGCTAGCCGGTCAAGCGCAGGCGAGGCCAGGCCGAACTCCTCGATCATGACGTCGAAGGTGCAGCGCTCGCCGCGGTGGCTCCAGAAGACGCCGTCGATGTCGAAGGGCGTGGCGCCGAAGCGGCTGGCGACATCGGTCACCTCGGCCGCGGTGACGAACAGGAAGACCGCCTTGGGGTCGATGAAGCGGCGGATTAGCCAGGGGCAGGCGATGCGGTCGACCTTCGGACGCGAGCGTGTGACCCACAGGGTGCGACCCTGTCCGTCGCGGGGCGGCAGCTTGGCCGTCGAGGCCAGCAGGCCGCCGGCATCGCGCCACGCCTCGAAGCCTCCTGCGAGGTTCTCGGCCTCGACGCCTTCATGCCTGAGCCAGGCGGCGACGCCTTCGCTCAGCTTCTGGCCGCGCTGGCAGACCACGACGACGCGTTTACCGGCGTAGTCGCGCGCCCAGTCCGCGACGTTCTTGTGCGAGCGATGATCGGCGGCGGGCAGGATGCGCGTATCGAGCGCGACGTCGTCGGGGATGCGGACGTCGACGATGGTCGGCGCGTCCGGTAGGCCGACGAGCCGGGACAATTGGGCAGCGGTGATCTGGATGTTGGAAGACATGGGCGTCCATCCCTGAAGAGAGGAAAGTGGACGCGAACATTGGGCTGACGCCTCACGGGGTCGTCGCGAAGAACCCCTTGGGTCGAGCTTGAACCACAAGGCGCGGTGGCTTGCAACAGGATCGTTGTGGAGGCTTACCTCGCGATCAACGGCCAGAGGCCGAGCGCCGTCACCGCCATGGCGGCTGCGACCTCCAAGCCGAACCCGATGCGGCGCTGCAGGGCATAGCTTCGATCGAGGATGGCAACGAGGCGGCCGCGGAGTAGGATCGCCGCCAGCGGAAACGCGACGACCGTCACGATCATGCCGGAGGCGAAGGTCGCCGACAGGAGCACTCCGGCGAGGACGAGACCGTTTGCCACCGCATAGGCCATGATGAAGGTGGTGAGCGGACAGGGGACAAGGCCGCCGACGAAGGCGAGCGCGGGACCCGATCGGCCATAGTCGTGCCGATGCGGTCGAAAGGCCCGCCAGAGCAGCCACAGGCCGACCAGCACGATCAGGATCTGGCTGGAGCGCTCCAGGATGGGCGCCCGCCCGGCGCCGACCAAGGTGCGTTGGATGACGGCGGCGCCCGTCAGGACGATGACGATGGCCGATCCGACATGGGTCAGGATCAGGATGGCGCTGGAAAGCATCGCGCCACGACAGTGGCCATCACCGGCGTAGTGGGCGGCGAGCAGCGACTTGCCATGACCGGGCAGCAGCGCATGCAGCATCCCAAAACTGAATGCCGCGACGACCAGCGCCGGCATGCCCGCCAAGCCAGCGTCCGGGAGGGCCTTCAATGCCGCCAGGGCTTGCGTGTGAAGGCCGCGTTGGAAGCCGATCGCCCAATCCATCATCAGGGCCGCACTCGTGTTCAGCCGACCCGTTCGGGCCACTCCCGATGCAGGTCGTCGATGACGAAGGCATGGGCATGACGGTTCCCGTCGACGCCTGCGAGGTGGGGATGATCTGCCGGCAGATCGTCATGACCGTGGACGACGTCGCCCAACTCGTCGGACGGCCAGACGCGCACCGCGACGAGGACGGAGGCAAGCGTCAGCAGCGCGAAGGCGGCGAAGGTGAGCGACATGGGCAAGGCCGCGCCCAGCCATCCGGCCAGAGGGTAGGTGATCAGCCAGCAGGCATGCGACAGAGCGAACTGCGCGGCGAACACGGCCGGTCGATCCTCGGCATGGGCCGAGCGACGCAGCAGCCGCCCCGATGGCGTCTGAACGGCAGAATAGCCCAGGCCGAGCAGCAGCCAGGTCGCCAGCAGGCCCGGCCACAAGGTCGAGACAGGGCTTTCCGCGCTCCCGGACAGGAGCGCGGCCGCGACCGCGAGCACGCCACCGAGAGAGATCGCGGCCGCGAACATGACGCGCCGGTCGGGCAGCCGCTCCAGCAGCCGCGGTAAGGCGAGCGCGGCGATCATCGAGCCGCCACCGAAGCAGGCCAGTGCGAGCGCGACCTCGCCGTCGCCGAGCCTTAGCCGGCCTTTCACGAAGACGACCGTATTGACGATCACCATCGCGCCGCCGGCTGCTGCCGCCATGTTGAGCGCGAGCAGGCCGCGCAGCCGGGGCGTCGCGAGGTAGATCCGCATCCCCCGCGTGGTCCGATCATAGATTCCGCCCGTCCGCGCGACGGCAGGCGAGACCGGAAGCGTCACCGAGAGCACGAGAGCGGCGGAGACGAGGAAGCCTGCGACTGTGCCGGAGAACAGCCAGTGATAGCTGATCAGCATCAGCAGCGCGGCGGCCAGCATCGGACTGGCCAGGCTCTCCAGATCATAGGCCAGCCGCGAGAGCGAGAGGGCCTTCGTGTAGTCCGCCTCGTCCGGCAGCACGTCGGGGATTGTCGCCTGGAAGGTCGGGGTGAAGGCGGCCGAGGCGGATTGCAGCAGGAAGATCAGGACGTAGATCTGCCAGATCTCGCTGACGAAGGGCAAAAGCAGCGCGATTGCGGCCCTGACCAGATCCATCGCGATGAGGAATCCCCTGCGCGGCAACTGCGCCGCGAAGGCGCCGACGACAGGCGCAATGGTGACGTAAGCGATCATCTTGACCGCCAGCGCCGTGCCGAGAACCGTGCCGGCCCGGTCGCCGGCGAGATTGAAGGCAAGCAATCCCAGCGCGACCGTCAGCAGGCCGGTGCCGAGCAGCGCGATGATCTGCGCAAGAAAGAGCCGTCCATAGGTTCGGTTGGCGAGGACGGCGAGCATGGACTGATCCTTCTAGAGGAACTTGGCGATCGCCTTGAACTCATCGATGGGCCGGCGGCGCTCGGGCGGGACGTCGGCGACGACATGGTCAAGGCAGTGATCGAGATGGTCCTGGATCAGGGTGCGCTTGGCCTGGACAATTGCGCTCTCGACCGCCTGCAACTGGGTGGCGATGTCGAGGCAGGGGCTGCCGCCCTCGATCATCGCCACGACCTTGGCGAGATGCCCGCCGGCGCGCTTAAGGCGCTTGGCGATGGCGGGATGGCTGGCATGGACGTGATCGCTCATGGCTTCCCATAACCCCCGAGGGGGGATAAGGGAAGCGTCCGACCTGACCGGCCCCGTCAAACTTCCGTTAAGATCTCAGTTCCTATCTGTTCATCATGCTGCATCGCCGCATCAAAGCGCTCTCCTGCCTCGTCATCGCGCTCGCGATGGCGCTGGGCATGACGCTGTCGGCCGTGCACGTCTCGGCCGGCCACAACGCCCACGCCATCGCGCAGGCCGAAGCTGTCCGGCACGCGGAACTCGCCGCCGAGATCGCAGCGCATGGACATGCCCATGAGGATGGCGAGGCTGACGAACAGCACCCTGGCCATGTCCATGGGCATAACACCGCCGATCATGTTCACGAGACGGCCAACGTTGTCGCGCTGACCCAGCTCGGCACGCCGCGCTTTGCACGCACGGCGATCCGGCACGAGCATCAGCGCTCGGCCTCCGGCCAGCCCACGGGCCTGGAACGTCCGCCTCGATCCGTCTTCGCCTGAACTCGGCGCCGCACACGCGGCAGACTTCAACGACGAACCATCGGATCCTTCATGCAACGACCTCTAACCGGAGGGCGGCGCCTGCTGCATCACGCAGCCTTGCGCCGGCTCCTTCCTCTCGCGCTCGCCCTCCTGCTCCTGCTGCCGGGCATCGAGAGCGCATTCGCCCACGCCGTCGCCGAAGGCGACAAGGGCTACATCAAGGAGATCACGGGGGTGCACCTGCTCCCCTTCGTCTATCTCGGCGCCAAGCACATGGTGACGGGCTACGACCACATCCTGTTCCTGTTCGGGGTGATCTTCTTCCTCTACCGGGCCAAGCACATTGCGATCTATGTCAGCCTGTTCGCGCTCGGCCATTCGACGACGATGCTGCTCGGCGTCTATTTCAACGTCGGGATCAACAGCTACCTCATCGATGCCATCATCGGCCTGTCGGTCGCCTACAAAGCGCTCGACAACATGGGCGCCTTCCAGCGCTGGCTCGGCTACCAGCCGAACACGAAGGCAGCGACGCTGATCTTCGGCCTGTTCCACGGCTTCGGTCTCTCGACCAAGATCCTGGAATACGAGATCTCGCCGGACGGGCTGATCCCCAACCTGCTGGCCTTCAATGTCGGCGTCGAGCTCGGCCAGCTGACCGCGCTCGGCATGATCCTGATCGCCATGGGCTTCTGGCGCCGCACGGCCGGCTTCTGGCGCCACGCCTACACCGCCAATGTCTGGATGCTCACCGCGGGCTTCGTCCTCGTCGGCTACCAGCTCACCGGCTACTTCGTTTCCTGAAATCCCAACGACCTCATCTCAAGGACCTCACCTCATGTACAACACCGACCTCCCGACCCGCGCCGAGCTGCCGACCACGGCCCAGCTCCTGCGCTCCACCGCCATCGCCGCCGTCTCCGCCGTCGCGATCCTCGTGACCATCGTCCTGCCGGCCGAATATGCGATCGACCCCACCGGCATCGGCCGCATGCTGAAGCTGACCGAGATGGGCGAGATCAAGATTCAGCTCGCCGCCGAAGCGGAAGCCGACCGGATCAAGGACAGCCAGACGCCACCGGCCCAGCCCGCGCCGGCGGCGCCTGCGGCGGACAAGCGCTCCTCGGTGCTCGGCACGGTGCTCGCCGGCCTGTTCGTCTCGTCGGCTGAGGCTGGCGAGCGGGTCCAGCTCGCCCAGACCGCGCCTTCGCGCAGCGACGAGACCGTGTTCACGCTGAAACCCACCGAGGGCGTCGAATACAAGCTGACCATGAAGGCCGGCGCGAAAGTCGACTTCGCGTGGACCGCCAAAGACGGCGTCGTGAACTACGACATGCACGGAACTCCCGGCGCGGGCGGCAAGGAGAAGAGCTACAAGACCGGGCGCGGCTCGGCCGGCGAGCAGGGTGTCCTCACAGCCGAGTTCGACGGCTCGCATGGCTGGTTCTGGCGCAACCGCGGCAAGCAGGACGTAACGATCACGCTGAAAACGATGGGGACTTACGGCGAGATCAAGCGGATGATGTGACATCGGACCGCCGGCAGGTACCAAGCCTGTCGGCGAATTCCCGCCAGGCGATCCTGCTGACGAGCACCTTGTCGATGCGGCGGCCGTCGCGATCGACCACCTCGTAGCGCCACTGGGCCTTTACGAAAGATTTTCCCCACAGCAGGAAGTCGTTTCATCTCGGAGAGCACCACCGGATATCCCGAGCTCACGGCAGAAGTCATCGACCTGCATCAAGCTCGCGACCAGGAAGCTGCCGTCCGCGCCTGTGTGGATCGGAGGCTCGCCGGCCTCGTCCTCATGGAAAGCGCTGATGATGGATGCCAACATGTCGCCATGCCTGAGCACAACCTCGACGTGGCCGTACTCGTCAAGCATATCTCTGGAGTTTGACTTCCATCAACGACGCTCGCAGCGAACTCGGGAATTTTAGCCTCAGGTCCAATGCGTCGGCCGCAGCGGGACCAATCAGCGGTATCGATGTCAAGCGACTGCCGGGGCACTCGTGACGATCCGGGAACTGCCCCGGACCAACGTGCCTATGAGCGGTGCATCGATGAAGCCGCTCGTGCGAAGGGAGACCTCATGGACGCCGTCGTCGACCAGGTATCCCACAACCAGCCCATGTCCATCGCTGAGGCCTGCGCCGCGGCGATCGCGTGCGCCCCGCCGCTTTTGCCGGGCGAAACCGTAAGGCTGGTCGAGTCCGCTGGACGGATTCTCGCCGAGACCTTCGTGGCGCGCATGGCTTCGCCTCCCTTCACTCAATCGGCGATGGACGGCTATGCCTTGGTCGCGGCTTCAGGCATGTCTGAAGGCACGCGACTCAAGATCGTGGATCGTGTGCCCGCTGGGAGCTGCGGCCAGCGATTATCGGCCGGGGAAGCTGCCCGGATTTTCACGGGCGCTCCGATGCCGGAGGGCGCGGACGCCGTCGTGATGCAGGAGCATGTCGAACGAGACGATACATCGATCGTCCTGACGCGCCGAATGACTGCCGGCGACAACGTCCGGCATCAGGGCGAGGATATCGAGCCGCTCGAACCGCTCCTGAAGCCCGGCATCAGGCTTGATCCTCGCCATGTCGCCATGCTCGCCGCTCAGGGCGCGGAAATCGTCGCCGTCAGGTCCAGGCTGCGCATAGCCGTTTTTTCCACCGGTGATGAGTTGCAGGATGTGGGCGCCATGCTGAGGGGCGCAGCGGTCTATGACTCGAACCGCCCCATGCTGCTGTCGCTGATCGGCCAAGCGGGGCACGACGCGATCGACGGCGGCCGGGCAGCGGATTCGCGTTCGGAGATCGCAGAACGGCTGAGGATGCTCTCGGAGCGTTCTGATCTTGTGATCAGCACGGGAGGGGCTTCGGTCGGCGAAGAAGACCATAGCCTTGTTGCCTTGAGACATGCCGGAGGAAGCGGCCGGGTGCTGAAGATCGCCCTCAAACCAGCCAAACCGGCGATCGTGGGCAGGATCGGCCAGGCTGCGTATCTGGGGCTCCCCGGGAATCCGGTTGCAAGCCTCGTGTCCTGGCTCATCCTGGGACACGCCATGGTGGGCGCTCTGCAGGGACGGCCTCATCGTCCGCACATTGGCTATCCGTTGCCCATCGCGGCGGGGTTTGCGCGGCGCCCGGGTCGTACGGAGTTTGTCCCTGCGCGGCTCGTGTCCAACAAGGGACAGGAGGTCAGGGCGGAGATCATCGGCAAGGGCGGTGCAGCACAGCTTCGCCCACTCGCCCTCGCGGACGGGCTCGCCGAGATCGCCGCCGAATGCGGAGACCTTCGTCCCGGCGATCTGATCCGGTTTCACCCGTTCTCTGGTGCTTTTCAGGGCTGAGGATTCCCCAAGCCATGCGGTTTGACCCAATCGCGCCCCTGTCGCGGCCGGTGCTGACCGACCCGTTCGGCCGCGACATCTCCTATCTGCGGATTTCGGTGACGGATCGCTGCGACTTCCGCTGCGTCTACTGCATGTCGGAGGACATGACCTTCCTGCCCAAGCGCGATCTGCTGACGCTGGAAGAGATCGACCGCCTCGCCACCGCCTTCATCGCGCGCGGCACGCGCAAGCTGCGCCTGACCGGCGGCGAGCCGCTGGTGCGGCGCGACGTGATGAGCCTGTTCCGCTCGCTCTCGCGGCACCTGGCCTCGGGCGCGCTCGAGGAGCTGACGTTGACCACGAACGGCTCGCTGCTCGACCGCTACGCGCAGGAAATGGCCGATTACGGCGTGCGGCGGATCAATGTCTCGCTCGACACGCTCGACCCCGACAAGTTCCGCCAGATCACGCGCTGGGGCGATCTCGACAAGGTGCTGGGCGGCATCGAGGCGGCGCGCAAGGCCGGTATGCGGGTCAAGATCAACGCGGTCGCGCTGAAGGGCGTGAACGAGGACGAGATCGAGAGCCTGATGACCTGGTCGCATGGGCTGGGCATGGATTTGACCCTGATCGAGGTGATGCCGCTGGGCGAGATCGAGCCAGGCCGGATCGACCAGTTCCTGCCGCTCTCGGTGGTCAGGGCGCGGCTGATGGACAATTACAACCTCGTCGAGGATCCCTACCGGACGGGCGGGCCGGCGCGCTATGTCCGGGTGAAGGAGACAGGTGGGCTGATCGGCTTCATCACGCCGATGACGCACAACTTCTGCGAGAGCTGCAACCGCGTCCGCCTGACCTGCACCGGCACACTCTATATGTGCCTCGGCCAGGAGGATGCCGCCGATCTGCGCGCACCGATCCGGGCCTCGGCCGACGATGCGGCGCTGCACCGCGCCATGGACGAGGCGATCTCGCGCAAGCCCAAGGGCCATGACTTCGTCATCGACCGGCGTCGCGAAAAGCCGGCCGTCGGGCGGCATATGAGCGTCACCGGCGGCTGAAGACCGACCAGGCCGGTCAGGGCCGATCGTCAGCTGACCGTGCCGTCGATGGTGGGGGATGGATGGGCGAGACCGTTCAAGGCAACCATGTCGCCGATCTCAACGACCCGTCCCGAGACCTTCACGCCGTAGGGGACCAGGGCCGCGATTGAGCGGGACAGAACCTCGGGCGCCATTCCTAGGCGCGAGGCCAGGACCTTCTTGTCGAATGGCAACTCGAAGCGTCCCGTCCCACCGCTCTCGCCATGATGCGTCAGAACCCAGTTCGCGAGGCGCTCCAGGCTCGATCTCAGTTTCTGGTTCTTCAGCTCTCTGACGACGCCGCGATAGGCACCAGCCAGTTCAAGTGCGAGCGCGCGGGAGAATGCGGCGTCTTCGCCGAACGAGCGTCGCACCGCCTCAGCCGGGATCAGCAAGACGCGCGATGGAAGCAGCGCACGGGCCGATTTCAGATAGACGCGATCAAGTATGACGGCGGCCACGATGAAGCTGTGGCCGGGTCCGATCACCGAGATCGTCGTCTCGCGATCGCGGTAGGCCGAGTACATCTCGATTTGGCCATCGATGATGACGTGCAGGAAATCGGCTGGATCGCCTTCCCGAGCCAGTTCCACATGGGCGGGAAACCGCTGCAGAAACGAAGCGCGGAGCATCGATTCGACATGCGTCGAGGCGACGCCGACGAACAGCGGAAGCGTTCGCATTTCCTCGATTTCGTCGTGACGCATGATCCCCCCTCGCACGCACTCTATAGCCGTCAACGCAATTATTTTCTTGATTTTTGTCAAGCGCAATCATGCGAAGTCCCGTCGCAATTCTTGAGGATCGGCGGGCTCTGGAATGATAAATATATGTGACGATCTTGAAAGACTATAGACCGTCTCCATGCTTGATTTGCATCAAAGAGAAAAGACTCTGTGAGAATGACACCTGCCCCGTCTTGATTGAACGCGGGGGTAGACATGAGCGGTGTAGCGGTCTCACCATCGGAGCAGGGCCGGGCGCTCTGGCTTTCGACCATTGCTTTCACAGTCTGCTTCGCTGTCTGGACGATCTTCGCGATCATCGGCATCCAGATCAAAAAGGACCTCGGGCTTTCCGAGACCCAGTTCGGCCTGTTGGTCGGCACTCCGATCCTGACCGGCTCGCTCATTCGCCTGCTTCTGGGCATCTGGTCCGACCAGTATGGCGGCCGGGTCGTCTACACAATCACCATGCTGTCCGCGGCCGTGATGACCGGACTGCTCACCTTCGCCTATGACTACACGACGTTCCTGATCGCAGCGCTTGGCGTCGGCATCGCCGGCGGATCCTTCTCGGTCGGCGTCGCCTATGTGGTGAAGTGGTATCCCAAGGAGAAGCAGGGCACGGCGCTCGGCATCTTCGGCGCCGGCAATGTTGGTGCGGCTGTCACCAAATTCGCAGCCCCCGTCATCATGATCGCCTATGGCTGGAAGACGGTGGCTCTGGTTTGGGCCATCGCGCTCGCGATCACCGCCGTGATCTTCTTCCTGTTCACCAAGGACGATCCCGACCTCGCCCGGCGCCGCGCCTCCGGTCAGAAGCCCGAGCCGCTCTCGGCGATGATGGAGCCCCTGAAGAACATCCAGGTCTGGCGCTTCTCGCTCTACTACTTCTTCGTCTTCGGCGGCTTCGTCGCATTGGCGCTGTGGCTGCCGCGCTACCTGATCGGCGTCTACGGCCTCGACATCGCCACCGCCGGCATGGTCGGCGCGATGTACTCGATCCCGGCCTCGATTTTCCGCGCCTATGGCGGGCATCTCTCGGACAAATACGGCGCCCGCACGGTGATGTACTGGACCTTCCTGGTCGCGGTCGTCTGCACCTTCATCCTCGCCTACCCACCGACGCAGTACGTGGTCGAGGGCATCCGCGGCCCGATCGCGTTCTCCACGCGAATGGGCCTGCTGGGCTTCATGGCGGTCGCCTTCGTCCTCGGCTTCTTCATGAGCCTGGGCAAGGCCGCGGTCTACAAGCACATCCCGGTCTACTATCCCGACCGGGTCGGTGCGGTCGGCGGCGTTGTCGGCCTCGTTGGTGGCCTCGGCGGCTTCGTCCTGCCGATCGCCTTCGGCGCGCTGAACGACCTCACAGGCGTCTGGCAGAGCTGCTTCTGGCTGCTGTTCGTGATCGCCGCAGTCTCGCTGATCTGGATGCATCTGGCTGTCCGCCAGATGGAAAAGGCCGCGGCGGTGGCTGGCGTGCCGGTTCAGAACCTGCCGGAACTGCCTGAGATGCAGCCCATCCACGGCGTGGCCCAGGCGGGTGCGCTCGCCGCCACGGGCGCGATCCAGGACTGGCGTCCCGAGAACAAGGCGTTCTGGGACCAGACGGGCAAGGCCATCGCCCGGCGGAACCTCTGGATCTCGGTGCCGTGCCTGCTCTTGTCCTTCGCGGTCTGGATGGTCTGGTCGGTCGTCGTCGCCAAACTGCCGAGCGTCGGCTTCGCCTTCACCAACGAACAGCTCTTCTGGCTTGCCTCGCTGCCGGGGCTGTCGGGGGCCACGCTGCGCATATTCTACAGCTTCATGCCCGCGATCTTCGGCGGCCGCCTCTGGACGACGCTCGCGACATGGTCGCTGCTGATCCCCGCGCTCGGCATGGGTTTCGCCGTCCAGAATCCTGAGACGCCCTACTGGATCTTCCTCGGCCTGGCGCTGCTCTGCGGTTTCGGCGGAGGCAACTTCGCCTCGTCGATGGCCAACATCTCCTTCTTCTTCCCCAAGGCGGAGAAGGGCAACGCCCTGGCGATCAATGCGGGCCTAGGCAATCTCGGCGTCAGTGTCGTCCAGTTCGTGGTGCCGCTCGCCATCACGGCGAGCGTCTTCGGGGCGCTCGGGGGGGCACCGCAGACGGCGACCGTGGCCGGCGTCACCTCGACGCTCTGGCTGCAGAACGCCGGCTTCGTCTTCGTGCCTTTCATCATCGCCTCGGCCTTCGCGGCCTGGTTCGGCATGAACGACATCGCGACGATGAAGGCCTCCTTCGCCGATCAGGCGGTGATCTTCCGGCGTACCCACAACTGGATCATGTGCTGGCTCTACACCGGCACCTTCGGCTCCTTCATCGGGTTCTCGGCGGCCTTCCCCTTGCTGTCAAAGATCCTCTTTCCCGAGATTAACGCGCTCCAATACGCTTTCCTCGGCCCGCTCGTCGGTGCTCTGGCCCGCGCTGGCGCTGGCAAGCCGTGCGACCGGATCGGCGGCGGACGGATCACCTTCTGGGTGTTCATCGCGATGAGCCTGGGGGTCGGCGGCGTGCTCTACGCCATCGGCATGAAGGGCGACGCGAGCGCTTTCCCCGTCTTCTTCGCGAGCTTCCTGTTCCTCTTCGCGGCGACCGGGGTCGGCAACGCCTCCACCTTCCAGATGATCCCGGCGATCATGCGGCTCGAGGTGGCGCGCCTCGAACCCCAGATGAGCCAGCCCGAGCGCGTCAAGCAGTCGGACAAGGAAGCCGCCGCCATCATCGGCTTCACCTCGGCGATCGCCGCCTACGGCGCCTTCTTCATCCCCAAGAGCTTCGGCACCTCAATCGCGATGACGGGCGGGGCAGGGGCCGCGCTCTACGGCTTCCTCGGCTTCTACCTCAGCTGCATCGCCATCACCTGGTGGTTCTACACCCGCCGCGGCGGCCTCCTCTTCGACACCGAGCATGGCGTGCCGGCTGGGTCCGCCAGGCCGCTCCCGACACCGGCTGAATGATCTTCGCCCTCCGATTCCGACTTCCCTCGAGGGGACCGCAATGAGCCACTTTCTCGACCGACTGACCTTCTTCAACAAGGTCTCTGAGCCCTTCTCAAACGGCCATGGCGTCATGACCAGCGAAGACCGGAGCTGGGAGGACGGCTACCGGAAGCGCTGGCAGCACGACAAGATCGTGCGCTCCACCCACGGCGCCAACTGCACCGGCTCCTGCTCCTGGAAGATCTATGTAAAGGGCGGCATCGTCACCTGGGAAACCCAGCAGACGGACTACCCCCGCACGCGGCCCGATCTGCCCAACCATGAGCCGCGCGGCTGCTCACGCGGGGCGTCCTATAGCTGGTACCTCTACTCCGGCAACCGGGTGAAGTACCCGCTGATCCGGGCCCGGCTGCTCAAGCTCTGGCGCGAGGCGCGCAAGAATCTCCCGCCGGTCGCAGCCTGGAGGAGCATCGTCGAGAACCCGGAGAAGCGCGCCGCCTATACCAGCAAGCGCGGCCATGGCGGCTTCGTGCGGGCCGGCTGGGATGAAGCGACCGAGATCATCGCCACCGCCAACGCCTATACGGCCAAGACCTACGGACCCGACCGGGTGTTCGGCTTCTCGCCGATCCCGGCCATGTCGATGGTCTCCTATGCGGCGGGCTCGCGCTACCTGTCGCTGATGGGCGGCGTCTGCATGTCCTTCTACGACTGGTACTGCGACCTGCCGCCGGCCTCGCCCCAGACCTGGGGCGAGCAGACCGACGTGCCGGAATCCGCCGACTGGTACAATGCCGGCTTCATCATCCTTTGGGGCTCCAACGTCCCCCAGACCCGCACGCCAGACGCGCATTTCTATACGGAAGCCCGCTACAAGGGCATGAAGAGCGCGGTGATCTGCCCCGACTATTCGGAAGCCGCCAAGTTTGGCGACATCTGGCTGAGCGTGAAGCAGGGCACAGACTCAGCGCTGGCGATGGCGATGGGCCACGTCATCCTGAAGGAATACCATATCGACCGACAGGTGCCGTATTTCCGGGACTATGTCCGCCAGTACAGCGACATGCCGATGCTGGTAAAGCTGGTGAAGCAGGGGGACAACCTCGTCCCCGACCGCTTCATCCGGGCCTCGGACTTCGACGCCGGCCTCGGCGAGGCCAACAACCCCGAATGGAAGACCGTGGCCTTCGACGAGACCACCGGCAAGATCGTCGCGCCCGGCGGCACGATCGGCTTCCGCTGGGGCGAGAGCGGCAAATGGAATCTCGAGGAAAAGGACGCCTCTGGTACTCCGACGCAGCTGCGGCTGTCGCTGGCCGAGATCAGAGATGATCTCGCCGAGGTCGCCTTCCCCTATTTCGGCAACATCGAGCACGAGCACTTCGCCTCGACCGACCATGGCAGCGTGCTGAAGCGTCGCGTCCCGGTGAAGCGCCTGGCGCTCGCGGAGGGCGAGACGCTCGTCGCTTCTGTCCACGACCTCTTCCTCGCCAACTACGGCGTCGACTGCGGCTATGGCGGGGACAATGTCGCGTCCTCGCTTGATGACGACACGCCCTACACCCCAGCCTGGGCCGAAAAGATCACCGGGGTCTCGCGCGACAAGATCGTCCGTGTCGCGCGGGAATTCGCCACCAATGCCGAGAAGACCAAGGGCCGCTCGATGATCATCATCGGGGCCGCGATGAACCACTGGTACCACGCCGACATGAACTACCGCGGCGTCATCAACATGCTGGTGATGTGCGGCTGCGTCGGACAGTCGGGCGGTGGCTGGGCTCATTATGTCGGGCAGGAAAAACTGCGCCCGCAGGCCGGCTGGGCGCCGCTCGCCTTTGCTCTCGACTGGGGCCGTCCGCCGCGCCAGCAGAACTCGACCTCGGCCTTCTACGCCCACACCGACCAGTGGCGCTACGAGACCGTGCGCGTCGCCGATCTCGTCTCGCCCACGGCGCCCGCGGGTCCCTGGGACGGCACGCTGATCGACTACAACATCCGCGCCGAGCGGATGGGCTGGCTGCCATCCGCGCCGCAGCTCGAAACCAACCCGCTGCAGGTCGCCAAGGACGCCGCGGCCGCCGGTATGGAGCCCAAGGACTACGTCGCGAAATCGCTGAAGGACGGCTCGCTGAAGCTGTCCTGCGAGGACCCCGACAACCCGGTCAACTGGCCGCGCAACCTGTTCGTCTGGCGCTCCAATCTGCTGGGTTCGTCGGGTAAGGGCCACGAGTACTTCCTCAAGCACCTGCTTGGGACGACCCATGGCGTACTGGGAAAGGACCTGGGCCCCGAGGGGCGGGCGCGCTCGACCGAAGCCGTCTGGCACGAGCAGGCGCCGGAGGGAAAGCTCGACCTCTTGGTCACGCTCGACTTCAGGATGTCGACCACCTGCGTCTACTCCGACATCGTCCTGCCGACCGCCACCTGGTACGAGAAGAACGACCTCAACACCTCAGACATGCACCCCTTCATCCATCCGCTGACCGGCGCGGTGGACCCGGCCTGGGAAGCGCGCTCGGACTGGGAGATCTACAAGGGTCTGGCCAAGGCCTTCTCCAAGGTCGCGCCCGAAGTGCTTGGCGTCGAGAAGGACGTGGTCCTCAACCCGATCAAGCACGACAGCCCCAACGAGATCGCCCAGGCTTTCGACCCCAAGGACTGGAAGAAGGGCGAGTGCGAGCCTATCCCCGGCAAGACCATGCCGGTGGTGACGGTGGTCGAGCGCGACTACCCCAACCTCTATGCCCGCTTCACCGCGCTCGGTCCCCTGATGGACACGATCGGAAACGGCATCAAGGGCATGGCCTGGAAGACCGGCCATGAGGTCGAGCATCTCAAGGCTCTGAACGGCGTGCATCTGGAAGGAGCCAATAAGGGGCTGGCCAAGATCGTCACCGACATCGACGCCGCAGAGATGATCCTGATGCTGGCGCCAGAGACCAATGGCGAGGTCGCGGTCAAGGCCTGGGCCGCTCTCGGCAAGGCGACGGGCCGCGAACACACCCATCTGGCACTGCCCAAGGAAGACGAGAAGATCCGCTTCCGCGACGTCGTCGCCCAGCCGCGCAAGATCATCTCGGCCCCGACCTGGTCGGGGCTCGAGAGCGAGAAGGTCTGCTACAACGCCGGCTACACCAACGTCCACGAGCTGATCCCGTGGCGCACCCTGACCGGCCGCCAGCAGCTCTACCAAGACCATCTCTGGATGCGCGCTTTCGGAGCTGGCTTGTGCGTCTACCGCCCGCCGCTCGACCTGCGCGCCACTGCGCCGGTGATCGACCAGAAGCCCAATGGCGAGAAGCAGATCGTCCTCAACTTCATCACGCCGCACCAGAAATGGGGCATCCACTCCACCTACACCGACAACCTGATGATGCTGACGCTCTCGCGCGGCGGGCCGATCGTGTGGCTCAGCGAGACCGACGCGAAACGTGCCGGCATCGTCGACAACGACTGGGTCGAGGCCTTCAACAGCAACGGCGCGCTCGTCGCCCGTGCCGTGGTCTCCCAGCGCATGAAGGACGGCACGCTCTTCATGTACCACGCACAGGAGAAGATCGTGAACGTGCCGGGCTCGGAGATGACCGGCAATCGCGGCGGCATCCACAACTCGGTCACGCGCATCGTCATCAACCCGACGCACATGATCGGCGGCTACGCGCAGCTCGCCTACGACTTCAACTACTACGGCACGATCGGCACCAACCGCGACGAGTTCGTGGTGATCCGCAAGCTCAAGACCGTCGACTGGCTCGAACGGCCCCATGCCGACGCGTCGCGCGCCCCTGTCCCCGCCCAAGCCGCAGAGTGAAAAGGATCACGACGATGAAAATCCGCGCTCAGATCGGCATGGTGCTGAATCTCGACAAATGCATCGGCTGCCACACCTGTTCGGTGACCTGCAAGAACGTTTGGACTAACCGGGAGGGCATGGAATACGCCTGGTTCAATAACGTCGAGACCAAGCCCGGCATCGGCTACCCGAAGGACTGGGAAAACCAGGACAAGTGGAAGGGCGGCTGGCGCCGCAAGGCGAACGGCAAGATCGAACCGAAGATCGGCGGCAAATGGCGGATCCTGGCGAACATCTTCGCCAATCCGAACATGCCCGAGATCGACGACTACTATGAGCCGTTCACCTTCGATTACGAGCATCTCCAGAAGGCGCCCGAGCTGGAAGCCTTCCCCACGGCGCGCCCGCGTTCGCTGATCACCGGCGAGCGCATGGAGAAGATCGAATGGGGGCCGAACTGGGAGGAGATCCTGGGCGGCGAATTCGCCAAGCGCTCCAAGGATGCCAATTTCGAGGGCATCCAGAAGGAGATGTACGGCCAGTTCGAAAACACCTTCATGATGTACCTGCCGAGGCTGTGCGAGCACTGCCTCAACCCGACTTGCGCCGCCGCCTGCCCCTCGGGCGCGATCTATAAGCGCGAGGAGGACGGCATTGTCCTGATCGACCAGGACAAGTGCCGTGGCTGGCGCATGTGCGTCTCGGGCTGCCCCTACAAGAAGATCTATTTCAACTGGTCGTCGGGCAAGTCTGAGAAGTGCATCTTCTGCTACCCCCGCATCGAGGCCGGCCAGCCGACGGTCTGCTCGGAAACCTGCGTCGGTCGCATCCGCTATCTCGGCGTGATGCTCTATGACGCCGACGGGATAGAAGAGGCGGCCTCGACGGCGTCCGACCAGGACCTCTACGAGGCGCAGCTCAAGATCTTCATGGATCCCAATGATCCCGCGGTGATCGCCCAGGCGCGCGCCGACGGCATCTCCGAAGCCTGGTTGGAGGCAGCGCGCCAGTCGCCGATCTGGAAGATGGCGATGGAATGGAAGGTCGCCTTCCCGCTGCACCCGGAATACCGCACCCTGCCGATGGTCTGGTACGTGCCGCCGCTCTCCCCGATCACGGCGGCGGCGGAAGCCGGCAAGATGGGCATCGATGGCGGCATGCCCGACGTCAAATCGCTGCGCATTCCGCTCAAATACCTCGCCAATCTGCTGACGGCGGGCGACGAGGCCCCGATAGCGACCGGGCTGGAGCGGATGCTGGCGATGCGCGCCTACATGCGCGCCAAGACGGTGGACGGCGTCCTCGACGAGGCCATCGCCCGGCGCGTCGGCCTCACCGGCGCGCAGATCGAGCAGATGTACCACATCATGGCGATCGCCAATTACGAGGACCGCTTCGTCATTCCGACGACCCATCGGGAGGTGACGCAGGACGCCTACGAGCTTCGCGGAAGTTGCGGCTTCTCCTTCGGCGATGGCTGCCTGCCGAGCGACGACAAGGTCAACCTGTTCGGCGGCATCAAGCTCAAGAACGACAAGCCCAAGATGGGAGCGCTCTGAGATGAAGACGCTGAAGGTCCTCTCCGCCCTCCTGTCCTACCCGACCGAGGAGCTCCTTGCCGCCCGCGACGAGCTGATCGGCGTGCTCGAGCGCGAGGCCGTGCTGCCGCGTGCGGAGCGCCGTGCCTTGGCGCTCCTGATCGACGACATCGCCGCTGGCGACCTGATGGACATGCAGGAACGCTATATCCTGCTGTTTGATCGGACGCGGGCGCTCTCGCTGCATCTGTTCGAGCATGTCCATGGCGAAAGCCGCGACCGCGGTCAGGCCATGGTCGATCTGATCAAGGTCTACGAGGACGGCGGCTACACGCCGACGGTGACGGAACTCCCGGACTTCCTGCCGCTCTTCCTCGAATTCGCTGCGACACGGACGGCCGCCGAGGCGATCGAACTGATCGGCCAGCCGGGGCATGTCTTTGCGGCGCTGCGCGAGCGCCTGCGCAAGCGCAGCTCGCCCTATGAGGCGGTCTTCTCCGCGCTCGCCCGGCTGAGCCAGGCCCGGCCCGACGCGGCGATGATCGAACGGCTGCTGGCCGAGCCCGATCCGGAGCCCGACGATCTCGAAGCGCTGGATGCGGCCTGGGCCGAGGAGGAGGTTCTGTTCGGCCCAGGCGCCGCCGCCGAGGACTGCGGAAAGGACACGCTGTCGGCGAAGCTGCGCCAGGCGCGCCGGCCCGCGCCCGGGCTTGAGCCCGTTCCCGGAGCCGGCCCCCGTATGACCGTCACCCATTCCGGCATCACGACCCGCACGGGAGCCTGAAGACCATGCGCGACACGATCTTTCACATCCTCTTCGTCTGGTACCCTTACGTCTGCCTGTCGGCCTTCATCTTCGGCTCGATCATCCGGTTCGACCGCGAGCAGTACACGTGGAAGGCGTCGTCCAGCCAGATGCTGCGCAAGAAGCAGCTCTCGCTGGGCTCCAACCTCTTCCACATCGGCATTCTCTTCCTGCTGATGGGTCACACGGTCGGGCTTCTGACGCCCACCGCGCTCTACACGCTGGTGATCACGCCCGAGCAGAAGCAGTTCATCGCGATCGTGGCCGGTGGCGTGGCGGGGGTGATCTGCTTCGTCGGCCTGTCGCTGCTCCTGCACCGGCGGCTGTTCGACGCGCGCATCCGCCAGACCTCGACCTATATGGACCTCGGCGTTTTGGGGATCCTCTGGGTCCAGCTCGTGCTCGGTCTGGTGACGCTGCCCTATTCCTTCAGCCATCACGATGCCTCGGTCATGCTGGTGCTGTCGCATTGGGCGCAGGGCATCCTGACGGTCCAGCCGGTTGATGCGCAGACCCTTCAGGGCCTGAACTGGCCCTATCTGGTCCATCTCGTCCTCGGCATGACGATCTTCCTGATCTTCCCATTCTCGCGGCTGGTCCACATCTGGTCCGCCCCGGTCTGGTATCTCGGTCGCAAGGGCTACCAAGTCGTCCGGACCCGCCGCGTGCTGACGGCTGGACCGTCGGCCCGCTCCCCCAACCAGCCGGCGGAGTGAGATCATGACCGACGCCACAGCCTCCGCCTGCGCCGTCAAGCCGGCCGTCTCGCACAAGCCGAAGACCGTCAGCGTCAATGGCGTCGCCATCGCCCGCGCCGCCATCGCGCAGGAGACGCAAAACCATCCGGCCGCAAAGCCGATCGAGGCCTGGCAGGCTGCCGCCCATGCCCTGGTCGTGCGTGAACTGCTGCTGCAGGAGGCGCGCCGGATCGGATTGTCTCCCGCGCCGGCGCAGGACGGGGAGGGCAGGCGAGAGACCGAGGAGGAGGCGCTGATCCGCCAGCTCGTTGAAGACGAGGTGGTGACGCCACAGGCCGACGAGGCCAGCTGCCGGCGCTATTTCGATGCCAACCGCATCCGCTTCCAGTCGCCTGCGATCATCGAGGCGCGCCACATCCTGCTGCCGGCGGCGCCGGGCGACGCGCCGGCCCGGATGGAGGCGAGCCGCCAGGCCTCGCTGCTGATCCTGCAGATCCAGCAGGATCCCGGCTGCTTCGCCGCGCTGGCGGCGGCCGTTTCCGCCTGTCCCTCGGGCCAGACCGGCGGCCATCTCGGCCAGATCGGCCCAGGGCAAACGGTGCCGGAGTTCGAAACCGCGCTGGGCCGGCTTCCGATCGGCTCAGTCGGTGAGGATCCCGTCGAGACCCGCTACGGCTTCCACATCGTCTCAGTCGAGCGCCGCATTCCCGGCCAGCCGCTGCCCTTCGAAGCCGTTCGGCCGCGGATCGCCGCCTGGCTCGACGAAAAGGTCCGCCGCATGGCGATCCAGCAATACATCACGATCCTTGCCGGACGCGCCGAGATCACCGGCGTCGAGATCGCGGCGAGCCCATCCCCCCTCGTTCAATAGGAGCTTGCCATGCAGCTCGGAGCCCTTCTGACGCGGCTGTCGGACGAAAGCGATGCGGCCGCGGCGCTCGATGCCCTAGGCGATGTCGTGCTGCTCGCGCAGATCCAGGAGATGGGCGAGCAGCATTACGAGACGCCGGGCGAATACGTCGCCAACGCCTCGCGCCGCTACGCGGCGCAGGCCGGCGACGAGGACTGGTTGGCGCTGATGACCGCCATCGAGCGCGCCGACGATCCCGCTCGGGTCGTCCTCGGCAAGATGCTGCGCTGGGCGCTGGAGCGCGATGCGGCTCCTCCCCAGGCTCAGGGCCAGATTGTCGCTGGTGGCTGCTCATGCGGCTCCGGGGGCTGCGATGACCACCGATGACATCGCTTTCCCTGGCGATGCGGGCACGGGCAAGACCTTTGCCGAAGCGATCCCGTCGGCGCTGCTGAATGTGCCGCTGGAGTACATCCTCGTCGATCACGTTCGCCAGCGCAGCCTCTGCGCCGCGTTTCGCCGCTTCACCCAACAGGGTTATGTCGATCGCGAAGAGGCCGACGCGGTCGTGAGATACCTTCGTCACGATGTCGATCTGCATCACCGTGACGAGGAGGAAGACCTGTTTCCCTCCCTGCTTCGCCGCGCTCCGCTGGAAGACGATCTGGCAGCGACGCTGGCGCGGCTCGTCGCGGATCATCGCCAGTCACGGACGATGATCGAGGCGATCAACACAATTTTGACCAAGCGGGCGGGCCCGGGGCCCATCAGGCTTGGAGCAGCGGCACGCAAGCTCCTGCTCGCCTATGCGGCCAGCGAACATCATCACCTGGCCGCCGAGAACGGGATCGTGTTGGCGATCGCGCGCGTTCGGCTCACGCGGGGCGACCTCTCGGCGATGAGCGCGACCATGAAGGACCGGCATGGGGCGGCCGCCTGATGTCGCGCACGCTCGATCATCTCTTCGATCGCAACGTCACCTGGGCTCAGTCCAAGACCCGGGCCGATCCACATTTCTTCCGCCGCATGGCCGAGCAGCAGACGCCGCGCTATCTCTGGATCGGCTGCTCGGACAGCCGCATCACGGCCAACGACGTCCTCGGCCTCGATCCCGGCGAGGTCTTCGTCCATCGCAACATCGCCAATGTCGTCCACACCAGCGACATGAACATCCTCTCGGTGATCGAATATGCCGTCGAGCAATTGAGGGTCGAGCACATCATCGTCTGCGGCCACTATGGCTGCGGCGGCGTTCAGCGGGCGCTGGTGACGGAACGCGGCTCCATGCTGGACCACTGGCTCCAGCCGATCTCGATGCTCCACCGCAAGCACCGTCAGACCTTCGCGCTCATCCCGGATGACGCATGCCGCCTTGACCGGATGTGCGAGATCAACGTCGAGATGCAGGTCCGCCGGCTCGCACAGACACCGATCGTCGAGAATGCATGGGCGCGCGGCCAGGAGCTGAACCTCCATGGCTGGATTTACGCGATCAAGGACGGCTTGCTGCGCGACCTCGGCCCGCATTTGTCATCGATCGAGCAACGCGATGCGCTGCCGTCGATCGACCATCGCGTCCTTCATCCCGTCGAGGCCGTGAGCGCGCTGAGGCGCCAGGCCTTCGACGCCTTCGCAAACCTCGCCGCGGTCGAGCACGCGGATGCGCCCTGCTGCAGGGCGACCGGTCTCCACCCTCCCGGTCATGGCTGAACCAGAGACAAGAGCGACCCCGATGTCAGATGTCATCACCATCACCGCCCTGATCTATACCGACAGCGATGCGGCGGACCGCGCCCTGCGCGAAGTCGCCATGACGCTGATGGAGCGAGGCTTCAGGCTTGCCGGACTGGTCCAGCACAACACGGCGCGCCCGGGACGATCGCGCTGCGATATGATCCTGGAGGAGCTCGCGAGCGGCGAGCTGATCGGGATTTCGCAGGATCGCGGCCCGCTGGCTCGCGGCTGCGCTTTGGACGTCGGTCAACTGCTGGGTGCGATGCAGATCGTGCGGGCGGCGCTAGACACGGGGCCGGACGTTGTCATCCTGAACAAGTTCGGCAAGACCGAAGCGGAGGGCGCGGGGTTCCGCCCCCTGATCGCCGAGGCGATCGAGGCCGGCCTGCCGCTTCTGATCGCTGTACCCTGGCGCAACATCGAGAGTTGGCGCCTCTTCTGCGGCACGATGGCGCGAGAGATCGACTTGGATCAACTCACGGTCGATGGGGCCAGCTTGTCCGACGCGCTAGGCCTTGACCTACGCTCTGACGAGACGCGGGAGCCTGCGATCCAGCCGCTTCTGGCGATCTCGACGCGTCACTGACAATCGAGACCAAAGTGCTTCTGTCTGTCCGGTCATTGACGCTGCGCAATGCAGGTGAGGCTGCAGTGATGGATGCTGGCTGAACGAGGCCTTGCGGATCGTCGCGCCCTTCCGAGATCGGATCTGTCCATGTCCAAGCGCATCGCGCTGCCGGCCGTTCTGATCCTCGTCGCGATGGCGATGGCCGGCATTCTCTATGTCCGCACGTTGAGCCCCGTCACCGTCGACGTCGCGCGGGTCGAGCGTGATGTCGAAATCCGGGTCTTCGGACTGGGCAGCGTCGAAGCGCAGGTGCTGTCCCGGATCGGCTTCCAGGTCGGGGGCAGGATCGTGCAGCTCTCGGCCGACCAGGGCGAGATCGTTCCGGCGGGCACGGTGCTGGCGACTCTCGAGGACAGTTCCCAGCGCGCCCGTGTCGCCAAGGCGGAGGTGGCGAAGCTCCAGGCGCAGGCGGCTCTCGCCAAGGCGCAGGCACTGCTGCAGCGGTCGGAGGCCAATCTTCAGCAGCGGGTGCTGGTGAACCAGCGCCGCCAGTCGCTCGTCGATCGCGGCAGCGTCTCGCGCGAGCAGGCCGACGAAGCCCAGACCAACGAGACGCTCGCCCAGGCCGATCTCGCCGTCGCCAAGGCGGAGGTCCGCGTGGCCGAAGCGGCCCGTGATGACGTCGCCGCGGCGCTGACGATCGAACAGGTGCTGCTCGACCAGCACCGGCTCGTCGCGCCTTATCGCGCGCGCATTCTGTCCCGCCTGAAGGAGGCCGGCGCTGTCGCCGGTGTCGGGGAGGTCGTCTTCACGATCATCGAACCCCATTCGGTCTGGGTCCGTGCCTTCATCGACGAGGCCGTATCCGGCGGACTCGCGATCGGGCAAAAGGCGCTGGTCCGGCTGCGCTCCGAGATGAACACCGTCGTCGAGGCGCAGATCGTCCGGATCGACCAGGAGAACGACCGCGTCACCGAGGAGCGCCGGGTCTATGTGCGCTGCCTGACCTGCGAGCCGGAACATCAGGGCCGCTATCTCGGCGAGCAGGCCGAGATCGAGATCATCAAGCGGGTCGTCCCGGAGGGTCTGTTCGTTCCCTTACGTGCCGTAAGCGGCTTCGATGGTCGTGCGGGCATGATCTGGACGGTCGAGGATGGCAAGCTCCATCGGCGTCTCGTCGCTCTCGGAGACCGGCTGCTCGACGGCCGCGTGCTGATCGCCGGGGGCCTTCCCACCGGCGCGCGCGCGGTGGTCTCTGTGCCGGCGGACGGATTCACGGTCGGGCGCAGGGCGGTGGCCACCGAGAGCCCCCGATGAACCTCGCCTGGCGCGATGTCCAGCATGGTCTTGGACGGTTCATCCTCACCTGCGTCGGCCTCAGCCTGTTGCTGGGCGTCGTCATGGGCATGGTCGGCATCTATCGCGGGCTGGTTGCCGAGGCGCTCGGCCTGGTCCGGAGTGCCGGGGCCGATGCCTGGGTCGTCGAAGCGGGCAAGCGGGGCCCTTTCGCCGAGAGTTCGCGCCTGCCGCGCGACACGCGCGATGCCATCGCCGTCCATGCCGGCGTGGCGGCGGCTGGCGCGGTCGTCTACCAGACCGTCGAGTTTCCCTATCGCGGCACGAACCTGCGCGTCTTCATCGTCGGCGCCCAGATCGGGCGGCCCGGCAGCGAGGTCGCAATCGAGGAAGGCCGCGCCATCCTGAAGTCGCGCTCCGAAGTGGTGGCCGATCGCAAGACCGGCCTCGCACTCGGCGAACGCATCCGCATCGGCCGCGACGATTTCACCGTCGTCGGCCTGACCGCGAACGCCACCAGTTCGGGAGGCGATCCGGTGCTGATGATGACCCTGCGCGACGCCCAGATCGTCCAGTGGCAGTTCGATCCCTCGGCGGTCAGGCGGGAGACGGCCCGCGACGCGCCGGCCGGTGGTTCGAGCGACCTGGTCAGCGCCATCATCGTGCGCATGCGCCCCGATGCCTCGTCGGACGGCGTCATCGGCTCGATCGCCCGCTGGAAACATCTGACCGCGATGACGGCCGCCCAGCAGGAGGAGATTCTGACGCGCTCGGTGATCGAGCGCGCAAGGCGGCAACTCGGCCTGTTCGCAGTGATCCTGCTGATCGTCTCGACGGTGGTGATCGGACTGATCGTCTACACGATGACCATGGACAAGAAGAAGGCGATCGCGACGCTCAAGCTCATCGGTGCGCCCGATCGCGTCATCGTCTCGCTGATCCTGCAGCAGGCGCTGGCGATGGGGCTGGTGGGCTTCGCCATCGGCGCGACCCTGATCCGCCTGGCCAAGGACTACTTCCCGCGACGCGTGGTGCTGGAGACCTCCGACACGGCGATCCTGCTCGGCATCATCATCATGGTTTGTCTCATCGCCAGCATCTTCGGGGTGCGCTCGGCGCTGAAGATCGATCCAGCCTCGGCGCTCGGAGGCTGATATGACCACCGCGCCAACACCCGCCGTCGCGCCGAGACCTGTCGTCGAAATCGCCCGCCTCTCGAAGACCTTCGGCACTGGGGCGACGAAGGTGCCAGCACTGATCGACATCGATCTGACGATCGGGACCGGCGAGGTGGTGGGCCTGATAGGCCCCTCCGGGTCCGGCAAGAGCACGCTGCTCAACTGCATCGGCTGCATCACGGAGCCCGATTCCGGCGCCATCCGTCTCGATGGTCGCGCGATCTTCGACGGCAAATGGCTGATCGGCGATCTCAGGCGGCTGAGGCTGGAGACGATCGGTTTCATCTTCCAGTTCCACAACCTGCTGCCGTTCCTCTCGGCCTGGGAGAACGTGGCGATCGTTCGCACCCTGATGGGCGAGAGCCCCGAGCGGGCCAAGGCGCGCGCCATGGAACTGCTCGGCTATCTGCAGGTCGACCACCGCGCCGATGCGCTTCCCTCCAAGCTGTCGGGCGGCGAAGCCCAGCGCGTGGCCATCGCACGCGCGCTCGCCAACGAGCCCCGCATCATCCTCGCTGATGAGCCGACCGCAGCGCTCGACTCAGAAAGGGCGGCCATCGTCATCGATCTGATGAAGCAGGTCGCGATCGAGCGTAACGCTGCGGTCATCGTCGTGACGCATGACGAGAAAATCTTCTCGCGCCTCGACCGCATGGTCCATCTGCGCGATGGCCGGATCGTCGAGGTGGTTTCATCGCGAGCGTGATGACGTCGCTCGCACCGCTCCTAATGGATGCGATATCGGGTGGTCGCGCATAGTGAGCGCCAGCATTGCCGCGCGGCCGATCGGTTCTATCAACGCCCTCGGGCTCTGTGCGTGGATCGCCCGCGCGGCTGACGGCGTCTCACGAAGCGGCCAGCCGGATCGATTAATCCGGCGGGCCACCCTATGGTCTCCGCAAGACAGGGAGCCGGCGATGACCAGCCCACGACGAAGCCACTGGGACGACGTCTACACGACCAAGCCGGCCGACACGGTCAGTTGGTTCCAAGACGACCCGACGCCGTCACTCGACATGATCGCGCAGACCGGTCTGAGCACGGACGACCCCATCGTCGACATAGGTGGCGGCGCCTCGGTGCTGATCGACCGGTTGCTGGATCGCGGCCATTCGGCCGTGACCGTGCTCGACATCGCCGACGCCGGCCTCGCCGTCGCACGTAAACGCCTGGGCGAGCGCGCCGCGCTTGTGAGTTGGATCGCGCAGGACGTCACCGCCTGGCAGCCTCCGAAGGACGCCTTCTCGATCTGGCATGATCGCGCCGTGTTCCACTTCCTCGTCGAGGAGGCCGACCGGGTGGCCTATGTTCGCGCGCTTGATCGAGGCGTCAGCGTCGGCGGCTACGTCATCCTCGCGCCCTTCGCACTCAGCGGCCCCGAACGATGCAGCGGGCTCCCCGTCAGGCGCTACTCGGCGGACATGCTTCAGGCGGAGCTTGGACCGGCTTATCACCTGATCGATCAGCAGGTGCAGACTCATGTGACGCCAACCGGGAACCATCAGAACTTCATCTGGTGTCTGTTCAGAAAGACGCCGACGTCGGCGGCAGCGGAACCATGACCGAACCCCGCGACCGCTCGGCGCCCATTCTGGCCAACAAGCACTACGCCGAAGAATCCGCCTTCCAGCCGGGAAACCTGCTGCGCGAAGCGCGTCGCCAGAAAGGGCTGGCCGCGAGCGACGTTCCGGCGATCTGCGTGCTCGACCCCGACGGCGATCTCGTCCGACGCTTGCGCCGGGACGGACGCGCAACGGCTGATCGAGACTGGGCCTGCTATCACAGCGAGCTCGATCGCTTCGTCGAAGGCGACGTCGATTTTGGAATCGTCGGCTGCGTCGTTGGCGCCTCCTATGCCGTGCTGGTGGCGGAACAGCTCTTCGCCGCCGGCTGCAGGCTCCTGATCAGCATGACCTCGTCCGGGCAACTGCAGCCGGTGCGGCAGCCTCCTTATTTCATCCTGATCGAACAGGCCCTGCGCGACGAGGGCACGAGCTACCACTACCTTTCGCCATCGGACTTCGCCCAGGCCGACACCGGTGTAATAGCGGCGCTGGAGGGCGCCTTCGATGAATTGCGCGAGCCGGTGCTGCGCGGCGCGACTTGGACGACCGACGCGCCTTTCCGGGAGACGGAGCGCGCCATTGCCGCCATGACCGCACGCGGCCTGCTCGCCGTCGAGATGGAAGCCGCCGCGCTCTATGCCTTCGCGCAGGCGTGCGGCAAGCGCGTCGTCTGCTTCGCCCACGTCACCAACCAGATGGGCCAGGAGGGCGATTTCGAGAAGGGCGAGGCAGACGGCACCATTGATGCGCTGGCCGTTATCCTCGCGGCCGCGCGTCGTCTGGAATGACACATCGTTAGGCCACTGGCCCAGCGCCCTGTCGGTCACTTCGGTGCGTCCAAAGCGGTCATTTCCAAATCCGTTGAGATCTGAGCTGCGACTCGTGGAGCTGCCGTTGTTCAAGGTCAATTTCGCAGACCATGAACTGCTTTGCCGCCCTATCCCGTGAAGTCGAGGTGCGATTTTGCTGGCCGTGCTGGCTGAATGCACCGTTGACACTGGCATGGGGCCAACTCGCGCGTCTGAGGTTGGGACACTCGTCTACGCCTGCTGCCGAGGTCCAGTCAGGACGCGCCAATACGAGGCTGCGAACAGGGCGAAGGCCCCAATCCAGCCGAGCCACGCCAGCGGAAGAAGAGCCGTGAGGCTGGGGTCGAGAGCTGCGCATATGCGCAGGATCGCAGCTCCGATCAGCATCCCGTAGACGGACTGGACCCAACGCGAAGCGACCAGGGGCCGACCCGTATGCCCGAGGCTCGCACGCGACATGATGGCGAGGACCATGAGACCAGCCGCGCCGGCGGCCCAGGCGTGGTTGCCGGTCGAAGCCGCGAGCCAGCCGAAAGCGGCGGCGGCCGCGAGGAAGAAGCCCAGTGGGATGAAAGCGTAGGCGATGTGCAGAACCAGCACGAGACGGTCACGCCATGTCCTGTAACCTGCCCAGCGGAGCAGCCGGACTGTCTGAAGGCCTCCGGCCAGGGTCAGGAGCAGGCCCGTGGCGGCACCTTCCGGGATGGCCGTCCACAGCAGCAGGGCGCATGCGCTGACGACGAGGGTCGCGATGTCAAACCTGTCGAAAGGCGAGGGCAGGCGCCCCGGATTCTCCCGGGCCAGCCAGTTACGTGTGAAGCTCGGGACCACGCGCCCGCCGACGAGGGCGATCAGGAAGATCGTGGCGGCGATTCCGAGGCGGCTCCCGATGTCCGCGGCGCCGCTGTGAAGAACCTCAGCGTGAAAGACGACATTCCCCGCCAGCAGCAGCCCGGCGACGGCGATGATCCTCAGATTGCGCCAGTTCTTGCCGGCGACCACCTCACGGATTGTCACGGCAGCGACCAGCGCCAGGAAGGCGAGGTCGACGACCGCCGCAAATGTCAGGGAGGTCGCCGCCGAAGTTGAGATCGCCAAACGCCCGGCGAGCCAGACGAGCACGAGGCCGATGAGGGGCCTCCCCTGCAGCGGCAATCGGCCGGTCCAGTTGGGGATGGCGGTCAGTAGGAACCCGGTCACCACAGCCGGCAGGAAGCCGAAGATCATCTCATGGGCATGCCAGTCCCGCGGCGCCATCGCCGTCGGGATCGTGATCTCGCCATAATATGCAGGGAGCCAGACGAGCATGGCTGCGGTCGCAAACAGCGAGCCGAGCAGGAAGAATGGGCGAAAGCCATAAGACCAGAAGGGGTGTCCGCTCGCGTCGCGCAGCCGGGCTATCGGAGCCATGGGAAATCCTCAACAGGGCGTCGATCCGCTCGTCCGCCTCCGACACGGGTGCTGCGCGCCTCGCCAGCGGCTGCTTGACCCAATTCCCCCGAGAGATTGTCCACGAAACGGCGGCAGCCTGCGGCGATATCGAACCGGATCACGCGAGCCTCCCTGTCGCGGCCCTCGGGGTCGCAGACTCGTCATAGCTCCCTCTGGGAGGGGGCTGTTTGTCGGATCGCAAACAGGGAGCGCACGGCTTCCCGATGGCGGGTTCGGCGGGATTGCGTTAGCACCGCGTAACGGCGAGGCCTTTAAGCGGCCTGCCGGCGAAAGGCATCCATGAACGCGCTTGATCGGTCCATCCTCGACGCGGTCCCCGCCTTCGCGGCGCTGACGGGCGAGGAGATCGACCTCGTGCTCGCGCATGCGAGGTCGCTGCGGTATCCAAAAGGCAGCACGGTGTTCGAGCAGGGGGGAGCGGCGGACAGCTTCTTCGTGCTGTTGCACGGCCATCTCCAGGTCGTGAAGCTCACCCCTGCCGGCCAGCAGGTCGTTATCCGCTATGTCGTGCCAGGGGAGATGTTCGGCATCGCCGTCCAGATGGGACGTCGGAGCTATCCGGCCACGGCCCAAGCGATAATGGACAGCCTCGCGCTCGTCTGGCCGTCCTCGGCCTGGCCGACCCTCGTCGCCCGCTACCCTGCCCTGGCGGAGAGCGCGTTGCACATAGTTGGCACGCGATTGGACGAGGCCCATGTCCGGGTGGTCGAGTTGGCCACCGAAGAGGTCGAACGCCGCGTGGCGCACGCCCTCTTGCGGCTTCTCAAGCAGGCGGGCCGAAAGGTCGATGACGGCATCGAAGTGGCATTCCCGATCACGCGAGAGGACGTCGCACAGATGACCGGCACGACGTTGCACACGGTCAGCAGGATCCTGAGCGCCTGGGAAGCCCGGGGTCTTGTCGAAGGTGGACGCCAGCGCATCGTGGTGCGCGATCCGCACGGGCTCTTCGCCATTGCCGAAACCCCCAAGGCGTAGTCGCTCATCTCATCTCTCGATCGGCATCCGCTTGTCCGACCGCCGCCTTTTCGAGGCATGTCATGAACGACGCCAGGTCGTGGCTGTGCTCCCGGCAGGCGTCCTCGACCGAATGGAAAGCGCCGACCGGACATCCCACGCAGAGAAAGCCGTGCTCGAGGAAGATGCGGATCGTCTCGGGCCACGTCCGCATGACGTCGTCGACCGGACAGTGGGGCTGGATGGTCGCCATGGGGAGAAAGCCTCCTCGCTTCCAACTAAGGCCTTGGGCGAGGCGCGTCTTTGCGCCGGGACAAGGACCTGTCGTCCGGATCGCCTAGGGTGAGCCCGTCCAGGTCGCCGGCAGCGCGTGGCCGACGCCACAAGGGGCGGGTTGCCATGCCTTCGTTTCTGACCGCGCTCTCGGCCTTCCTGCTGTTCCATCTCTTGCCGGCCGCCCCGGCGATCCGCGGTCGACTCGTCGCGAAGATGGGCCGCAGCGGCTACCTCACGACCTATTCCATCCTCTCGCTCGTTCTGCTGGCCTGGGTCGTTGTGGCGGCGCGCCAAGCTGACGACGTCATCCTGTGGGATACCGGACGCTGGCATTACCTGACGCCCTTCGTCGTGATGCCCTTCGCGCTCTTCCTCATCATCGCTGGACTTATTCAGCCCAATCCGCTCTCACTGAGCCTGCGGAGCGGCGCCGACATTCCCGCTATCGCAGCCGTCACGCGCCATCCGGTGCTGTGGGGGCTGTTGCTGTGGGCTCTCGCGCATCTGCCGCCGAATGGCCGGCTGATCCCGGTCCTGCTCTTCGGTGCGATGGCGGCGCTCGCCGCCATGGGCTTCCACCGGCTCGACGCCAAGGCGAGGCTCAGAATGGGGCCGGAGCGCTGGTCAGAGGCCGCAGGCAAGACCTCGGTCCTGCCCTTCGCCGCCATGCTGACCGGCCCGACCGTACCCGGTGCCGGCCGCGTTCTGGCCGTCGCCGCGGCCGCGTCTGCCGCCATCTACGTCTGGTTCATCCTCTACGGCCATGCTTGGCTCATCGGCCCGAGCCTGCGTCATGGTTTGGAAGCGTTCCATTTAATAGGTGGGCGATACTGAGTATAAATCACCAGTTCGCGAAGGCTGGGCTTCAGCTGCATTCCAGGAAGGCGCAGTGGACCAATCCAGCTCTGTCAGACTGTCTTGCCTTTGAAAAGAGTTTGTCTCGCAGAAGAAGTCCTAGCTCACCGCAAGACTCGGTCGCCGCGATACACGGCGCGGCTGGAGGAATCACCGATGGGCGGGAGCCGTAATCGCAATGACTACCATCGATCGATAGTCCAATGGAACTCTCCCAAAATCCAACGCTGACCAGAACCGAAATCATGCGGACCTGGCTGCCGCCCGTTCCAGCAGTCCAGCATACTTCTCATTTCCTCGGGATCGAAAGTGCATCGCCAGCTGCGAGCCTACCTGCCTGCGGCGGCCCAGCATTGCTGCTTTCAAAGTCGCAGAATGAGTAGTGTCAGAAAATGAATACGACCGAATGCATCTAACCTCTAAGTTCATTCTACCAAAAAACTCCTCTATCATCAGTGCGGACATGGCATTTTTAATAAAATTATTCCGATACGTACAGCGAATATAAGTATGCGTGTATATGTTATGATTTAGTTTTATTAAATTTTTTCCTTCAAAATCGTCAGATACAATAACATTCCATTGTGTTTCCATCGTAGCGGGAATTAGATTGTCGCATGAACAGTCAAGATTACGCAACAAAAAATCATAAAATCTAGAATTATCTGATGAGGGGCATCCAGATGTGAGGTTATTATGCCAATCGGGAGAAAATTGGTCTAAATCAATCAGCCAGTAGGAACCTAGCATCGAGTTTCCTGGCCGAATTACCCGATGCTTTGCCGAAATAAATTTCGGTACGGGGGCGTTCAGCATTCCAGCCGCAGCGGACATCGAATGCCAGGCAGCGGTCGCAGCTCGCAAGCCATAAGCACCGCCGCGGCCTCGCTCCACTGAATGACCATGCCATTTGAACGCGAAATCATCGGGCTTGCTAAGGTCACGAGGGAAAGAAACTTCGAAAAATCCGTGGGCCAACCGCTCCTCCTAAAGGTTGTGCGAGCGGCGCAACCATTTAGGCGCTTGGGCTCGATTCGGCGCATGACACTGATCATGACGGCCTTGCGTGCGCTGCTTATCCACATGGATAAACCGTAGAGCCACTTGAGATTGACGACGCCGAGGTTGGCTTGGGAGCGAGCTTGCGGGTCTGGCCTGCTGCCGATGTCACGGGCACCCAATCCTTGTCATTGAAGCCCTGTTTCGACGCCGCGCAGCGCCTTGGGAAGCCCTTTGCCACTCCCCGTCACAGATCCAACCTTGACTCCTCCGTCGCTCCGATATTCCTGATACGTTCTCACGTTCAGGAGCGCGCTCTCGATGATCGCGAGAGGTTGCGCGCGTCGCAAACCTGGCAGCATACAACTCGAAAGCGGCAACCGCCGCCGAGAGGCTTCCCACCTACTGGGTAATCCACGACGAGTTTGCGGAGTGGATGCTTACGGATGAGTATAAGTCCGCCGTCACCTCAACGGTCGGACGGCTCGGTGTGAAGGCGCGGGCAGCCGGCATATACCTGCTGTTCGCGGCGCAGCGGCCCGACGCCAACGTCGTGCCGGTCCAGCTGAGGTCCCAGCTTGGCAACCGGCTCATCCTCAAAGTCGATTCAGAAGGCACGTCCGAGATCTCGCTCGGCGAGAAGGGCGCCGAGAGACTGCTGGGTCGAGGGCACTTGCTCGCGCGCCTGGAGGGCGAAAGCGCTCTTGTGTACTCGCAGGCGCCATTCGCCAGCGAGGCCTTCATTGAGGGCGTCGTCGCCGCCATCGTGGCCGAAGGCTGACGGGACGTTGGCGCCCGCCACGGAACGCAACGGGCACTGGTCGCGCGACGATACCATCCTGCTGCTGGATCTCTATCCACGACACCCTGAGGCCGACGCGCACCACCCGGAGGTCACGGCGCTACGGAGCTCCTGCGCGACGGCAGCCGGACGTCACAGCCGGTTCTAAAGCGACGCGGAACGCCGCGCTGAAAGATTCCCCCGCCGGGACGAGATTCCCGAGAATCGCCCAGATTCCCCGGAATCGAGCGGATTCTCGGGAATCGGTATGATTGTAGGGAATCTTTCGCTCGAGACATGCTCGTTAATGGCCTGAGCCACTAAAATTACCGGGATTTGCGCGTTTTCTCGGTGATTCTTCAAAAGGCATGTCGGACATGCGAAGATTCTCGAAAAAGGGCGCTTCTTAGGCTTCGCCATACGGGCCTACGACGGCCAAAGGCGGCTCTACGACGAGCCGTGGGCAGGTTCCTCTCACCCATTCGAATTAGGCTGCGCAGAGGCATTACGACATGCATTTCAATGGGTTAACTAAATGGGCCTGACAAGGGGAAGTGCTACAACGCTACAGGCCCAGAAAGAGGGAGAAGGAGGGCACGATACCGCAAAGTTGCTGCAGCCCCCTCTCGGGTCCAGCAGGCATCTTCGCTGAGCCTCGCTTCCGCTCGACTCCGTGCTCTCCGAGGGGTCTCCCGACGGGCTCCGGCACGCCTCTCGGCGGCCTGCGTTGGCTCTTCGAATCCGGCCTGGTCGGCCTCGTCCCGCGCGCTCCATTGACATGGATCGCGCCGCCCTCTCGGGCGGCTGCGGGTCGTTCGAAGAGCGTCTCGGAGGCGGTCGGAAACCGCCATCCTCGACCGTTCCCGGTAACCACGCCATCCCTCTCGTTCTGGCGATGTTCTCCGGAAACGGGCAGGATCAGCCCGTGAAATGGTCTGATTCGGGCCCATAGGAGTTGCGTCGTGACCAAGGCCAAGACGAACCTGCCGACGAAGAGGTCGGCCAAGAATGCGCAGCCGACCATCATCATCGAAGGCCATGAGACCTTCGAACGCCTCGGCATGATCGCGACCAAGATCGACGGCGTCGAGCATTTCCTCGACCGGTCGTACGCCCGAAAGATCGGGCGCCAGGAGAACATGATCTCCCTGACGATCGAGGAAAATCGGGCTGAGCTCGAGGCGTACGGAACACTTCAAGTAGTACTTGATGCGTTCGCGATCGGCGGGAACGGCGTCAGAATGCCGACGAAGGCCCACTGGCTCAACGCCGACCAGATGATGATTCTGGCGATGCAGTCCCGGACGCCCAAGGGCGTCGCGTTCCGCAAGACGATCGTCAAACTGGTGACGGCGCTGCGTGAAGGACGCCTCGTCTACCGAGACGATCTATCGATCGCCTCCGACCGCGACCAGAATGGCCACGTGGCACTCGCCGGCCCAACAGGACCGGCCCTGCCCTTCGACCTGTCGAAGGGACTGGCACCCGTGCCCGAGGTGAACGCCTGGGCGTGGTCCTTCTCGGTCAAGGACAAGCAGAAGATCCAAAACATCGACGTCCCGCGCGCCGCGACGACCGACGACGGCGTCACGCTGCACGTGGTCGGGACGACGCCGTGCATGACCGCTTCGGACATCGGCAAGCTGGCGGGGCCAGAGGAGGCCCTGATCGTCGGAGACATCGTCAGGTCCAACCTCCCCCTCTTCGAGAAGCACGGAAAGGTCTGGATCACGTCGAAATGGGGGGCGGGCCGCAAGCGGGGCGCCGCGCCAGACCACCTCCTGAACGCGCCACAGGCCGGCGCACTGCTTGGCCTGCTGGAGGCGCGCGGGGCACCGAAGGCCGTGAGGACGCGCGTGGCCGCGATCTTCAGGGCCTACTTCGAGCGCGCGCTGTCGGACCTCTGCAGCGATCCCATCCAGAAGTCGAACGCGATCGCCATGGAGCAGGCGCGCGTCGGCTACGTCATCGACGCCCATGGCTACGTCCATAGAACCCACGACGAGAACGGCCGCCCGGTCTCGCCCTACCACTGGCTCCCTCCGGTCCGGATCAACCTGGCGCGCGTCGTCTCCCACATCGACGGCGACGGGAAACCCGTCTACATGGCAGGGCACTCAATCGCGCCCGTCCCATGAATCACTCCCTCGGAGGCGGCAGAAGGGCCTCCTCGGGCGATCGCTGGCCCGGTCGCCACAATGGGGCCGACCGGCAAGGGCCGCGACGTCGCAGTCAGCCATCCCGACGCGCAGATCACCGCTAGTGAGCTGCTATGCCTCATCGCTACCGCCGCCTCGGCCGGCCTCGCACCCGTGGTCGAGGCAATCTTGTCGACGCAAGGCATCAAAAAACGAGAGTAAGCCCAACTCCAGCGGCAATCCATACCATGAACCCAGTTTTGAGCGACGGCAGTGGCAATTGACGGTTCACCGATCGCATCCATACTCCAAAAAAGGGCCGAGTTGCGCCCGTTGCAGGATGGATGCGGTTTGGCCAAAGCAGCGGACAGGGGAATAGAGCCCGCTGAGGGCAAGTCGGTCCTCAACGCCGGCAACCAGAAGCAGGTCGAGCGCCTGCTCAAGAAGTCCGCCGACCAGGCCGCCAAACAAGCCAAGCGCAAGTGGAAGAGCGCAGGCCGCAACCCCTTCTCGCGGAACGCCAACGCCCGCATGGGCGGGATCGAGAAGGCCCTGACCAACGCCCTCAAGGGCGCGCTGAACTTCCACGCCAACAACTCCGGTCCGCGCCCGTCCATCAAGATGACGGCCCCCGACACCGGCGGGAGGCCCTTCCACTTCTCGCACACGACCGTCAACGCAAGCGGCGCGTCCAAGACCTACAGGCCCGGCACGACGGCCGCCCACATGAGCTACATCGACCGCGAGTCCGCCGTCGAGCAGGCCATGCTGGAGGAGGGCGTCGACCTGTCGCTCTCGTCGCGCGAGATCTACGAAGAGGCCTTCGGCCGCGATCCGGCCGAGCGAATGCAGGGCTACATCGAGGACGCCGAGAAGGTCGAGGCCGCCAAGGCGGCGCAAGCGGGCCAGGCGCCCCAGCCGCTCGCCTTCACCTTCGGCAACATCGGCGACACCAAGGAGGAGCGCCGCGCCTTCTGGCAGCTCGTCGAGGACCATCCCGAGCGCGGCAACGCGCGGCTCCAGAGCCGCGTCATCCTCGAGCTGCCGGTCGAGTCCACGCCGGCGCAGCGCGTGAAGATCGTCAAGGAGTACGTCAAGGGCCTCGAGGAGCGCGGACTGCGCTACCACGGCGCCCTGCACGCGCCGACCGACAAGAACGACCCGCGCAACTACCACGCCCACATCATCTACATGGCGAGGCCGGCCGAGAAGGTCGACTTCGCGTTCGACGGCCTCGACGACGGCACGGACAAGCCGAAGGCGAAGGTCTGGGACTTCGCGGCCGTCACGAAGATCAAAGACGAGTTCAGGGTCACGCGCACGCGGTACTTCCACCGCCAAACGGTCGATCCCGAGACCCGATCGAAGAAGTTCATCCCCAACGAGCGCAAGCGCCTCGCCGAGATCGTCAACGCCGTCATGGCCGAGGCCGGCAACCCCGTGCGCTACGACCCGCGCAGCTACAAGGCGATGGGCATCGAGGTCGAGGCCATGCGCTCGATCTCGCGGATCGTCGCCGACAAGGCCAAGGACTCCAAGCGCGTCATCCTCGACGAGGGCCGCACCAAGCGCGACATCGAGGCCGAGGTCCGGCGCCTCGCCCAGGAGCGCGCGCCCGAGTACGCCGAGGTCTCGAGGATCCGCGCCGCCGTCAGGACGGGCCACAGGCAGCTGCGCCAACTGGAGAAGGAGGGGTCCTTCCTCAAGAAGAAGCCGATACTGCGGCGCGGGGCGCACGGGGTGAAGACCTACGTCAAGAGCAAGGCGCTCGACTACGCCCGCACGCGGGCGTTGCACGTCGAGCGCTCGATCGAGGCCGCGCAGGAGATCCGCTCGGTCGAGCGCGTCGTCGAGGCAACCAAGCCTGAGGTCATCGCCCTGTTGCGGGCCAGGCTCGCGCGCAGCCTGCTCGATGCCCGCGCCAAGGGCAACAAGAAGGAGGTCGCCCGGCTCAAGAAGGAGATGGCGGTCGTGCCGAAGACCGCGCTCGCTGCGCTCCTGCACGGCGTCGCCAAGTCGGAGGTGGAGATCCTCAAGGCCCGCAACGAGCGCGCCGGCGCCTCGAGGATGGCGCGCGTGCGCCAGGCGATGCGCGACTGGCGCGCCGCCGCGCTGGGCGCCAAGCCGGACCTGACGCCGACGGCCCCGCAGACGGCGATCCGGACGGGCGGAATCGCCGTCAACGCGGCGGCGCGCACCACCGAGGCGCCGGCGATGCCCAAGCCCAAGGAACACCCCATGTGGGCCTCCTACGACGACATCGTCGACGACGTCTTCAAGACGGGCTTCCAGAAGTACATGTGGGGCGTCAACAAGCGCTACACCAACTTCATCCTGGAGAACGCCGACAACGACGTCCCCGGACGCACGCCGCTCGAGCTCGCGGCGAAGCTGATCGAGGCCGTCAAGCAGCACCCGGCCAAGGCCGAGGAGCTGATCATGTCGTACCAGAACGGACGCCAAGTGCCCCAGCCCGGCGCCTTCTCCGACGGCCCCACCCGCCCAACGGGGGCGCAAGGGCCGATCGAGGACGCGCCGCCGGTGTTCAAGCAGCGCGCCAGGATGCCCGGCGCGGCGCCCGGCGAGGTACAGCCCTTCCCTTACGACCTGACCCCGCTCGAGCCGATTACGCCGCTCGCTACGCCGTTGAGATCGACTGCGCCGGCGGACGAGGCTAAGCACGTCCCGCCAAACCCACCGCCCTCGGACGAGGCTACCAACGAGCCGGCGAAGGCCAAGCGCAAGGATAGGGAACGCAAGAAGGAGAGGCGGCGCGTGATTATGATCGGACGTGGCCGCGAGCGGTAGACGACCACCAAAACGTCCCGCGAGCGAGGTACCTCGTAGGAGATTTGGCCCGATCGGCCCCTTCAGATTCAGCGAGTCTTCCGCGGAGGCCCGGAAATGGGTCACCCCAGAGAAAAAGGCCTGCCGGAGCGGGTCCTCTGGCCCCGCGCTCCGTGGACGTTGATATGAAGAATGAGAGTTTTGGTAGCGGCGACGACGCGCCGCAGGATGCGGACCTCCGGCTCTATGCCCGGGCCTGGTCCGGAGCGATGACCGCCGACGAGCTGTTCTTGCGGGCGGAAACCTACCTCGCTCATTCCCTGCTCATTGGCCGAGACCCGGACCGGTCCTATCCCGAGCACCGTCTGACAGGGCATCAACTGAGCCAGGGCGCCCTCATTGCCGCGCGCCGCATGGCGCTGCTGCTGTCAGAAATGCCTACTGGCCTTCGTGAGGTCCTGGCGCTTCGCATTCACCTCCATGAGGCCATGTCCGTTCTCGAAAGCGAGACGACGGCCTCGAATGCCGTCCACATGATCGGGGCGGCAATCAAGGCCGATGCCGAGCGCCTGGGCGTCGGATTCCTGCCTTTGGCGCATCCCCGTGGCCGGGGGCATTGACATCTATGTCATTGATTTTTATAGATTTTGAGTCGACCGGACTCGACACGGCCGTCAATCTGCCCACCCAGGCCGCTTTGATCCTGACGGACGATGATCTCGTCGTCCAGGACGAGGTAGTACTCTTTGGCCGGGTGCCCCAGCACATCGTGCCCGCGCCCGACGCGATGCTGGTCACGTCGCTCACGCCGGAACAACTCGAAGCGCCCCGGCTCAGCCATCTCGAACTGGCAACATCCATCGCGCGACTGCTGGCGTCATGGGCGCCGGCTACCGTCGTGGGCTTCAATTCCCTGAGGTATGACGAGGAGCTCCTTCGAAATTTCTTCCATCAGACGCTCCTCCCTCCCTACCTAACGTCTGGCAAAGGCTTCCGCCGCGCGGACGTCCTGCCGATGCTGAGGACGCTGGCACAAATCCGGCCATCGGTGATCTCTATCCCAAAGGTGGACGGCAAGCCGGTCTATCGCCTCGGCGATGTCTGCAGGTTCAACGGCATCGGGCTCGCCGAGCACGACCAGCATGACGCCCTCAACGACGTGCGCGCGACTATCGCGCTGTTCAGGCTGATGCGCGAGCGCGCTCCCGACCTCATCGCGAGCATGATGGAGAACGCGCACAAGTCCGGGGCCATCCGGCGGCTCTCGGCGGGCGGCATTGTCGGGCACGCCGATTTCGGCAGGATCGTTCCGGTGACCGCTCTCATGCCGGCCCCAAACAATGGGGCGAGCTGGGCGGTGGCGGATCTGTCGATCGATCCTTCCACCTATCTGGGCTTATCGGCACCCGACCTGATTGGTCTGATGGGCGCCAAGGGCGAGCGGCCAATCCGGACGGTGAAAGCAAATTCGCAGCCCATGCTCCTGCCGTGGACGCCCGAGGTCAGCATGGCGGCGACCTGCCGACCAGAGGACGAGGCGGTCTACAACAACCGCCTCCGCCAGATCCACGCCGACGATGGGTTTTGGCGCAACCTGACCGCCGCCCTGGCCAACCGCTTTGCCGATCGCCAGCCTAGCCCATACCCGGAGCAGAGGCTCTACGATGGCTTCCCCTCCAAGGAAGACGTTGGACGTGCCGCCCGGTGGCACGAACTGGACTGGTCCGCTCGATACGCCTTTGGCGAACGGCACTTTCAGGACGATCGCCTCCGGGCCTTCTCGCGACGGCTCGTGTTCGAGCATGCGCCGGAGACGATGACACCGGAGCAGTGGCGAGAGGGGCGCGAGTGGCTGCAAAACCGGCTGACGACGACCGATCCGGTGCCGTGGCTTACCCTGCCGGCCGCAATCGCCCGTTGCGCCGAGTTGCGGCGCGAAACAGTCGACCCGGAGCGCCTTGCCCGGATCGACGTGATCTGTCGATGGCTGGAGGGCCGCCTTGCTGAGATGGTCCGCCCGGCCCAACCATCATCGGGCTAGGGTGGCGAGATCGATGCCGGCTTCCGGCCGGCCAAACGAGCGGCGTACCTATCGAGGGAAGGGCGCTGGCCGTGAGGTCCGCGTCCTTTTTCGTGGCGAGCGGACGACGAGGGCCATGCACGAGGAAAAGACCGGTCAATGAGACGAAGGGGATCACACCCCCGGGATCTCAGGCAGACACGAAGAGAATCCGACAACATGGCCTTCCTACGGCCTCAACACGGCCCTCTGGTCCAGAGCGCGCTTAGAGGGCCTTCCTGTCCTGTTTGCGATCGGTCAACACCGGCTTCCCACGGCGCCACGACGGGATTTGGGTCCAGAGCGCGCTTAGAGGGCCGTCCTGTCCGGTTGGCAGTCTGCCAACAGGGCCTTCCCACGGCCCTAACACGGCCCTCTGGTCCGGATCGGACTCAGTCGGCCGTGCCGTCGGATTGGTAATCTCTGGACCTGGGCTACCCACCATCCTGTCAGCGTCTTCGAACTGGGCTTCGAGTCAGAACGTTGTTCTGTAAATGGTCGCTCAGGCAAATCTCAGAACGATGTTCTGACCCGATTAGGCGATCAGAACATCGTTCTCGCCGGTCGAACAGCGTTCTGACCTGGCAAAGCGCCAAGTCGCTGACCGAGCCCGCGGATCGCCCCTACAACGCGCGGGTTCAACGTCGTCCGGGCCGGGTCGTCGAGTCAGAACGGTGTTCTGGAAAATCGATCAGGCTCTCCAAAAACGTTGTTCTACGCAGATTTCGGCAATCAGAACGGTGTTCTAGCCCGGCGAACAGCGTTCTGGCCAAGGCACAGGTTGAGGCAGCTTATCAAGCCGCCAAGGCCGCTCACAAATCAGAACACCGTTCTGGTCGGAGCTTGAAGTTCAGAACGTCAATCTGGATCAGGCGGCGCCCGCGAGGCGTCGCCTGTTTCCGTTCGAGCCGGGCTTGTGGAGGTCATCAAGGCCACCCCGCGGGACGAGGTCCGCTCCGCGGCCTCGAATAATCGGATCAACCCATGAAGACTGCGCGTCGTCGCCCCGCCTCCTCCGAGCCGGCCGCCGCTGCCCCTAAGACAAGGGGAGGGAAGAAGACAGGCTCGGGTACGCCCATGACCCAGGACGAAACGCCTGGCGACGTTCCGCTGCCGCCGACGAGAGCGGTCTATGACCGCGACGCGGTACTCCGCGAAATGGAGATGCTCCTCGGCCGGCCTTACTATGGACATCTCGAGGAATTCCACGGCTCCCCGACGGCGTTCAACGAGGCGGACCAGAGCCGCTATGACCGCCTCCTCGCGCTGTACCATGACGCCAGCGCCGGGCAGCGTCCGCTCCTAATCGCAGCCCAAGAGCACGTCACCGCCCTGGGCCTGGTGAGGACGCGGTGCCCCGGATTCGAGCCCGTAGTCGACCTGATCATCCGCTCGGCGGTCCTATCGATGCGCACGGGCACGCCGATCGCCGTGCCTCCGCTGATGCTGCACGGTCCGCCGGGGACAGGAAAAACCCATGCAAGCCGTCAGATTGCAAGCGCTCTCGGCACCGAAATTCACGCGATCAGCTGCTCAACCAATAGCGACGCCCAGGCGCTGGTCGTCGGCCACCCGACGTCGTGGAAGGCAGCTCGCATGGGGCAGCTGACGGAAGCACTGGCGAATGGGATGAGCGCTCAGCCCGTCATTCTGCTCGACGAGGCCGACAAGCTCGTCACGCACAGTTCCGAGAAGCCCTACAACACGCTTCTTGCCGCTCTCGAGCCGGAGAGCAGTCGGGTTCTTTTGGATGAATTCGTACGCGTGGAGTTCGACCTGTCGGGCGCGATCTTTATCGCGACCGCAAACGAGGTCGCGGCGCTGCCCGACTTCATCCTCGACCGTCTCTTGACGTTCTTCGTCGCCCCACAGCGGGGCGATGCCCTTCTCGCGGTGACGCGGTTGATCGCTGAAAGGCTCGTCGGCGAGCTCCACGGTGGCGTAAACGTCCCGTCCGACGACGTTCTGACGCGCGCGGCGCGTCATAACCCGCGCCGGCTCGGCAAGCTGCTGCGGCTTGCATTCGGCTACGCGGCGGCGGGCGGGCGCGCGGCGCTGACCATCGCCGACATCGTGGCGGCCGAAGAGCTCGTGAGGGCATCGCCGCAGGCGCGGCCCATCGGCTTCCTGGCGGCGCATCGCGAAGAGGGCCCGGATAGGGCTCTGTGATGAAGGTGAGGTCCCGACCGGCTGACGCCGATCGTGAGCGGCTCGTCCCGGCCGGGGCGGCGTGGCCGCTTGGATCCAGACGAGCCTGAGAGATGAGGCATCGGAATCAGAACCCCCGATAAGCCCGCCCGACAACACAAGCCGAAAAGATACGAAGACGATGACGAAGAAGACCCTCCCGCCTGCAAACGGCCGACCGCTCCAGCCTGCCCACTCCGCCGCCGCCGTAATGCGCTACTTCAAGACGCAGTGGCCGCGGATCGGCGGCACGGCCCTGACGCCGCTGCGTGCCGATGCCTTCCGGGATCCGCGCTTCACCGAGCGCTATGAACCCGGCATCCTCGTGCGCGCCTATGTCGCCGCATGCGGCCAGATCACCTCGCCTGAGAACGCCATTGGCCTGCTCGGTGCCGCGCGTGACCTCAACCTGCCGCTCTACAAGGTCGCGAGCACCGAATGCGCCGATATCCGTCGCCGCACGGACGCGCTCAACCGCGACCGGTACGGCTCCCATCGCAAGCTCGCGACCGGCGGCGTCTTCGATCCTGGCTTCGACAGGTGGACATTCCAGCAGATCCTGCCGACCCGCGAGCCGCTGCGCGGGGCACCGGTGACTCTGGAAGCACGCAGCGTCGACGTGATCTTGCCTGCTGGGGTCAGCAGCGGTGAATTCGAGAAGCGCCTCCACCAGGCAATGGCGAACGCCAGCCTGAATGCCTGGCTCGAGACGAGCGACGGCATTGCGCACTGCGCCTTGGTCGGTCTGAATCCCCGCGAGCAGCAGCGCTTCACCGCCCTCCGGTTCGGCAAGCCCGCCAGGATCTCGCCCGCTGAAGAGATCTACATCTTCCGCCCGATCGGCGAGGACGCGGATCGGCTCCTGACGGTCATCGAGACCATCATCTACCAGCTCGTGCTCGGCACCGCTTCCCCGGCCAATCCGCTCTGGTCCAGCGCCAGCCAGCATGCCGGGCGCCGTGATGGCGCGCCCTCCGACCGTCGTCACGCTTCCGCCTGATCGCCTAGCACCGCCAGGCCGTCTTCAAGACGGCCTGGCGGCTTCATCGAGACGCCCTTCAGGGCAACCTCCCTCATCCCAAACGAATGATAGACCCATGACCGCCAGCACCCATTCCGACCTGCTCTCTCTCCACCATGTTCTCTTCGATACGACGGTCCGTCCCGTCATCTCCGAGCTCGCCGCGATGCAGCTCGATCGTCCCAGCGACGGCGACTACGCCGCCTTCATCGGCAACACCCCCTCGCTCGTCGCCATCGCCGCCCGGTGCGCTCAGCGGTCGCAGGAGCTTGAGCGGTTCATTCGGCTGGCGGAAGCTTCGGCGCCGTTCCTGGTGCGCGAGCACGTCTCGACGCCCCAGGCCTTCGCCATGCTCTCAGAGGACGCCACGCTGGCCCTGGCTCTGCTGCCGGCGCGCACCGCCGCCGACCACCATGCGCGCCGCGAGCACGGCTTCGCCCTGATCCGCGCTGTGCACGAACTCGATGATCCTACCCTCGAGCCGCTGGCCCGCACGGCCTTCGGGATCGAGCCGCTGTCCACGAAGACGGCCGGTGCGGTGGCGACGAACGCGCTGGCCCACGCCGTGGCCAGCTACCGCGAGATCGAGGCATCCCGCAGCACCGCGACCGTGCATCGCATCGAGGATGCCGCTTCGCTGCGGGCGTTCGTCGAACAGGCCCCGGACTTCGACGCGCTCTACCGCACGGTCGAGCTTCACGCCCGGGAGGCCGATCGCTGGGCGGAAAACCTCGTCTCGTCCGACCTTGGCCATGAGGAGCACCAGCAGATCACCATGGCGCTGGAGGGCGCGAGGCTACAGGCTCGCATCGCGCTCCTGAGGATTGCAATGTCGCCGGCCCATGTCGATCTCGACCGATGGGACGACCTCGCCGCGCTGGTCGTCCCACACCCGACGCCGCAGCTCGCGGCGACCCTGTCGCTGGCCAAGAAGATGTCGGTCTCCCTGCGCGAGATGCTGGCGGCGCATCCGCTGGTCTGAGCCTCCGGGCACCTGAGGAAAGCAAGAGGGCGTCCTGTCGGGGCGCCCTTTTCGTTTGGCGAGCGATGAGGTGCGGCCAGCCGGTCGTCACCCCCGTGGAGCAGGAAAACAGACATGAACTTGAATCTCGAGCATCTCGCCGCGCAGCCGGATCGCGACCGCCGGCAGGCTGACCCCATCGGGGCGATCCTCACCCGCCTCCACGACGATCCCACGATCGCCGATCTGATCGCGCTGCGGGAATCGAAGCCGGACCTGTGCGATGCGGCGGTGAGGGCGGAAGCGCACCGCGACGCCTATGGCTGGAGCGCCAGCCAAGCCGACGTCGACTCGCTTGCGCGGATCGCGCTGCTCACGATCGCCGGCGCGCATGCTATGATCGTCTCGATCTTCCCGGCGTCGTCGATCGACGACGTCGACGCGAAGGTCTCCCTGCAGCCAACCCGGGAATGGCTGGCCAACTGGCAGGGCAGCGGCGACTTCGTCCGAGGACGGATTGCGCTGGCAGCCTTCAATCCTGGACAGGCGACGGTGCCCCCGCGCACCGAGATGTCCCTTCGGGAAAGCGCGCTCTACCCTTGGCCTCCGGAGGGCTTCGATCTCGCCGCCGAAATCGATCGTCTGGCGACCCGTCAGATCTACACGCGCGAGCAGTTCGAGGTCCTAGCCGCCTTCGCAGGTGAAGGCCTCGATATGCAGTCGGCGCTCGAGAAGGCCCGGGACTACTTCAGCGCCGCCGACCGCCTTCTCAAGGACGCGATGCGGCTTGGCCCGATGGCTCACCAGACCCGGCTGGCTGCTGAAGGCGCTCTGATCGCCGCGTACCTGTCGTGCGGGCAGATCGCGGTCTGGCCAGCGCGGCGGGGCACCCGCGACCGGGACGCCAAACTCGCCATGCAAGCGCTGGTGAACGGGCGGGCGACGACGGCCGATCCGCTGCACATGCAGGCGGCCATTCGGCACGGGACCACGTTCACATCGCAGGTCAGCCTGGTTGAGCCGAGGCTGTTCGCCGATGGACGGCTGGGCGAGTGGGTAGGGAACGTGTAGGCGCCGGGCTGTACCGGGATGCGCCATGTGTGGACGGCTCTACCTTTGGCAAGGGTTTCGTTGGACTGCTGCAGGTTGGCCGGTGCATTCATCACTGTGTAAGCCAGCGGGCATATGCCCCGATATCGATCATAGGCACGGTGCCATTGAACTGTAGCTTCTCGATCAGCTTGAAGAGGAATGCCGTTGCGGGCTTTCCCTCGTTAACGAACTCGTAGACGTCGCCGCTGGTGCGGCTGAAGTGACCGTGTGCCGCGACGCAGCCGAGGTCCAGCCGACCTGGATTGGTCGTGTCGGAGAGCGCGCGCTCCAGTGACGGCCCGAGCGCGGGTGACCATTCACTTTCGAACGCCAGGATTCCGCCGAGGATCGGGAAGAGCGCCTTGGCGGGAAAGGTGCCGCCGGCATGCGGTATCGGCAGTGACGTGCGGTGCAGGTTTCGGACGCTGGCGACCTTGTCCTGCGCATAGGCGATCAGGCTGGCATCGACCGTCTGCTTTGCCTCGAAGACCGCGTAGACGCTTTCCGCTGGGATGACCTTCTGGTCCTTGAAGTCGAAGATGAACGGTGAGTACTGCCGATCGAAGACCACGATGTCGATTTGATCGCTGAAGTTCCCCTCGCTGTCGACGACGTGCGCCGTTTCGGCCTGATATCGCTTGGGTAGGTACTTCTGAAGGAGCTCCAGCCAGACCTTCTCGCTGGCGTCGCCCTTCGTGCCGGTATGGCCGAACGACCCGCGCGAGATGTTCAGTTGCCCCTGGATGTCGGTGTGGAGGTTCGCCAGGAGGGTCGACAGATTCCAAGTGGTCATCGGCTCTTGTCCTGAAATGGCGCGGTGGGAGCCATGGCTTGCGCGATGGCAAGCGCCCTGGCCGGATTGATGCTGGTGTCGGGATACGCGTCGAGCACGATCGACGGGATCAGGCGCTGGGTGAGGTCGGAGAAGGTGAAGCCGTAGTCGCGTGGCCTTGCTGGCCCAGTGGCGGCGACGAGGCCTTCGATCTGCGAGGCGGTCACGCCTGTGCCCTGCAGGGTCGTGGTGATGACTGCGCGGCGCTGAGCGTCGTTGGGCCGATCGAACGTGATGATCTCTGCCGCGCGGCGGCGCACCGCTGGATCGAGCGAGTCGACCCTGTTCGTGCACATGATGACGGCCGCAGGCAGTGCGCCGTTGCCTAGGCGGTCGATGCCCCTGATGAACGCGTTGACGCCGGCGCGGTCCTCGTGGTGCATCTGAGCGGCCTCGCGGGACTGAGCCAGCGCGTCCGCTTCGTCGACCAGCAGGATGACGGCGCCTCGCGCCTTCGTGCCCGATGACTTCAGCTTTCTCGCTTCGCTGACCGTGTGCTCGAACGCGGCGGAGATCAGCTGGGTCATCTCGCCGACGCGACCTTGGCCACGGGCCGAGAGGCTGAGAGGCAGCAAGGTGATCCGGATGCTTTCCCTCCGCGCCACATCGTCGCCGATGGTCTCTGCCAATTCGGTCTTCCCCGAGCCCACGTCGCCCGCGAGGACGATCAGAGGCGGCCGCCGGATCACGTTCTTGACGAGGGCCTCGGCCGCAGGATGGTGTTTTTCGACCCAAGCGCTGAGGCCATCGGGGTTGACGAGGACCGCGAGCATCTTGCTGAGACGCGACTTGTGGGTGTCGAGCCCAACGAGATTGTTGAGTCGCGCGCGGGCGTCGACGTCTGGATAGGTCGAGGCGCCTTCGAACAGGCCTGCAAGATCTGGGGTCGTGCTCATCAGGAGTTCCTCACGATCGCGCGGCCAAGGGCTTGCCCCCCGGCCGAATAGGTCCGGTCGGAAACGAGGCGGCCGTTGACAGTGGGCTCTGGAGCGCCCGTGCGCTGGAACGGCATCCTCTGCTTGAACGCGACTTGCTCCGCAGAGCTCAGGGCATCCCAAGCGGCGGTGTAGGTCAGGTAGTTGTGAATCGAGGCGCCCTCGACGTTGGCGCGCGGCGGAATCCCGCCAGGGTCGTCGTCGTTGGCGCTGGCGCCTGCCAAGTCGCGTGCCGTGTAGCGCAGCGTCGGCTCGATCCACTGGCCGTTGCGACGGAAGCCGATCGTCAGCGTCCCAAGGTAGCCAGCCTTGAGGAGTTCGGTGACCTCATCCTGCCACTCGGCGATCTCCTTGTCGGACGGCTTGCCGTAGAAGCTCCGGAGGCGGCGCAAGTCGGTGGCGACCTTCGCCGCCATATGTCGCGCGTGCGTGATCGTGAAGGTTTGGCTCTCGGTGATCGTGAAGCTGCCTGTCATGTCGTCCTCACGGATTGAAGCTGGAGCCGAAGACATTCTGCCAATAGCGGACGGTCTCGCCTTTGGTGGGGGCGCCGAGGGCCGCCTCGATGGCGTCGCCGGCTTCGAGGGCGGCATCGACGATCAGGTCGACGTTCCGCTGGGTGTAGAGCGAGCTGACGTTGTTGGCCGCGTTCACCGGGTCGATGATCTGCATCGGATGGGGGAAGGCGCCGACGGTCCCGCTCTGGTAGTAGTCGGCGAAAACGATCTTCTCCGTAAGGCCCGTTTGCGCGATGTAGTCGAAGAACCCGCGCAAAGCCGTCGGGTAGTCCGACATGTCGAGGCCTCTGTCAGCCAGATGGGCCATGATCAGCTCGATCATGAAGGACTTGAAGCGGAAATCTTCGCTCTCGTCCTTTTTGCGCTTGGCCCAGAACTTGGCGAGCCGGACTACCTGGGCGAAGTGCGTCGGGCTCGCAGACTTGCGCTTTTGCGCGAACTGCACGTGCCTGGTGATGCTCGTCCTGAGGAGGCTTCCGTCTTTCTGGCTGACGAGGTCGCCATACCAGTTCGGATCGCCGTCATAGAGGATCGGCACGACGTCGACGTCGAGGCCGCTACCGCTATAGGAGACAGTCACCGAATAGGTCTGCGGCTTGATCTGGTCGGGGCTGATGTTCGGCAGGCGACGCAGGCGTTCCGCGAGATATGTCCCCAAGGTGCGCGTGTCCGAGGGCGCATCCTTCACGCTGATGTAGCATGCGACGTCGATGTCGTTCAGCGAGCGCAGCGCGGTGCCCTTCGCGAGGCTGCCTGACAGCCTCATCTTCTTGAGCGTGAAGTCCGGATGTTCTGCGATGTAGGTGTCGAGACGGTCACGAAGGCGATCGGCCTGAGCGCGGTAGGTATCGGCCTTGTCCTTGGGCAAATTAACCTTTTCTTGGCAAAATCGGACGATTTCGCCGTGATTCACGTGATCGCGAGCCATCTGGCCAACTCCGCGCTTGCCATCATGTCGAGAGCGACATAATTTCCATGTCGATCAATTTAAGGCGACTCGTAATAGTCGTCAAGGTCACTATGGCGAGTTCGATATGACCAACTCTAAGTTGCCCACCGATATGTTTCCCGAGCGCCTGAAGGCGGCGCGCGACCTCCGAGGGTGGAGCCAAAACGACCTGGCCCTTCGCTGCGGCATGCCGCAGAGCTCGGTGGGGCATTTTGAGGGCGGTACGCGTAAGCCGTCTTTCGATACGCTGAGCAGGCTTGCAAACGCCCTCGAGGTCACGGCAGACTATCTGTTGGGCCGCGTGGACGATCCTGGCCGCGCTGAAGCAGGCGATCCATTGTTCCGCGATATAGGCAAGCTCAGCGGTGGTGACCGGGAGCTGGCCAAGGACTTTCTGCAGATGCTGGCAGCCCGGAGCCAAGCTAAGAAGTGAGGTAGCCGTGAATCACCTCTTCCGCGTTAAGATGGCCAAGCAGAAAGCCGAAGCCTTTTTACGCGACGAGGGACTGGAAAGGCTGCCTGTCGACCCGTTTGCCATTGCTGAGGATCGGGGGATCGTCGTGCAGCCGAAACCCGACACGGCGGATGGCGTGTCGGGCATGTTGCTTCGACATGGCAACGTTTTCGGCATCATGTACGCGACCTACGTTCAGAGTGAGGGCTTCCAGCGATTCAGCGTCGCGCACGAGCTTGGTCACTACTTCTTGGAAGGCCATGTCGACCACGTCCTGAAGGACGGCGTCCACGAGTCGCGTGCCGGCTTCGTCTCTGGTGATCCATTCGAACTGGAAGCAGACGCCTTCGCGGCGGGGCTCCTGATGCCAAGCGGCTTTTTCAGGCGAGCGATCGCACGTCGGGATCCCGGTCTGGGGATCGTCTACGAATTGTCTGACGACTGCAGGACGTCGTTGACGGCGACAGCCATAAGGTACGCCGAGCTCACCGGGGATGCCGTCGCGGTTGTCGTCAGCACCCGCGGAATTATCGACTATTGCATACTATCCGAGGCGATGAAGACCCTGCCGGGCCTAGCCTTCATCCGGAAGGGAACAGATGTCCCGAGCGGTACGGCCACTGCGGCGTTCGCATCCGTCCCGGAGAACGTCTCCGCCGGCGCGGCGGTCGACGAGGAGACCCTGGTTCGCTTTTGGCTTGGTGGAACGAGCAACGCCAAGATCCGTGAGCAAACGATTGGCCTTGGAACCTATGGAAAGTGCCTTACCGTGCTCTCTTCTGGGACCATCGGGCAGGTCGAAGTGGAGGACGAGGCGGACGAGGAGGACGCTTTGGTCGAAAGCTGGACGCCGCGTCTTAGAAGATGAGTTATCCCGAACGGCTTTTCAGAGTTCAAGGCCGGCTCGCTTGCCGCCATTTCGGACAGGCTGCACAAGCTGGTCGCGCCCGAATTCGTGCAGACGCTCCGCGAACTTCGCTGGGATGATCACTCGTTCATAGACGACGTCGCGGTCTTCGAAGCCTAACACCATGAACGATATCGAGTCGCTGGGCCGGTGCTTCTTGCGGCGGATCGAGGACCGGCGTTTCGTCGTCACCTCTTTGTATAGAGGCTCGCCCGCAGGACCTCGAAGCTGTACCCGCGTCGCTGACGGTCGATCTATAGACTGCCCGAAAGCAGACGTTCCAGAGGTCGGCAAGGGGCCACTTCAGGGCGTGACGATTTCGTAGCGCGGGTACTTGTCCATCCGGACCTTGAGAGCTGACATGCGGCCACGGAAATACCCATCCGATACGTCCTTGCCATGGTTGTGGCCGGTGATGGCGTTGCTGAAACGCTTCGAGATGTTCGCCTCCTCGGCCCTCGTCACGAACGTATGACGCCAACCATGGTTGGGGCTGACACCATCTTCTAGCTCCACCTGCTCCTGAACCCACTCGGCCAGTTCGCTGGCGCGCTGCTCCTGTGGGCTCCGCGTAGCGCCTTCCCTCTGGGGAACGTCGCCGACGAAGAGGAAGCCGGCAGGGGCTTTCTCCCAGAAGCCGAGCAGGCCCTCGTCGATGAGGGCAGGGTGCATAGGGACCGTGCGGGCGACGTTGGTCTTCGTCTGCGGGAAGTGGATGACCCAAATACCGTCTTCCTGCCTGATGTCCTGGCGGCTGAGCCAGCAGACCTCTTGAACCCGGGCGCCGGTATAGGCGCATATCCAGGGTGCCCAGCGACGAGAGGCGGACGCGCGCGGGTAGCGCCGACTCGGCTTGGCGTGGCGCGCCGCTAGCAGGATCGCGGACACCTCTGCGTCCTTGAAGAACTTCTCCCGCGTCGTGGTCTGCCGATCGACGTCGAGCTTGATCCCCATGGCTGGGTTCTCGTCGCGCTTGCGTCCGCCCTGGCGAGTTGTCGCCCAGGCGAAGACGGACGAGACGGCGACAAGGTCGTTTCGGTTGATCGTGCGCGGCGCGATACCGTCCACGTCCCGGCGGTGGTTGGCCCAGTCGAAGATCTCGTCGCCTCCGATGAGCCGCCAGTCCTTGCCCTTCCAGAACCGATCCAGGGACTCCAGCGACGGGCCATAGCGTCGAAGCGTGCTCGCGGCCTTCTTGTTGGTCTGGTAGGCGCACCAGCGCTTGTAGAGGTCCGCTACCGATTCGGGCTCACGGTCTCCTTTCGCGCGAGTCTTGCTGGGCGGGGTGGGAGGGGTCCAAGTCGGGAGGTTCTTGCCGATCTCATCGGAGTGGTCTGCGCTGGAGAGGCGGCGTGCCGCAAGCTCGCCGAAGGCCTTGCCGACGTTGACGAGTTCCGTGGCGACCCGCTCGATCGACCTCTCGTCCAACTGCATCTGGTTGTCTGCCGCGAGCTGGCGTGCTTCGGCGCCGAAGGCGGCGTCGGCGATCTCACCACTGTTCATGACGCCGTCGCCATGCCGCAGCGCATAGGTGTGGAGTGCCCGAGGGTCATCCATCTCGATCGAGGCCAATCGCTCTGCAACCTTGGGGGCGTAGCCCTTGTCGATGAAGACTTGCGTCGTGCCGTTGTATTCCTCGGCAAAGGCCTCGATGCGGTCATTGAAGTCAAAGTCGGCATCGAGCCGATCGACGGCGTTGCGGTAGGTTTCGCCGGCAAGGGCTTTGACCTGGATCGGCGTCAGCGCCACGGGGACAGTCCGCAGCGAATCCCAATAGGCGGCTAGCCGGTTCAGGGCGATCTGGAAGCGGTCCTTGGCTTCGCGCGCACTCTTCGTGCGCAACGACACATAGACCTTGTCTGTGACGGTCACGGTGACCGATTCGCCGTTGATCGGCAGGGTCACGGGACGGCCGCGCGCGACCTCCCGAAGCTCGTTCGGAACCCGAACGTTGAGGTAGTAGGATCCCGACTTGGTAGCGAAGGGACGGGGCATCGCAAGGGCCATGTGTGAAACCGCTGTGTGAAAGCGGATACCCGATAAGCCCTTACAAAACCGTATCTCTTTGTCCTGCTGAGGAAAAAGAGTGGTGCCCAGGAGAGGACTCGAACCTATCGGTCAGTCCAAATCTCCTTGAAAAACAAGAGAAATCCCGTCGCCGCTACCAAGCCTGAGTGGGAGTTAAGAGTGGAACCGGCCGCTGCAAGATAGAGTACTCGATCCAGCTTGCAAGCGCCTACGCTGTGCAAGACGGATCAGCCATTCCAACGCGAAGCGCACGGAAAGATGCTCGGAAAGCCGGCGCCCATGGGGCAGGTCCTGTCCGGCTCCCTTAGGATTAGGACGGGATCAATTCCGCGTGAATTCGTAACGAAGAGCCCGGTCTTCGCGAAACCTCGATGCCGGCTCCCATGGAGCCGATCCCGCATTGAAGGAGGTCGCCATGTTCAACCGCCGCCATGTCATCGCCGTTCTCGCCGGCTCCGCAGCCCTGTTCTCCGGCTTCGGAGCCTCGGCACTCGAAAAATCCGCGTATTCCCAGGCGGCTTTCGACGCCGCGATAAAGGCCGGCAAGCCGGTGCTGATCGACGTCTCCGCGCCCTGGTGCCCGACCTGCAAGGCGCAGGCTCCGATCCTGTCTGAACTCGCCAAGCAGCCGCGCTTCAAGAACCTCGTCGTCTTCAATGTCGATTTTGACAGCCAGAAGGACGCGCTGCGCGGCCTGAAGGCCCAGCAGCAGAGCACACTGATCGTCTACAAGGGCGGCGTGGAGACGGGACGCTCGGTCGGCGACACCAACAAGGCGTCGATCGAAGCCCTGCTCGCCCGCGCGATCTGAAGCGGTTCCGCCATGGCCACCTCGGGCTTTGCACTGATCGCCGGCATCCTGTCGATCCTGTCGCCCTGCGTCCTGCCGCTGCTGCCGATCGTGCTCGGCACGGCGGTGTCGGAGCATCGCTATGGGCCTGTCGCGCTGGCGGCAGGGCTGGCGCTCTCCTTCACCGCGATCGGACTTTTCGTGGCGACGGTCGGCTTCGCGATCGGGCTCGACACCGGCGTGTTCCGCATGGCCGCGGCGATCATGCTCGTCCTGCTCGGCCTCGTGCTGATGCTGCCCGTTCTGCATGCGCGGGTGGCGGCGGCGGGCGGCCCGCTCAGTAACTGGACCGAGCAGCGCTTCGGCGGCTTCTCGCCGAACGGCCTGCGCGGTCAGTTCGGCGTCGGGCTGCTGCTCGGCGCGGTCTGGAGCCCATGCGTCGGGCCGACGCTCGGCGCGGCCTCGGTTCTGGCCGCGCAGGGCGAGAATCTCGGCGCGGTGGCGCTGACGATGCTCGCCTTCGGCGTGGGAGCCGGCCTGCCACTGATCGCGCTCGGGATGCTATCGCGCGCACGGCTCATGAGCCTGCGCAACCGCATGATGTCAGCCGGTCAGGGCTTCAAGACGGCGCTGGGCGGTTTCCTGGTCGCCGTCGGCATCCTGATCCTGACCGGCTGGGACAAGAGCCTAGTGGCTATCCTCGTCGCCGCCTCGCCGGAATGGCTGACGCGGCTGACGACCTCGTTTTGATCGCAAACCGTTGCGACGACTGAAAGGACGACCCTGCAATGACCGACATCAGACCGGTGCTGCCCCGGACGACGGCGCCGACCCTGAACCTGCGGCTCGCTCCCGATGGCTCCGCCTTCAGCCTCCATGCCGAGCGCCCACGGCAATTCACGCTGGTGGTGGTCTATCGCGGGATGCATTGCCCGATCTGCAAGGTTCAGCTGCGCGATCTCGAGGGCAGGCTCGACGCCTTCGCCGAAAAGGGCGTCGGCGTCACCGCACTGTCGACGGACAGCGAGGAGCGCGCCACCCGGGCCAAGACCGAATGGAGCCTGCCGAGGCTCCGCCTGGGTCATGGCTTCTCGCCGACCTCGGCGCGCGAATGGGGGCTGTTCCTGTCGACCGGCCGCGGCGTCACCTCGATCGGCGTGGAGGAGCCCGCTCTGTTTGCCGAGCCGGGCCTGTTTCTGGTCCGACCGGACGGCACGCTCTATTTCTCCAGCGTCCAGACCATGCCCTTCGCGAGGCCGGCTCTCGCCGACATCCTCGGCGCGATCGACTTCGTCGTCGCCAAGGACTATCCGGCGCGCGGCGAGGTGGCGACCATCGAGGATGGATTGGCCGCGTTCTGATGACGGTGACGCGCAGAACTCTCATGCTCGGCTCGGCAGCCGGCGCATTCGGCGGCCCGCCGCCGGCCGAAGCAGCGGACCCCTATCCGCCGCCGTTCAGCACGCATCACGCCCAATTCACCGTGCTCGATCCGCGCGAGGAGGCCGGCCACATCCCGCTGCGCGATCTGGAGGGGCGGCGGCGGACGCTCGCGGCCTATCGCGGCAAGGCCGTGCTGCTCGCATTCTGGGCGAGCTGGTGCCCGCCCTGCCGACGCGAGCTACCGATCCTGCACCGGCTCCAGAACCAGGCGAAGAGCGAGCCCTTCGTGGTCGTGCCGGTGTCGCTGGATCGCGACGCTGGAACGGCCGCCGCCTATCTCCGGCGACTGCGCCTGGACGGGCTTTTAAGCTTCATTGACACAGAGGGCGAGGTCGCATCCGGGCCGAAATCGAAGGTCGCGCCCCCCTTTCCGCTCTATGGCATGCCGATGAGCTACGTCATCGATGCAAGTGGGCGCAGCGGCGGCTATCTGACCGGAGAAGCCGACTGGAGCGCGCCGGACGCGCTCGCTCTGCTGCACTTCTACGCCCGCGCCTAGGCTCGACGGCGAGACCGCACCCTCCGTCAGTTCTGTCCGACGATGACGTCGCGGCGCGCACCGGCGTCGGTCTCGATCGTCGCGCGCGGTCCCCGCAAGGCAAGGAACCTCGCGACGCGCTGCTCGACCGGCGTCTTGCCGAGAACGACCGCGCGCCCGCCCTTGAAGCCGATCGCCGCCAGTTCCCGACGCGTCAGGAACGGAACGACGATCTTGGGCGCGCCATCCTCGTCGATGTCTCCGATCCGGGCGAGATCGAGGTCGCGCTCGCCCAGGCGATGATTGGTAAAGCCGTCGATGCGCGAAACCTCGACGAGCGCCGTGCCCGACAGGCGATAGAGCCGCAGCGAGCCCGCGAGATTCGGGGTGACCACGGCCGCGAGCATGGCCTGCCCCGAGCCGGTGCAATCCGCGACGCCGACAGAGTTGAGCCAGCGGTTGCGCTGGCCGATGGCGGGGCTCTCGGCGAGGGGCTCGATCGCATGCCGGCCGATCCGGTAGACCACGATGGCCGCGCCGCGATCCAGATAGGCCTTGACCACGGTCGCCTCCGGCTGCCTGTCGCCGTCGAGATCGGCCAGGCGGACGCGACGGTCCTCGAAGACCGCGTCGGCCCCGAGGCGAAACAGCAGGCACTTGCCCTGCCGCTCGACCGCGAAACCGCCGGCCTCGATGGCTCCCCCAATACGCCATGGCCATAGCGCGTCGTCGGATCGACGAGATAGACGATCAGCCCGGCGCTTCTGGTGACCTCGCCATCCGGCAGGCGCGTCTCGCTGTTGACCCACGGATGACGGAAGGAGCGGTGGGAGCCGAGACCAGGGCATAGTCCAAAGGCGGCCGTGAGCGGCGATGGTCGAGCTATGATCAGCGAAAGCTGGACTGCCCGGTATCGCGATCTATTGCGGCATTGGCTCATTCATACTCGGCAAGACATTCCCAAACAGTTGACGGCATCCTCGATGAGACCGATTGAGACCGCCTCGTTGGCTACTACAGAGCGCGGACGGTGCAGGACGATGAAATAAGCGCCGGGTGGCGGCGAGGCGCCCAGCCGGCATCGGCAATGCCGTATCGCGGCGCGCTAAGCCTGTTCCGATGCGGGACGGGCCTGGTCGCCACTTCAGGAGGGTTGCGGCATAACCAAGGCCCCAATGCACTCAGCGACAGCCGACAAACTGAGCCCGCTCTTTCGACCCAACTCTGCATGTCCAGCGAACCGGGGCCAACTCCATGGGTGAACTGAAATCTTTAGTTGATGCCTACGGGATATGGCTTTACCCCGCTCTTTTTGTCTATTGCTTGATTAAGAGCGGCGCACTTCCGCTTTTCGCAGGCATCGGCGCAGCCAACGGTCTCGTTGACGTTTGTTGGGTCGCTTTAGCGACGCTGGCTGGCGGTGTCGTTGGCGATGAACTCCGTTTCTGGGCGGCGCGCCATTTTGGCGAGCGCATCATAGTTGGACGGCCTAAGCTTGGTGCTGCGCTCGCGGCGGCGCGACGCCTGATGGAACGTTACGGCATGCTTTATCTTTTCATCTATCGATATCCGAAGGGCATGCGCACTATCGGCGCTCTCCCGGTGGGCCTGACCGATATGCCTTGGCATCGTTTCGCGCTTTTAAATGTAGCTTCGGCTGGCCTTTGGGCGCTTCTGATGGTCGGTGGCGGGTTTTTTATCGGAGAATTGATCGGCCCGCTGGCCGAAAGCAGTTTTGGCTTCTTCAGCGTGCTATTACTCCTACCGGTATTCATCGGTAGCATTCTCATGATCATAATCAGGCGTCGGTCGGACGCGGATTCACCGCGGCTGCGATAATTTTTGTCGCGTTATGACCCCCGCACGACATTGGACTGCATCAGCGCCTTAATGCCGATCGTGCCCGCATCGGCTGTGGTCCGCCAGCGCCTCGATGATGGCACAGTCGCAGGCCGTGACTCCGCCTGAGCAGGCTGCAGCGATGCGCTCTAGTTCCTTCTCCAGCGAGCGGAGCCGCGCGATCTTGTGGCGCACCTCGTCGAGATGGGCGACCGAAATCGCGTGGGCCTCGTCGCATGCCATGCCGGGGTTGTCCGACAGCCTCAGGAGCGCGCGGATGCCGTCGACGGGAAAACCGAGGTCGCGGGCATGCTTGATGAAGGCCAGGCGCTCGACATGGGCGCGGCCATAGCGGCGCTGGTTGCCCTCCGAGCGCTCTGGCTGCGGAAGAAGCCCGACCTGCTCGTAATAGCGGATCGTCTCGACCTTCACGCCGGTCCGGTCCGAGAGCGATCCGATCGGCATGACGCGCGCGATGTTTTTTGCGTCCATCTCATTTTACCTCTTGAACCTGAAGTGGCTAGAGATCGTATGTAGGTTGTCTCGCAGCGCCTGCAAGCGGAGACGACCATGACAGCGACCTCGGACACCAAGCTCCAGAACCTGAGCTGGAAGGTCGGCGGGATGGATTGTGCGAGCTGCGCGGCGACGATCCGCGGCGCCGTGGAGCGCCTGCCCGGAGTCAGCGACGTCAAGCTCTCGGTCATGTCCGAAACGCTGGCGCTGGCGCTCGACGAGAGCCAGACCAAGCGCGAAGCGATCGAGAAGCGCGTCGCAGGCCTCGGTTATACCTTGACGGTGCTGGTGGCGAAGGCGACGCCGGTCCAGGAGCCGGCAGCCACGTGCGGCTGCAGCCATTCCCATAAGCCGGCGGATGCGACGACCACGGCCGGGATCCAACGCAGCCCGCAGCCCTTGAGCTGGAAAGTCGGCGGCATGGATTGTCCAGGCTGCGCCGCGACCATTCGTGGTGCGCTCGAGCGCTTGCCTGGCGTCAGCGACGTCAAGCTCTCGGTAATGTCGGAAACCCTGACGCTTGCACTCGATGAGACTCAGACAAAGCGCGACGCAATCGAGAAGCGCATTGCCAGCCTCGGCTTCACCACCGTCGTCGTTGCGCCGAAGACGCAAGCGTCGAGCCCTGCAATCGGCGATCGTCGCGAGCATGAAAATCATGCCGGGCACGATCATGCGGGTCATAGCCATTCCCATGGCGACGATGGAAGCGCCGCGACGCAAGGGACGGCTGACACTGTCGGCAAACAGCCCGTCGATGCCGGCCACGGCCTGCCGGGCCATGTCCACGAGGCGACACCGGACGGCGTGTCCTGGTACCAGACCAATAAGGGCCGCCTCGTGCTGACGACCGGCGCGCTGCTCGGTGCAGCCTGGGCGTCCAGCCTCATCTGGCCTGCCGCCGCGCACTGGGCCTTCATCGCGGCTTGCGTGATCGGGATCGTGCCGGTCGCGCGCAAGGCTTATGCAGCCGCCAGCGCCGGCATGCCCTTCACCATCGAGATGTTGATGACCATCGCCGCCACGGGCGCGTTGTTCATCGGGGCGGCCGAAGAGGCTGCGCTCGTCGTCTTCCTGTTCGCTGTCGGCGAGGTTCTGGAGGGTGTCGCCGCCGATCGCGCCCGGGCCTCGATCCGTGCGCTCGGCGAGCTCGTGCCCAAGACCGCGATCGTCGAGGAGAACGGCGCGACACGCACGATCGACGCCGCGGAGCTGATCATCGGCCAGACCGTGCTGGTGCGTCCCGGCGACCGCATCCCTGCCGATGGCGAGATCACCGACGGCGTCTCCGGCATCGATGAGAGCCCGGTCACGGGCGAGTCGGTACCTAAGACCAAGAGCGTCGGCGATCCGGTGTTCGCCGGTTCCGTCAACAGCGAGGCGGCGCTGCGCGTCCGCGTGACCAAGGCTGCCGAGGACAACACGATCGCGCGGATCATCCGGCTGGTCGAGGAGGCGCAGGAATCGCGTGCGCCGACCGAACGCTTCATCGACCGGTTTTCGCGCATTTACATGCCGGCGATCGTCGGGCTCGCCGTGCTCGTCGCCATCGTGCCGCCCTTGCTGCTCGGCGGCGAATGGTCGGTCTGGGTCTATCGGGCGCTGGCGCTCCTGCTGATCGGCTGTCCGTGTGCGCTGGTCATCTCCGTGCCGGCTGCGATCGCTGCCTCGCTCTCAACCGGCGCGCGCCAGGGTCTGCTGATGAAGGGCGGCGTGGTCATCGAGGCTGCGGCCAAGACTGGCATCGTCGCCTTCGACAAGACCGGCACGCTGACGCAAGGCCGCCCGCGCGTGACGGAGGTCGTCGCGCTGGGACGGACCGAACGCGAGGTGGTGGAACTGGCTGCCTCGGTCGAGACGGGCTCAAGCCACCCGCTGGCGCTGGCGATCATCGAGCGCGCCAAGGGACATGCGATCCCGGTGCGCAATGCCACCGAGGCGAAGGCCATCGCGGGGCAGGGCGTCACCGGTACGCTGGACGGAGTTACTATCTTCGTCGGGGCGCCGCGCCACGCGCTCTCGCGAGCCAACTTCGACGACCAGGCGAAGGCCGCCGTCGAGCAGTTGGAGACCGCCGGCAAGACCGTCGCAGCCGTGATCGCGGATGGCGTCCTCGCCGGCCTGATCGCCATGCGTGACGAGCCGCGCGAAGACGCCGCCGCCGGCATCGCAGAGTTGAAGGCGATGGGCATCCGCTCGCTGATGCTGACCGGCGACAACGCCCGCACGGGAGCGGCCATCGCCGGTTCGCTGGGGATGGAGCACAAGGCCGAACTGATGCCCGAGGATAAAGTCGCCGCGATCAAGGTGCTGTCGGCCGAGACCTCTGTCATGATGATTGGCGACGGCATAAACGACGCGCCGGCGCTCGCCGCCGCCGGCATCGGCGTGGCAATGGGCTCGGGCACCGACGTCGCGCTGGAAACCGCTGATGCTGCGATCCTGAAGAGCCGGGTCCGGGACGTCGCGGCCATGATCCGGCTGGCCCGTGCGACGATGAGCAACATCCGGGTCAACATCGCCATCGCACTCGGGCTGAAGGCCGTGTTCCTCGTCACCACAGTGTTCGGCTACACCGGCCTCTGGGTCGCGATCCTCGCTGACACCGGCGCGACCGTGATCGTGACGGCCAACGCGCTGCGGCTGCTCCGCTTCAACGCCGGCCGCGCCGGCTGAGCGGAAGGAGCGCGCCATGTCCGGCATGGAGATCGCCAGCTACCTGATGACGGTCGTCTACGTCATCAGCTTCCTCGCCATGTCGGCCATCCTCGCCAAGGAAGCGGGACGGCCGGTCTGGCTTTTCGGCAAAGGGCTTGAGAAGCAGGCGCTGCCGGCCACGCTGTTCCGCCTCGCCTTCGCCGGTGCGGTGATCTGGCCCATCGTGCTGACATTGGTCGGCAATCCGATCAAGGCCGACCCGCTCCAACGCGCGCTCGATGGCCCCTGGGTTGATGTCCTGGGCCATCTTCTCGTCGTCGTCGGAGCCTGCCTCGCGCTCCTGTCCCAGCGGCATATGGGCGCCTCCTGGCGCATCGGCGCGGCGGAGGGCGAGCTCGGCCCGATCGTCGACAGCGGCCCCTTCGCCATCTCGCGCAACCCGGTCTTCGTCGGCCAGGCCCTGCTCTTCGTGGGGCTTTTCCTCGTGCTGCCCAGCCTGATCCAGGGTGCGCTGACACTCGGGCTCCTGGTCGCCATCGTTCTTCAGGTCCGTATCGAGGAACGCGTCCTTCTGCGAACCCTCGGCCAGCCCTATCGCGACTACCAGCAGCGGGTGCGGCGTTGGTTCGGGACCCGCACCACCCCGGAAAGCACGACGCCATGACGTTGCAGAAGCGACTCGTAGAAGTCCTTGGTTGGGCGGTCGCCGCCGCGGCACTGGATCAGCTCTCGAAATGGCTGATCCTGACCTATGTCATGGCGCCGCCGCGCGTCATCGAGATCACGCCGTTCCTCAATCTGCGCCTCGGCTTCAACTACGGCGTCAGCTTCGGGATCGGCCGCGACACGCTGGAGGCGTGGCCGGGCATGCTGGCCGCGTTCAAAGTCGTCGTCGCCTTCGGCCTCATGGTCTGGGCCGTCAGAAGCCGGATCCGGCTCGAGCGGGTCGGTCTGGCGCTGGTTGCGGGCGGTGCGCTCGGCAATGCGCAGGACCGCTGGCGTCAGGGCGCTGTCACGGACTTCATCGACCTTCACTGGGGCGATTGGCACTGGCCGACTTTCAACGGCGCCGACATCGCGATTTCGGCGGGTGTCGGGCTGATGCTGCTGGCCGCTCTTGCCGACTATCGCAAGGCCCGCTCCGAGGCCGCATCCCCACAGCCCAATGTCTCTCCAGGCGCGCAAGGAGACCGATCTTGAGGCGGATCAGACAATGGATCGAGGCGGCTGCCGCCGCTGAGACCAAACCCTTTGCGCTGCTCTCTGGTGCAGCGGCCTGGCGCCTCGGGGGCCTTGCCGTGCTGATCGCGGCTGGTCTGCTCGCCATGGGGCAGATCCATCCCGAGCCGGTGGCGCAGCGTGGCGGCGTCGCTGTGATCCATCCCTGGGCCAAGGGATCGGCGCTGAAGGGCGACCAGTTCCCCTTCTACGCGACCTTCGCCAACAGCGGCGCTCGCCCGGATCGACTCATCAAGATCGAGACGGCCGCGGCCCACCACGCCATCCTGAAGGCGCTGGACACCAAGACCGGCATCGTGCGTCCCGTGGAGCTCGACGAACTCGCCCTGCCGGCGAACGGCAGGGTGTCGCTCAGGCCAGGAACACATCAGATCACGCTGATCGGCCTCTACGCCAAGGTCGAGCCCGGCAGCTTCATCCCGGTGACCTTCGTCTTCGAGCGCGCCGGCCGCCTCTCGGCCGACATCCGCGTCGAAAACCTCGGCGAGCCTGAGCACAAGGATCACATCTGAGCAGCGAAGTTGCGCCTCCGCGAGATGAGCAGCTAATGCGGTCCGATGTCCATTGTGCGCGAAGCCCTCGAAACCCACCAAGTTACGATCTATTTCGCGGCGATTGCTATCGCGGCCGCTACGGCTTTGGTGCTGCCGCAAACGGGGATTCTCGAGGTCTTCATCAATCCGACGCTCGCGCTGATGCTTTTCGTGACGTTCTTACAAGTGCCTCTGGCCGACCTCGCTCGGGCTTTTACCCAGCTCCGCTTTCTCGGTTCGCTCCTCGTCACCAATTTTCTCGTCATCCCGGTTCTTGTGGCGGTACTGCTACAGTTTCTCCCCTCTGACCCCATCATTCGGTTGGGGGTGCTGTTGGTGCTGCTGACGCCCTGTATCGACTACGTGGTGACCTTCGCCCATCTTGGGCGGGCTGATGCGCGACTGCTTCTCGCATCGACGCCAATCCTGCTCATCGTGCAGATGCTCCTCCTGCCAATTTATCTCAGTGTGTTTATGGGCGAGGAAGCCCGTGGGCTGGTGCGAATGGAGCCTTTCCTTCTTGCCTTCGCTTGGCTCATCGCGGCGCCGCTTGCGCTGGCTGCGCTCGTGCAGGTCCTCTCCGGAAAAAGCAACACAGCGAAACGGGCGGCTGGCTACCTTGGATTGCTGCCCGTTCCTGCTACTGCGCTTGTCCTATTCGTCGTGATCGCAGCGGTCGTGCCTCAGTTGGGACTTGCTCTCGATGGCGCGTTGCGTGTCGTTCCAATCTATGTGGCATTCGCTATCGCCGCTCCGATCTTGGGCTGGATCGTAGCCAGATCATTCAATCTTGATGTTTCGGGTGCACGCGCTGTCGCTTTGAGCGCGGGGACACGGAATTCACTGGTCGTCCTACCCCTCGCATTCGCAGTGCCGGGAGCGATGCCGCTGCTGCCTGCTATCATCGTGGCGCAGACGCTTGTCGAACTGGTCAGCGAACTAGCCTACATCCGATTGCTGCCGAAACTCGGCAGCGCGCATTCGTGCTAGGCCCAACCCGTCATGGTTGAAGAGAGGTCGGGCGGGAAGTTGAAGCGTGCGCCTTCGGGTCGGTCTGATGGCGGCGGTCTTCCACCTCGCGCATCCTCACCACGCTGACCGCGTAGAACAGGACCGCGAGTGCGACCAGGGCGATGGCAAGAGCGCCATTGCGCGATTTCATCGTGCCCAGCTCCCACCTCGTGGGCCGATTGGAAAGGCGCGGTCCAAACCTTCGACCGAAGCGAAACAGCCCATCGAGAAAGCGTTCCTTAAGGTTGATAACACGGCAAGAAACATCAATGAAATCTGAATCTTAGATCGATAATTTCGGTGTCTGATTTCGCGCGAATTCAACGCGTCTTCGCTAGAAACGCTCTCAACGACAAGGGAGAGCGTCATGAAAAAAAGGCAGAACGTCATCGCCGCGATGATCCTCGGCATCGCGATTTCGACATTGGTCAAACCCGTTCTCGCGGCGGGCGCCACTGACCTCACACATCTTCACGCCGGCCAGCCCTCGCGCACGCCGATCGGATGGCAACAGTTCTGCGTCGACAATCCCAACGACTGCCGGACGCCGCGCTCGACCGCGACCGTGATGCGCCTCGACGACAAATCCTGGAATGAGCTCCTGCGCGTCAACCTGATGTTTAACAAGGCTATCGAGCCCGTCACGGACGAGGATCAGTTCGGAGTGGTCGAGAACTGGAACTACGCCAGGACGGGCAAGGGTGACTGCGAGGACTATGTCCTCGAAAAGCGCCGTGAACTGGTCAAGCGCGGCTGGCCCCTCTCGGCGCTGCTGATCACCGTGGTGATCGACAAGGAGGGCGGTGGCCACGCCGTGCTCACCGTCGTCACCGACCGCGGCGAGTTTGTCCTCGACAACCAGACCGACAAGGTCCTGCCCTGGTCGAAATCCGGCTTGACCTTCATTCGGCGACAGTCGCCGGAAAACCAGAACGTCTGGCAAGATCTCGGGCGCTTCCTGGGCCGTCCGGATGTCGTCACCGCAGCGATCAAGGCGTCGCGTTAACATCGCAAGCCCCCCGGTCAGCGCCCTGCCAGCAATGGCGTCAGGATCTTGTCGAACTCGTCGATGGTCAGAGCGCCCGTTCTCTTCTCGCCATTCACAAAGAAGGTCGGTGTCGAGTTCACGCCGAACTCCTTGTTGGCGCGTTCCTGGATCTGACGAACCGCCTGGAACAAATCCTCGCGTTGGAGACAGGCATTCACCTTCTCCTCGCTGAACCCGGCCTGCTTCATGGTTTGTGTCAGAGCATCGAGCGGCTTTTGGGCATGAGCCCAGCCCTCCTGCGTCTTGTAGAGCATGTCGACGATCGGATACCATTTCGCCTCATCGTCGCATCGAGCCAGCATGAAACCCGCCGCCGAAAGCGGATCGAGCGGGAATTCGCGCGCGATGAAGCGGACCTTGCCGGTATCGACATACTTGGCCTTGAACGCCGGCCAGGTGTTGATGTGGAAGTTCATGCAGTGATGGCAGGTGAGCGAGGCGTACTCGACCACCGTGACCGGCGCATTGGCGGCGCCGAAGACCTTGTCCGGCAAGGGACCTGGCTCAAGGAGCTTGGCGGCAAGAGAAGTCTGTGCAGTCGCCGGTCGACCGGCGAGCCTGGTAGCGATAAGCCCGGCCGACAGCCGAAGCAGCGAGCGACGCGCGATCATGGAATCCTCCCTCGGTACGCTGATCGCACCTGAAGTGGCATCAGGTTCAAGCGCTTCCGGCGGTAGCAGCCCCACATGTGATGCGACAGCGCGTCGCAGTTGGTCGCCCAAGTGGTGGATTGCGCCAATGGGCGGTCGTGGCTGCAGTGGTATTGGCCGGCCTCCGCCTGCATGAACCTCTGATGGACCCTCTCACCATCTTCGGCCTCTTCGCCGTGACCGCGATGCTGATCACCTACGCGTGCGAAGAGCGCAGTCCATGGTTCATACTCGGCTTCGCCATCGCCTGCGCGCTGGGCTCCGTCTACGGCTTCCTACAGGGCGCCTGGCCCTTCGGTGTGGTCGAGGCGATCTGGGCGGTCGTGGCGCTGCGGCGCTGGTGGAGCAGGCGCACGCACGCCGATCAAGATCGAAAGATTTCTGCTTGAAGCTCAAGTGGCATCAGGTTGTAGAGGACCGTTAACCGTCCTTGTTGACGCTCTGTAAGCCCCGTTCGCGCAAAAGTTCTCGCATGCTCTCGTTCGCCCGCCTCTCGACGCTCCGCCTCGTCCTCGCGCTCTTGCTCGGTACGCTCGCCCTGTCCGGCTGCGTCACCGGCGAAGGCGACGATCGTCATCTCCAGCCGCTTCCGGCGCGGCTGGTCTCGGAGATGTCCAGCAAGGGCATGAGCCAGAGCGACCCCATCCTTGTGCGCATCTTCAAGAAGGAGAGCGAGCTCGAGGTCTGGAAGCGCGACCGCAGCGGCCAGTACGCCCTGCTCAAGACCTATCCGATGTGCCGCTGGTCGGGTCAGCTCGGCCCGAAGAAGCGCGAAGGCGACCGACAGGCGCCGGAAGGATTCTACACGGTCACGGCCGACCTGATGAACCCGCGCTCGCAGTTCTACCTGTCCTTCAACCTCGGTTATCCAAACCCGCTGGAGAAGTCGCAGGGCGCTACCGGTTCGGCGCTCATGGTCCATGGCGCCTGCACCTCGGCCGGCTGCTTCGCCATGACCGACGAAGGCGTCACCGAGATCTACGGGCTAGCGCGCGAGGCCTTCGCCGGCGGGCAGCGCAGCTTCCAGGTCCAGGCCCTGCCATTCCGGATGACGCCGGAGAACATGGCGCGCCACCGCAACAGCACACACTTCGCCTTCTGGCGGAACCTCAAGGAAGGCTCGGACCATTTTGAGGCGACGAAGCAGCCGCCTAGGCTCGCCTCCTGCGGTCGCCGCTACGTCTTCAACGCCAAGGACGGATCGGGACCGTTCGCACCGGCCGAGGCGTGCCCGCCCTATGAGATTGACCCAAACGTCCAGCCGCTCGTGTCGCAGCGCCAGTCGCGCGACGAGGCCCGGTTCGCCGAACTGGTCGGCGGTGGCGCGCCGGCAATGAGCTACGCCCATCTCGACGGCGGCATGCACCAGAGCTTCCGCGCGATGCTGAAGAATCTGGGACCTGAACGCATGCAGCCCATGGTCGCGGGCAAGGTCGAAATAAGCCGGCCCGACGCCGCGCTGGCCGACCCTTTCGGCGGTGATGACGCGCCCGGGCGAACCGAGACAACCGGCTCGCTCGCCAGCCGTTGAGCATTGGCGGAGCCGTGCGCCAGGCCGTCGGCGGCTTCACCCACGGCATTGCGGCAATGGGAAAATGACATTGACCAACCGCGAAACGACACGTGAGCCCGCTCTTCCTGGTCCGATCGCTCGCCAGGACGACAGCCGAATGAGGCGCCGCAATCTGGTCGTACTCGCCATTCTCTTGGGCTTCGTCGCCTTCGCTTTTATCCTGAGCTTTTCGCACGTCGTATTGGAGGCCGGTGGCGCGGCCCAGCAGGCGCGCTGACAATCCGAGGCATGTCTTCTCGTGAGAACCTATGGCTTCCGCGCGCGTCGTGGCGTCCTACCAAGAGGGCGGCCATACAGCACGAGCCGATGCCCGGTCAGCTCGAAGCCAAGCTCCCTAGCGACCTGCGCCTGGAGGCGCTCGATCTCGTCTGACCTGAATTCGATGACTGCGCCGCTCGCGATGTCGATCAGATGATCGTGATGGACTTCCGGGGCAGGTTCGATCCGGACCCGTCCGCCCGCGAAGCTGTGACGCTCGACGAGGCCGGTGGCGGCGAAAATCTTCACTGTCCTATAGACGGTGGACAATGAGATTCCGGGGTCGATGGCGGTGACCCGCCGATAGATCTCAGGGACATCGGGGTGGTCGTCGGATTTCGCGACGATGTTGGCGATGATGCGGCGCGGCCCGGTGATGCGCTGCCCCGCCTCGCGGCAGTGCTCGATCAGTGCATCGGCTGCGTCGGACATCGTTTCCTCCCTCCAGCCTGTTTAATGAGAATCGTTTGCAAATGCATTGACAATATGACCTGCCGCAATAATCTGCTTTTGCAAATCAGTTGCATTTTAGGGGCGGGGAATGCTGGACAAGGTTGAGACCGCCGAAACCGGCTGGCTCAAGTCGCGTGGCGAGCCGTCGCTGCTGGACGTCTTCAGGACGATCTCGGTCAGCCCCGGCGCCACGCCATGGCGCAAGTTCCTCGCCTTCTTCGGCCCGGGTTACCTCGTCGCGGTCGGCTACATGGATCCCGGCAACTGGGCGACCTCGCTCGCGGGCGGCGCCCAGTTCGGATACACGTTGCTCTTCGTCGCGCTGGTCTCAAACATTATGGCGATCATCCTGCAGGCGCTTTGCGCCAGGCTGGCCGTCGCCACCGGCCGGGACCTCGCGCAGGCCTGCCGCGACGCCTATCCGCGTGCGGTTTCCTATCCGCTCTGGCTGTTGGCGGAACTCGCGATCTGCGCGACAGACCTCGCCGAAGTGATCGGCACGGCGATCGCGCTCAACCTGCTCTTCGGCATGCCGCTCGAGATCGGTGTCGTCGTCACCGCGCTCGACGTGTTCGTGATTCTCTGGCTCCAGAACAAGGGCTTCCGCTGGATCGAGGCGTTCATCATCACGTTGCTGGGCGTGATCGCGATCTGCTTCGGCGTCCAGATCGCCCTGGCCGATCCCGACTGGGGTCAGGTCGTTCGCGGCTTCGCCCCGACGACGCAGATCGTCACCAATCCGCAGATGCTCTATCTCGCGCTCGGCATCATCGGCGCGACCGTGATGCCTCATAACCTCTATCTGCACTCCGGCATCGTGCAGACGCGCGCCTTCGGAGAGAGCCTGCCCGAGAAGCGCGATGCGCTGAAATGGGCGACGGTCGATTCTACCGTGGCGCTTATGTTCGCGCTGCTGGTCAACGCCTCGATCCTGATCCTGGCGGCGGCGACCTTCCACAAGACGGGCCAGACCGACGTCGCCGAACTCGGCCGCGCCCACGAGCTGCTGGCCCCGCTGCTCGGGCTCTCGATCGCGCCGACCCTGTTCGCCATCGCGCTGCTCTGCTGTGGCCTGAACTCGACCGTGACCGCGACCATGGCCGGCCAGATCGTGATGGAGGGCTTCCTCGACATCAAGCTGCCGGCCTGGGTGCGGCGGCTCGTCACCCGGCTCGTCGCCATCATCCCGGCGATCCTGGTGACCTGGATCTACGGCGCCAGCGAGACTGGTAAGCTGCTGATCTTGAGCCAGGTCATCCTCGGCCTGCAACTGCCCTTCGCAATCGTGCCGCTGGTGATGTTCACGGCGTCTAGGAGCAAGATGGGCGAGATGGTCGCGCCGAAATGGCTGACGATCACCGCCGGGCTCATCGCCGCGATCATCATCGCCCTGAACATGAAGCTGCTGTTCGACCTCGCGACGGGCTGACCCTGATCCGCGATGTCGCATTGCGGGGCCGGCTGGGCTTCGATATCCCAGCGCTGTGACCAAGCGATCGACCAGAACCATCGTCGCCCGGGCGCTGTTTGCGCTCATGGTCGCCTACGTCCTGCTCCTGCAGGGCCTATTCGCAAGCGCCGCCGCCAGCGCTCGGCTCGCCAAAGCGTCCGGCGCGCCAAGCGTGACGCAGACGCTCTGCTCAGGCGCGCAGGCTCCCGGAGAGGCCCTGCCGGACCACCACGCCGCTGCCCAGTCCTCGTGCTGCGCCTGGAGCATCTCGGCCGCGCTAGATCCCGTCGTCCCTCCGACCGCCCTTGCGACCGCTTGGCCTGTGTTCGCTCCCGTCGGACTGCCATTCCCCCTCGGACAAGTGGTGCAGACCGCGATCCTGTTCCGGGTCGCCACCGCACAGGGTTCTCGGGCGCCTCCCACCCTCGTCGCGTGATCCGAGCGCCGGCCTGCGCCGGCACCATCACACTTTCGAGGATCATCATGAAGCGATTCGCATTGGGCGCCGCTGGCGTCGTTCTGTCTCTTGCCACCTATCCAACCCTCCCCGCCGCAGCACACGATTACGCCGTTGGGCCACTGAAGATCGGGCATCCCTGGGCCAGGGCGACGCCGCCGGCCGCGAAGGTCGGCGGCGGCTATCTCAGCGTCGAGAACACCGGTTCTGAACCCGACCGTCTGGTCGGCGGCTCGACCGAGGCGGCAGCCCGCCTCGAAATCCATGAAACCAGTCTGACCGACGGCATCATGCGGATGCGCGAGAGGACCGACGGCGTCGCCATTCCGCCGGGTGCCAAGGTCGAGCTCAAGCCAAGCGCATTGCACCTGATGCTCGTCGATCTCAAGGCCCCACTGAAGCAGGGCGACAAGGTCAAGGCGACGCTGGTCTTCGAGCGCGCGGGCTCTGTCACCGTCGACCTGCAGGTCCAAGGCGTCGGCGCGCCGCAGCCGGCCGCGTCCGAGCATTCCGGGCACTGAGGCGCGCCATGCTCATGCTCAAATGGATCCGCTACGGCGCCTGGGCCGGCGTCGTCCTCGTCGCCTTCGTCGGCGCCGCCATCCTCCTGGGATGGTGGCAGGTCGATGGTCCCGGCCGCTCGACTGGTGACCGCACGGCCGTGCAAGGGCTGCCGGCGATCGGCGGGGCCTTCACGCTCGTCGATCACACGGGGAAGACCGTCACCGACGCCGACTACCGGGGCAAACCGATGGCCGTCTTCTTCGGCTTCACGCACTGCCCCGAGGTCTGCCCGACGACGCTCTTCGAGATCACCACCCGCCTGAAGAAGCTCGGTCCAGATGCCGACAAGCTCCAGGTCCTGTTCATCACCGTCGATCCCGAGCGCGACACGCCCCAGCAGCTCGCGCTCTATCTCCAGTCGTTCGATCCGCGCATCGTCGGGCTGTCGGGCACGCGGGAGCAGGTCGACGCCACCGTGGCGGCCTACAAGGCCTATGCCAAGCGCATCCCCACCGATGGCGGCTACACCATGGACCACACCGCATCGACCTACCTGATGGATGCCCAAGGCCGGTTCAGGACGATGGTAGACTACCACGAGGAGGAGGCGCCGGCGCTCGCCAAGATGCGCCTCGTGCTCAAATGAGCGAGCCAGATCCGTCCTCCCGTCCAGACCCGGCCCTGCGGGGCCGCCGCGGCCGGCTCGGGCTCTTCATCGCAGTGAGCTTGCTAGCGGCTGGCGCGGTTCTAAGCGTCTTGTACGGAGCCGGATCCGGCCGGGAAATGTCGAGCCGGTCCTCGTCGACCGCGCTACCCGCCCTCGCCTTCGAAACCGGCGACGGGCGTCCGCTTTCCCTCTCAGACTTCCAGGGACGCTTCGTTCTGCTCAACGTGTGGGCGACCTGGTGTCCACCCTGCCGAAAGGAAATGCCGTCGCTCGATCGCCTCCAAGCGAAAATCGGCGGTGACGATTTCGAGGTCGTCGCCCTGTCGATAGACCGCGAGGCAGAGCTGGTGAAACCGTTCTTCGCATCCGTTGGCGTCGCGCATCTGGTGGTCTATCTGGACCGTACCGGCAGCGTCATGCCGACGCTCCGGATCGCAGGGCTGCCGACCACGGTCCTGATCGACCCTCGCGGAGTGGAGGTCGCCCGTTGGGCGGGCGCCAAGGAATGGGACGAGCCGGCGGTGATCGACGAGCTGAGGACGCTGATGCGGACATCCAGATCGTAGCGTTCAGTTGCCGACGGGCGTCGCCGCCAGATACTTGCGCAGAATCGCCGCGAGAGCCTCGGGCGCGGTCTTGTGCGGCAAAAGCGTAAGGAACTGCCCGTTCCTGCCCATGAGATAGGTCAACGAGCCGTGATCGACAGAGTAGTCGACCGCAGACCTCGCGACCTTGCGCCGATGCACCCGGTAGGCCTTCGCGACGGCGGCGATCTCCGCCTCCGTCCCGGTCAGCCCGAGCAGGCGCGCATGGAAGGCATCGACATAGGGCGCGAGCACGGCCGGCGTATCGTTGGCGGGATCGACCGTGATCAGGATGGGAACGATCGGCTCGGCCTCGGCGCCCAATGAGTTCAGCGCCGTCGCGATGGTCAGCAGATCGGAGGGACAGGTGTCCGTGCAACGGCTGAAGCCGAAATAGATCAGCATGTACCTGCCGCGAAAATCCGCATCGCTGACGCGGCGACCGGTGTGGTCGAGCAGGCTGAACGGTCCGCCGAACCGGTTCGCCAGCGGATCGCGGGCGGCCGTCGCGCCGCCGGCTTCGACTTTGTCGCCGGAGCTCCTGGAAAGCGGGTCGTGCGCATGCGACACGCCGCCTGCGATCATGAAGAAGGCGGTCAGCAGGAGCCGGCGCCTGGGGAGGGCGGATATCGGGTCACGCATCGGAAGCAGTTCCGTCTTGTCTAACTTCTGGGAAGGCGGATGACCGACGCTATCCCCGAGCGCGCTCGCGCGGCGGTCACATCCGCGTCAGAGCCTGTCGGCCTGGGACGTTGACGACGTTCGTACGGAATCCTCGATGGCGACGGCCGCCGAGCGGTCGATCACCGCACCCACAGACGGAACGGAACGTCGGACATGCCCGGACAACTGACGAAAGACAGCCGCTCCTCGGCAAGAACCCCGGAGAAGGTGCACTTCTTCCCGTCGAGTTCCAAGCTGGCTGAAAACCGCGCGCCCCGCTCGACGCGGCTGATGGTGATCTGGCCGGATTTCTCCTCGACCTCGCCTGGCATGCAGGTCGCGGTGTGCTTCATCGAGAACGGCCCGGCGGCCTCGCGCGACCATAGCGAACCTGACCGGACCGGCGCGACAATCGCCGTAACGGCCCACTCGCCGGTGTATCCAAATTTGCCGATCAGTTCCGCCGAGCGTGCCTGCGGAGCGATTGTCAGAGCCGCGATCACGAGGGTCAGCGACCAAAAATGCCTTTTCATCGCCACCTCCCGCGCGGCCGCGCCAAGCCGGGATACCTTTGCGTTAACACGCTTCCGCCAACGGCCACCGGGGTTCGCCCGGCACCGCCTCGCCGGCGCTGATCAGGCCGAACAGACCGCCGAACAGTATGGCACCGGGGTCTACGATCACGATGATGGTCAGCCAGGTGGGAACGGTCAACAGAACGCGAGCGGGGCGGGTTGCATTTGCTCATCCCTGATCCCCGGGCCTATTCTGCAGCTATGATGGCGATCGGCGCATTGCGGGATTGGGGACGCGGCCTGCTGGCCGCCGCCTGCGGCGTCGTGCTCATATTCCAGCTGATGGCGAGCGCGATTGCAGGCAGCACCCATCTTGCCGTCAAGTTCGACGCCGGGCAAATCTCCCTCATCGAAATATGTGGGACCACGCCGAGTTCAGAGCGTCATCGGACGACGCATGTCGAAGGCGTCAACACGTGCTGCGTCTGGGCGAAGTCGGTCGCTCTCGCGCCGCTGACGCCTCCGCCGCCGACCTGTCTGTTGCCCGAACGCGCCGAACCCGCTGCGACCATCTTCGTCCAAGGCGTGCAGGCATCTCGTACTTCCAGTCCGCAAGGGCCGCCACAGGCCACGGGACCACCGCGCCGCAGCTGAAGGGCGAGCCTTCCCTGCGGCCTGCGACATCGTCGCACGCAAGCCCTCCACGCCAGACCGAGACGCCGGCCGTGAGCGAGAACGCATCGCCCATGCGGGTCCGCGCGATATGAGAAACCCGTTTTCGAGGCCCGCGAGTGATCGGACCAGTGCTCAGATCCAGACGGCTCGCGCTGTCGCTCGTCGCTGTGGCGACGCTGGCGGCAGCCGTCGCCTATGTTGTCGTCGCCGATAGGACGGCGCGACCACGGAGCACAGATGCGCTCACGTTCCAGCGGCTCGACGGCAGCGCAGCCGGCCTCGCGAGCTTTCGTGGCCAGGCCGTTCTTCTGACCGTCTGGGCGACATGGTGCTGGTCCTGTCGTGAGGAGATGCCGGCGTTGGCGAGGCTTCACCGTAGCCTGGAAGGACGTCCCCCCGCCGTGCTCGCGCTCTCCGTCGATCGCGACGGCGCAGAAGTCGTCGAGCCGCTCCTGGCGCAGCTTAACGTCAAGGACCTGCCGGTCTACCTCGATCCGACTGGCGCGTCGGTGGGCCGGCTGTCGATCTCCGGGCTGCCCACCACGATACTGTTCGGCCCCGACGGTTCCGAGCGGGGTCGCTGGTTCGGCGTGCGAGCCTGGGACGAGAAGCCGATGATCGACGAGATCACGGCCCTTCTCGCCGGCGCCCCGCAAAAGAGTACACGCTGATGGACATCGCCGGCATCGGCATCTGGGCGGCGCTCGCGGCCGGCGCGGTCTCGTTCCTGTCGCCTTGCGTCCTGCCGCTCGTCCCCGGCTACGTCTCCTACATCGCAGGGGGCGCGGCTGCGGCCGGCGACCAGCCCGCGCCCGCCTCGTCGCGGCTTAACGCCCTCGTAATGAGCGCCTGGTTCGTGCTCGGCTTCTCGACGGTCTTCACCCTGCTCGGCGCGGGCGCGAGCGCGATCAGCCACCTCCTTCTCGCCTATCGCTACGAAGCCGGCATTCTCGGCGGCGCGATCATCCTCGTCTTCGGCGTCTTCACCACGGGGCTGGTGCGCTTTCCCTGGCTTGAGCGCGAGCTTCGTCTGCAGGCGCCGATCGCCGGCGGGCGGCCGGGGGGAGCCTATCTCCTCGGCCTCGCATTCGCCTTCGGGTGGACGCCCTGCATCGGGCCGGTTCTCGGCGCGATCCTGACCGTCAGCGCGACGTCGACCTCGGCTTCGAGCGGCGTCGCGCTGCTGAGCGTCTATTCACTCGGGCTCGCGATCCCCTTCCTCCTGACGGCGCTGTTCGCCGACGGCATGACGGCGAGGCTGCGCCGACTGCGCGGCGTCGGTCGCATCCTGCAGATCGTGGCGGGCGGCATCATGATCGTCATGGGCCTCGCCATGATGTCGGGCCAGCTATCGACCATGGCGTTCTGGCTTCTCGAAACCTTCCCCTTCCTCGCGAAAATCGGATGAAAGGCTCTCATTCCCACATGACCAACAATGCTACCGCCGCCAGCGGACACGACCGCTGGCTCTATCTCTTCGTCGCCTGGATCATCGCAGTCGCAGCGAGCCTGGCCGCGCTCTTCATCGGCGAGGTCGTCGGCCAGGCTCCCTGCAGCCTGTGCTGGCATCAGCGCGCCTTCATGTTCCCGCTCGCGGTCTTGCTCGCCGTGGCCAGCTTCCGGGGCGACACAGGAATATGGCGCTATGGCCTTCCCCTGGCCGCCATCGGCATTGCGATCGCGGCGTTCCACAGCCTCCTCTACGCCGGCCTGATCCCCGAAGGCATTCAGCCCTGCTCGCAGGGACCCTCCTGTGCCAGCGCCGATATGACGATCCTGGGCATGCTGCCCTTGCCTTACCTGTCTCTCGCAGCCTTCGCCGCGATCGCCATCGCGCTCATCGGTTCCAGAACAAAGGCCGCGTCATGAACCGCCGTGTGATCGTTGTCCTCACCGGCGTCTTCGCCCTCGCGATCTTCTCCGGCGCCACCCTCTTCCATCGGAACGAACAGACCAAACGGGCTCAAGCCGTTGCGGCCTCGCGCGCCGAGGCGCTCGTCCGCGATCATTCGCCCGTCATCGGCCCTGCGAGTGCTCCGGTCACAATCGTCGAGTTCTTCGATCCGTCCTGCGAGGCCTGCCGCGCCTTCTATCCGCCGCTCAAGCAGATCCTGGCCCTGTTCCCGAACGATGCGCGGCTTGTGATCCGGTACGCGGCGTTCCACGAGGGGTCGGACGCCGCGGTCAAGATCCTCGAAGCGGCTCGGCTTCAGGGCAAGTTCGAGCCCGTCCTCGCAGCGCTTCTGGAGTTCCAGCCGGAATGGGCGGACCACGACAAGCCCGACCTAGAGAAGGCCTGGGCGCGTGCGAAGGACGCTGGTCTCGACATCGAGATGGGCAAGCGAGACGTGGCCCGGCCGGAATTCCAGATGACTCTGGATAAGGATGGGGCGGACGCAAAAGCGCTCGAGGTGAGCAGAACGCCGACCTTCTTCGTGAACGGGCAGCCCCTCACAGAATTCGGTCCGCGCCCACTTTACGAGTTGGTCAAGCGCGAGGTCGAAAAGGCGCGCAAATAGGCCGTCGGCCTATTGGCTCGACGAGTGGCCGCAGCCTGCGATCGTGTCGCTCGTCGACCATGACGGCGCGGGTCTGGCGGTTAGTCAAAACCGGCAATCTCGCCCACCGACATGATAATCTGCCCAGCGATCATCCCCATCTAGCCGGTGCGGGTGGCGGCCGCCACGCCCATGCCTTCGTCATCGACGATTTCTACCGGGAGTGGCCCGAGCGCGTGGGCTGAGTCCGACTGACCCTGTGAACGGGCTCGAACGTTCAACACTGAGATCCATCTCCGTAGCCGTCGGCATCACTCCCGGTGTGGAGCGACGCCGACAGCTTTATGCATAGGCTCAGCGATCTTGTGGCTGTGTAAGTTCCATAACGAAGTCCTAAGACGTGGCCGTTGACGAAACCGGCGTCAGAAACGCTTCCCTAAGGCCGCCCTGCTAGAGCCACTCTTAAGCGAACTCTAGGCAGCGCGGAATGAGCAGGAATAAGGCGGATCGGGAAGGACATCTATTTGAGCCCTTGGCGAGCGCCAGCAGCGGTGCGGTCTCCGGTCCGCTGGCTGAGCTCGAAGCTTCCGGCGCGATGTCGACGCTAACCGTGGCCCGGGCGCGCTGCGGCCAGTCCGGTTCCGACGCGCTGTCGACCCTGATCGGCTGGGTCGAGGGCTATCTGATGGAGGCCCATCCCGATCTTGGCCGCACAGGCGCCGTTTGCCCCTTCACCCGCCAGGCGGCAAGGCTCGACAGTGTCCGGCTCGGTATCTGCGAGGCCAGCCCCGATAACGAGGATAGCGTGTTCACGCTGATCCGCACGAGTTTCCAAGCGCTGGAGGCGATCCCCGCAAAGCCGGCCATGGCGCATTTCCGCACGATCATCATCGGCTTTCCAGCCTGTGGCGGCGAGCGTGGCATCGCCATGCTGAGGCGCATCCAGGACCGCCACAAAGTCTATTCGCTGACACGCAATCGGATGATCGGGCTGATGCATGCTGGATCCGAGGCACCCGGCCTATGGAATCCCGATTTTAGGCCGTTGCGCGCGCCGATGCCTGTCCTCGCCATCCGTCACATGGTCGAGCAGGATGCGCCTTTCGCCGTCCGACATCCTCTGCTTCTGCTGCCCTATCTGGTGCGGTTCCCATTCGCCGGTCTGAAGCGCATCGTCGCCCATTATAGCGGCCGTGGCTGAACGATGGCCTTGATCGCAGCAGCCCACATCGACCCGATCAAGGCATTGCCCGCGCCTGTCCCGGTGCACGATACCCTGCCGCGCGACGACGAGATCGCGATCGCGATCGTGGACAGTCCGATCGCATTCTTGGCGATGCAGGCCGAATGGGAAGCCCTGTTCGCGCGCGCTGGCCAGCCTCATCAGGTTTTCCAGAGCCATGCGGTTCTGCGGCACTGGATGCGGCACTACCTCGATTCGCGCACCAGTCTGAGCATCATCACCGGACGACGCCGGGGGCGTTTAGTCATGGCCTGGCCGTTGATCCGCCAGCGCCGTTTCGGCGTGGTCAGCCTGCGCTTCATGGGCGTTCCTGTGGCGCAGTTCGGCGATGTTCTCATCGAGCCTGCCGAGTGCGATGGGTCTCTGATGCAGGCCGGCTGGGACTGCCTGCAAAGGCTCGATGCGGACGTCCTGGACCTACGCAAGCTACGCGCCGATTCGGCACTCATGCGCTCGGGCCTCGTCGCCGGCGCAGTCCTGCGCGAGCGGCTTGAGGCCCCCTTTGCCGATCTCACCTTTCGGGTCGGGCCCGATGGACCAAGCAAGGCCTATGCATCCCGGGAGCGGTCCAACCATCGGCGCCGGTTGCGGCGGCTCTCAGAACGTGGAGTGATCGCCTTTGGGACGGTGGAGCCCGGGCCGGAGGCGGCCCGGCTTGCCGTCATCGCGGTGGCGATGAAGCGGGCTTCGCTTCTGCGCCATGGCATCGTGGCGCCGACGATCGCAGATCAGCGCTTCTCGGCGTTCTTCCACGATCTCGCTGGCGACGCCGCCGGCGGTTCGCCGCTGCACATAACGATGATCACCTGCGACGGCGCGCCGATCGGGCTCGACCTGGCCCTGGATTGTAAGGGCACCAGCTTCGGCCACGTCATCGCCACGCATCCCGAGCATGAGCGTGGGGGGGTCGGCGGAATTCTGGTGCATCACAGCTTCGCCTCCGCCAAACGTCGCGGTAACGCCATCTTTGACTTGCTAGCGCCGGCTGACGCCTACAAGCACGAGCATGCCGACGGCCTGACGGCCGTGAGCGACTTGGTACTGCCTTTGTCCTGGAATGGCCGGCTGGCAGCTAATTATGGGATGCTGAACTGGAGGCCCTTCCTCAAACAGGCCTTGCGACGCCTACCGTCGCCGCTGACACGAAGATTGGCCGCCTGGTCGTATGGCGGGAAGAGCTAAGCACTGCGCAGAATCTAAGGCGACTATCGCGACCGTCATGCGCTCGCGGCTGAGATCGGCGACCAACACGCCTGATTCCAAGTCCTGCCGGATCGCGATGATTTGCTCTTCCGAGAAACGGCTGCGCTTCACCCTCTGATCCCCTCAATAAGCCAGAGCGAACTTCAACCCGGATCAAGCCCGAGGGGCAACGTCATGTAAGCTCGCTGAATTCCGCCTCGTTGTCGTTCTACCGCGGTTCTTCGGCTTCGACATCGAGGTGCTCCATGAGAATTCCTCCACCAATCCTTCTGCTGCTCACCGCTTGTCTGGCCGCGGCCCCTTTGCCGCGCGGCACCGACGCGGCGTCGCAGGAGACGGGGTCGCCGGTTCAAGCGCAGGGACGGCCTGCCGCGCAGGAATCACGGCCGCAGGGGCAACCGGACGCGCGGTCAACCGTCCAGAACCAGCTTCTGCCGCAGCCCTCCGTCACCCGGCACGAGATCGTGCTGCCCGGCCGCACGCTGCGCTATACGGCGACCGCCGGCTCACTGCCGGTGCGCGACCAGGATGGGCGGACGCTCGCAGAGATCGCCTACATCGCCTATGTGCTGGATCACGAGACTGGCTCAGCCTCGCCGCCGCGTCCTGTCAGCTTCGCCTTCAATGGCGGTCCGGGCGCGGCGTCGGCCTACCTTAACCTCGGCCTGATGGGGCCTAGACGCCTGCCGTTCGGACGGCAGGGCGACGGGCCGTCCATGCCGCCGGTCCCGATCGACAATGCCGAGACCTGGCTCGATTTTACCGACCTCGTCTTCATTGATCCCGTGGGGACCGGCTACAGCCGCTTTGCGTCCTCAGGCGACGATGCGCGCCGGCTGCTCTGGTCGGTCGAGGGCGACTACCGGTCCCTGTCCCGGTTCATCGGCAACTGGCTGCGGCTGAACGACCGTCTGGCCTCGCCGAAATACCTGGTCGGCGAGAGCTATGGCGGCTTCCGCGCTCCCAAGGTTGCTAGCGAGTTGCAAAGCGCCGACGGCGTCGGCGTCTCTGGCATCGTGATGATCTCGCCGGTGCTCGATTTCACTTTTCAGCGCGACGCTCGCGGCTCGCCGCTGAGCTGGGTGGTCTCGCTGCCCGGCATGGCGGCCGTCCGGCTGGAGCGCGATGGCAAGCTATCACGCCAAGCGCTTGCTGCAGTCGAAGCCTACGCCTCGGGCGCCTACCTTGCCGATCTGCTAAAAGGCCCCCGCGATCGGCAGGCGGTGGAGCGGATGTCCGACCAGGTCGCGGCGCTGACTGGACTCGATCGCGGCCTGGTCCTGCGGATGGGCGGCAAGGTCGATGCCGGCACCTTCCTGCGCGAACTCGATCGCCCAAGCGGACGGGTCGGCAGCCCTTACGATGGCGCAGTGACCGGCTTTGACCCCAATCCGGACGCAAGCCGTAGCCGAGCCCCCGACGCCGTGCTCGACGCCATCACCGCGCCGCTGACGAGCGCCATGCTGAGACATTACGCTGGCGACCTGAAATGGCGTCCCGAGGGCCGCTATATGTTGTTGAATGAAGATACGAGCCGCCGCTGGAGCTACGGCCAGGGCAGGGGCGACCGCGAATCCATGCGCGAACTGGGCGGTGCGCTGGCGCTCGACCCGGGTCTAAAGGTCATCGTCGCTCACGGGTTCACCGATCTGGTGACACCGTACTTCGAGACGAAGCTTCTACTGGATCAATTGCCTACCTTCGGCGACTCCGCCCGGGTCAAGCTCGAGCTGCTCCCCGGGGGCCACATGTTCTATTCCCGTGACAAGTCGCGGATCGGATTTCGCGCTTCCGTCCGCCAAATGATGGATCCGACAGCCGAATGACCAACCGGCCTGTGCCGTGCAGTGCTCTCGCGGCAACCTTCGCGTGGTCGGACGTCGTTTATTACGGATTGTGACCGAGCGGAACGTCGAAGTTGGCGGTGCGTCTCTTGTATTGCGCACCAGAAAAAATCTGGAGCGTCGGGAGACGGTTCAAGACACGGCCATACCCATCCGCATTCGTATCCGCTTGTCCCGATCCATTCGCAGATCGCGTGAGCGAAATGCCCGTGTTGGAGGTGTGGGCTTGTGCCTGAAGCCCGCGCTGAACGCTGCCAAGAGGTGGCAGCGTAGGAGACGCGTCCGACACCCCGGTCGCATCCCCCGACTGATTTCTCAGTCAAATGAAGGAACCACGACCATGATCCGCCTGACATTGATCTCGCTCTCTTCGGCTCTCGCCATTACCGCGGCTGTTGCCCAGCAGCCTGCCGCCAAGCCGGCCATGGACCCCGGCATGCACATGAAGATGATGCAGCCGGCCGCCTCTGATTCCGCCTCCACCAAGGGCTACAAGGAATCGATGATGGGCATGATGCAAGCGATGCCGATGACGTTTACCGGCGACGCCGACATCGACTTCATGACGCAAATGAAGGGTCATCATCAGGGCGCGATCACCATGGCGAAGGTTGAACTCACCCACGGCAAGGATCCCGAAGCCAAGAAGCTCGCCACTGAGATTGTTGCGGCTCAGGAAAAGGAAATCGCGATGATCGACAAATGGTTGAAGTCTAAGGGCAAGTGACCAAGACCAAGTTCGCGGTCGACGCGATAATCCTGTTCTGATGCCGGCCGGATGCCTCACCCGAGGCATCCGGCCGGTCGTGCGCTGCAGGCACCGGTCTGTCTCGTCCTCGGTCGTATCCTCGGCCAGAAAAGACTCAACGCCATGCCAAGCTGGCTCTCCTGGCTGCGGCACTACCTCGCAACAAGTGCGATCGGCCATCTCTTATGGGAAATCGCGCAGCTTCCACTCTATACGATCTGGTCCGCCGGAACCGTGCGCGAGCAGTTGATCGCGATCGTCCACTGCACCGCGGGTGATGTCGTCATCGCCGCGTTGGCCATCGTCCTAGCGCTCGTTCTAGTTGCTGACTCGGACTGGCCGGCAAACCGCTTCTGGCCGACTGCTGCGGCGGCGCTGATGGGCGGCTTCGCCTATACCGGCTTCAGCGAATGGCTCAACACCGTGCTTCGGACCTCATGGTCTTATTCCGAATGGATGCCTGTCCTCCACCTATTCGGCTTTCGGTTGGGCATCTCACCCATGCTTCAATGGGTCATCGTGCCTGCGTTGGCGATGTGGCTCGCGATGCGCCCGGGCTCGAGCAGCCGCTTTACATCACTTGATCCCAGATCACGCGCCGCCTGACGATCCAAGGTGCGTGAGACCGTCTTCGAAAAGGGCCCGAACTTCCGGCCGCCCAACCGGACAACCGAATTGAGGCTCGCCATGAATGCCGACCACGTTGCTGCCACGGAGCCGAACACCGCATCTTCGTCGGGGCCTGCGCCAAGCGCGTTGGCGACAAGCCAAGGCCACGGCACCTCACGCCCGCAGCCGGTACCTGATGAGAAGGACCCAGTCTGCGGCATGACGGTCGATTCCGCGACGACGGCTCATCATGCCGAGTTCGAGGGCAGGCCATATCACTTCTGCTCTTCGGGCTGCCGGACGAAATTCGTCGCGGAACCCCTGAAATACCTCGCGACAGCACCAGCCAAGACGACAGCGGCTCCGGAGGGAGAGATCTATACCTGTCCGATGCATCCCCAGATCCGGCAGGTGGGCCCCGGTCAATGCCCGATCTGCGGCATGGCGCTCGAGCCGGTCGTCGTCAGCGCCGAAGCCAAGCCCAACGCCGAGCTCATCGATATGACGCGCCGGTTCTGGATCGGGCTGGTTCTGGCGGCACCCGTCTTCGCAATCGAGATGGGAGGGCACCTTACCGGGCTTGATCACCTGATACCCCGCAACCTGTCCAACTGGATCCAGTTTGCTCTGGCGACGCCTGTCGTACTCTGGGCCGGGTGGCCGTTCTTCGAGCGCGGCTGGCAGTCGATCCTGACCCGCAACCTCAACATGTTCACGTTGATTGCCATGGGCACGGGCGTGGCTTGGATCTACAGCGTGGTTGCAACGCTCGCACCCGGCATTTTCCCGCAGGCATTCCGCAGCCAGGACGGCTCGGTCGCGGTCTATTTCGAGGCCGCTGCCGTGATCACAGTCCTCGTCCTTCTCGGACAGGTCCTGGAACTGCGTGCACGTGAAAGCACCAGTGGCGCGATCCGGGCGCTGCTCGATCTAGCGCCTAAGACAGCTCGCCGCATCTTGGACGATGGGCGCGAGGAGGAAGTCACACTCGATGCTGTCGCAGTCGGGCACCGCCTGCGTGTACGGCCCGGCGAGAAAGTCCCGGTCGATGGCGACGTCATCGAAGGACGAAGCTCCATCGATGAATCGATGGTCACCGGCGAGTCGATGCCGACTACGAAAACAGTCGGCGATCAGGTCATCGGCGGCACAATGAACCAGTCGGGCAGTCTGATCATCGAGGCCAAGCGCGTCGGTCATGACAGCATGCTCGCGCAGATCGTCCAGCTCGTCGCCAAGGCGCAGCGGAGCCGCGCACCAATCCAGCGACTCGCCGATCAAGTCGCAGGCTACTTCGTACCCGTCGTCATCGCGATGGCATTACTCGCCTTTGGAGCCTGGGCGATCTGGGGGCCCGAGCCACGCCTGGCCTTCGGGCTCGTGGCGGCCGTCTCGGTCCTCATCATCGCCTGCCCCTGCGCACTGGGGCTGGCAACGCCGATGTCGATCATGGTCGGCGTGGGGCGCGGCGCCGAGGTCGGCGTCCTGATCAAAAACGCCGAAGCACTGGAGCGCATGGAGAAGGTCGATACGCTTGTGGTCGACAAGACGGGCACGCTCACCGAGGGCAAACCGGCGGTTACCGCGATCGTCGCCTCCGAGAGCTTTGAAGAGACCGAGATCCTAAGGCTGGCTGCCAGCGTCGAGAAGGCCAGCGAACATCCTCTGGCGGTCGCCATCGTGGCGGCTGCCGTCACCCGAAACATCAAGACGTCGGTGGTAACGGACTTCGATTCTCCAACTGGTAAAGGTGCGCTTGGCACGGTCGACGGCCGCAAAGTGGTCATCGGCAACGCGGCGTTCATGGCCGAGCACGGCGTCGATGTCGCGCCCCTCGCGGCGGCCGCCGACGACCTGCGGCGCGAAGGTGCGACCGCCATCTTCATCGGCATCGACGGACAAGTCGCAGGCACGATCGCCATCGCCGATCCGGTCAAGGAATCGACCCCCTCGGCCTTGGCGGCACTAAAGGAAGAAGGCATCCGGGTCGTCATGCTGACCGGTGACAACAGGACCACGGCGGAAGCCGTGGCGCGGCGGCTCGGCATCACCGAGATCGAAGCGGATGTCTTGCCGGAGCAGAAGAGCGCCGTCGTGGAGAAATTCAAGCGCGAGGGACGGGTCGTCGCGATGGCCGGCGATGGCGTCAACGACGCGCCTGCGCTGGCGGCAGCCGATGTCGGGATCGCCATGGGATCGGGGACCGACGTGGCCATCGAGAGTGCAGGCCTGACGCTGCTGAAGGGTGACCTAAACGGGATCGTGCGGGCCAGGCATCTGTCGCAGGCGACGATGAGCAATATCCGCCAGAACCTGTTCTTCGCCTTTGTCTACAACGCCGCGGGTATCCCGATCGCCGCTGGCGTTCTCTATCCGATCTTCGGCGTCCTGCTCTCGCCGATCATCGCCGCAGCGGCCATGGCACTCTCATCCGTCAGCGTCATCGCCAACGCGATCAGGCTGCGGACAATTCGCCTGTAGACCTGCCTTGGCGCATCCCGCTCCGCGTGGCCAGTCCCTCCGTCGGGTTACTGGCCACGCCCGTTAGCACAAGCATGGCCAGAATATTGATCTTCCCTGCCGCTTTGCCCTTGGCGCTCGGTCAGGCAGCGACGGGAGACGCGCTGGGCGTATAACCTGCCGCGGTCACGATCGCTTTGAGCGCAGCGAAGTCTGCGGGGCCTGTCACGCTCACAAGCTTCGAGGCGGGATCCGCGTTGACTGTGGTGCCGGGCACGCTCGTCTCGATCGCCTTCTTGATCGTGTCGGCGCAGTGCCCGCAGGTCATGTCGTCGACCCGAAAATGTAATCCGGACTGCGACGGGGTTGGGACGGTCTGAGAAGTCGCGTTCGATGGTTTCTGGCAAGAGCACATGGCTGAAGCTTCCTGTTGGTGTGCGGGTCAAAACGAGGCTGCAGCTTTCCACAGTGGTAAGGTCAAGAGGCATCTTGACCTCTTTCCGGCGCCCCAAAAATCTTGAGCCGATGTCGCCGATAGCGCTTGACCTTACCATGATAGGAAGCTCCATACCGCCTGCCATCACAGCTCGGAGATACGTTATGTCGACTGCAACGGTGGCCAGAAATACAGCCCTGTCCCCCACACATTTCGATGTTCCCGTCGAAGGCATGACCTGCGCCTCATGCGTGGGCCGCGTCGAGCGGGCGGTCCTTGCCGTGGAGGGCGTTGACAGCGTTTCGGTGAACTTGGCGACTCAGCGGGCCCACATCGCCGTCAGCTCTGGAAAAGTCGATACCGCGGCTATCGATTTGGCCATCCGAAAGGCAGGCTACGAACCGAGGGAGACCATCGTCGTTCTGAGTATTTCGGGCATGACCTGCGCCTCTTGCGTCGGACGTGTCGAGCGCGCGCTTGCGGCGGTACCGGGCGCCCTCGAAGCCACGGTCAATCTGGCGACTGGGCGGGCCTCTGTGCGCGTGCTGGGCGGCTCGGAAATGACATCAGAGCTCGTCAAGGCGGTTGCCGCCGCCGGCTACGACGCCGAACAGGCCGGAGACGCGGTGGACACCTCCGACCGCGAGCGTCGGGCGCGCGACGCCGAGCTGTCGGAACTGCGCCGTGACGTCACGATCGCGGCCATCGCGACCCTGCCGCTGCTCGTCTTCGAGATGGGCATGCACATGTCCGAGACGCTGCATCATTTTCTTGCCGGCTTGGTCGGCGAGTTCAACATCAAGGTGCTTTCGTTCTTGCTCGCCGGCTTCGTGATCGCGGTGCCTGGCCAGCGCTTCATTCGGAAGGGGTGGCCCGCGCTGATGCGCGGCGCGCCAGACATGAACTCGCTCGTCGCGCTCGGCACGACCGCCGCCTTCGTCTACTCCAGCGTCGCGACGTTCATGCCCGGTCTGCTGCCGGATGGCACCGATTACACCTATTTCGAGGCCGGCGCGGTAATCGTCACGCTGATCCTGATGGGGCGTTGGCTCGAAGCGCGCGCCAAGGGCTCGACGAGCGAGGCCATCCGCCGCCTACTGTCGCTCCAGGCCAAGTCGGCCCGCGTGCTGCGAGACGGCAACGAGATCGATGTCGCCATCGAGACCGTGGTCGCGGGCGACGTCGTGATCGTGCGTCCAGGCGAACGCATCCCCGTCGATGGCGATGTCGTATCGGGATCATCCTATGTCGACGAGGCCATGATCACCGGCGAGCCGATCCCGGCCCGCAAGCAACCCGGGTCTGCAGTCACGGGCGGGACAATAAACGGCGCGGGCGCCTTCCGCTTCACCGCCGAGAGAGTCGGGGCCGATACGCTGCTGGCGCAGATCGTGCGCACGGTCGAGGCAGCGCAGGGCTCCAAACTGCCGATCCAGGCGCTCGTCGACAAGGTGACGATGTGGTTCGTACCAGCCGTGATCGGACTGGCTCTCCTGACCTTCACGGCCTGGTTAGCGTTCGGTCCAAGCCCCGCGCTGTCGTATGCGCTTGTCAACGCCGTCGCCGTGCTGATCATCGCCTGCCCCTGCGCGATGGGGCTGGCGACGCCAACCTCGATCATGGTCGGTACCGGCAAGGGCGCCGAACTCGGCATCCTGTTCCGGCAGGGCGTGGCGCTGCAGAGCCTCAAGGATTCGACGGTCATCGCCCTCGATAAGACGGGCACGCTGACCAAGGGCCGGCCGGAGTTGACCGACATCGCCGTCACGGAAGGGTTCCAGGAAGACGAGGTGCTGCGCCTCGTCGCCTCGGTGGAATCCCTCTCCGAACATCCTGTGGCCGATGCAATCGTCGCCGGTGCGCGGCAGCGCGGGCTGCGGCTGGCTGAGCCGGCGGACTTCTCCAGCGAGCCCGGCTTCGGGGTCGTGGCATATGTCGAGGGGCATCGTATCGAGGTCGGCGCCGACCGGCTGATGCGGCGTCTGGGCCTCGATTTATCGGCGTTCGCCGCGCAGGCCGCGCAACTCGGCAATGCAGGCAAGACGCCTCTTTACGCCGCGATCAACGGAAGACTCGCGGCCATCATCGCGGTTGCAGACCCCGTTAAGGAGACGACGCCCGCTGCAATCGCCGCGCTGCACCAGCTGGGCCTGCGCATCGTTATGGTCACCGGCGACAACGCACGCACGGCGCAGGCCATCGCGCGCAGGCTCGGAATCGACGAGGTCATCGCCGAAGTTCTACCTACCGACAAGGCCGAAGTGGTCAAGTCGCTACAGGCCGGAGGCGGCCGCGTCGCCTTCGTGGGGGACGGGATCAACGACGCGCCGGCGCTGGCGCAGGCGGATGTCGGCATCGCGATTGGTACTGGGACAGACATCGCGATCGAGAGCGCCGACGTCGTCCTGATGTCCGGCGATCTGGAGGGAGTCGCCAAGGCCATCGCCCTGTCGCAGGCGACGATCGCCAACATCCGCCAGAACCTCGTCTGGGCCTTTGGATACAATGTCGTGCTCATCCCCGTCGCGGCCGGCGCGCTCTACCCAGCCTTCGGTATCCTGATGTCGCCCATGTTCGCCGGCCTAGCCATGGCCCTTTCGAGCGTCAGCGTCCTAACCAATGCCCTGCGGCTCAAGCGCTTCGACGGGTCGACGCGGGTGGAACCGAACCCGACGAGGCCGACAGAGCTAGCCGCTGCGGAATGAACTCGCCACAGTCATAGGAGACATCGACATGAACATCGGACAGGCGGCGACGGCATCCGGCGTGACGGCGAAGATGATCCGCTACTACGAGAGCATCGGCCTCATCGAGCCGCCAATCCGGACGGAGGCCGGGTACCGGATCTACGCGACCGAAGAGATCCACGAGCTTCGCTTCATCAAGCGAGCTCGCACGCTCGGGTTCTCTATCGAGGAGGCCCGCCAACTTCTGGCGCTCTGGCGCGACAAGAGCCGGGCGAGCGCCGACGTAAAGCGCTTCGCGATGAAGCACGTGCGCGATCTCGAAACTAAGATCGAAGAGCTTCAAGCCATGTCGCTCACACTCCGGCATCTCGCTCGGACCTGCCACGGCGACGACCGCCCAGAATGCCCGATCCTAGCCGATATGGCGCTCCCCGGAGACGATCAGCCGCCCCATGAGCAATAGCGGGGAGGGTCCAAGCCTAACCCCAACCGCAAGGCCTTCCGGTCCCCGCTGCCGACGTAAGGCGAGCTCCGCAGGGGAAGAAGCGCATGCCACGAGAGGCAGGTCAAACGAGCCACCAAACGGCGAGGGCCGCGAAGGCCAGCCACATAGCCACGACGAACACGAACCCAGCGCGGCTGACCGGACGCTGATCACGCTGCGATGCCGTGGCTCGAAATTCAAACATCAAAGGGCCGGGAATCAACCTGACTGCCAACATGATGCCGAGCGGGACGATGAGCAGATCGTCGAGGTAGCCTAGAACCGGTATGAAGTCTGGAATGAGGTCGAGCGGCGATAGTGCGTAAGCTGCTACGCCGGCGGCCACGATCTTGGCGAGTCTGGGGGTCCGCACGTCACGCGCGGCGATCCACAGCGCGATGACGTCGCGCTTGAGTCTGCGCGCCCATGTTTTCGCTTTCTCTAGCCATATCGTCGCCATGGGCATCCATCCGTGATCGCAAATGGCGTCGGGAGCCAGTTCAGCTACTTCACCGCGTTGGACAACCCCCAACCCTTGACCAGCCCGTAGATCGCAGGGATCACCAAGAGCGTCAGCACCGTCGAAGAGATCATGCCGCCGATCATCGGGGTGGCGATGCGCTGCATCACCTCCGAGCCCGTGCCGGTGTTCCAGAGGATCGGCAGCAGGCCGGCCATGATCGCGATCACTGTCATTATCTTGGGCCGTAGCCGCTCGACCGCGCCCAGCATGATCGCCTCCTGAAGATCGGGACGGCTGAACGCCCGCCCCTCAGCGGTGCAGCGCGCGCGGACCTCCTTCAGCGCCTGGTCAAGATAGATCAGCATGATTACGCCGGTTTCGGCCGCGACGCCCGCCAGCGCGATGAAGCCGACCGCAACTGCCACCGACATGTTGAAACCCTGCCACCAGAGCAGCCAGATCCCGCCGACCAGCGCGAAGGGCAGCGACAGCATGACGATGAGCGTTTCGGTCAGACGGCGAAAATTGAGGTAGAGCAGCAAGAAGATGATCGCTAGCGTGACAGGAACGACGATCTTGAGGCGCGCCTCGGCCCTCTCAAGATACTCGAACTGGCCGCTCCAGGCGACGCGGTAACCGGTCGGAAGCTGGACCGCCTTTGCGAGGGCCGCTTGCGCTTCGCGGACATAGCCACCGAGATCGCGCCCGGCGATATCGACGAAGATGTAGACCGCGAGCTGGCCGTTCTCGGTGCGGATCGTAGTCGCACCGCGCTTGCGCTCGATCTTCGCGACCTCGCCAAGCGGGATCGAACCGCCCGACGGCATCGTCACCTGAACCTCGCGGGCGATCGACTGTGGGTCGGAGCGCAAGTCGCGTGGATAGCGGATGGTGACGCCATAGCGCTCCCGGCCCTCGACCGTCGTCGTGACAGTCTCTCCGCCCATCGCCATCACCACCGCGCCCTGCACGTCGCCGACCGAAAGCCCGTAGCGCCCAAGCGCGATCCGATCGGGCACGATGTCGAGGAAATAGCCACCAATGACGCGCTCGGCATAGGCGCTAGTGGTGCCCGGCACGGCCTTCAGAACGGTCTCGATCTGGCGCGCGACGCCTTCCATCTTCGTCAGATCGTCGCCAAAGACCTTGATGCCGATCGGGGTGCGTATGCCGGTCGCCAGCATGTCGATTCGGGCGCGGATCGGCTGCGTCCAAGCGTTCGAGATGCCGGGGAACTGCAGCGCCTTGTCCATCTCGGCCTTGAGCGTGTCGGCGGTGACCCCTGTACGCCATTGCTCCTGCGGCCTCAGGTTGATGATGGTCTCGAACATCTCCGTCGGGGCAGGGTCCGTCGCGGTTTGGGCCCGCCCGGCCTTGCCGTAGACCGAGGCAACCTCCGGAAAGGATCGGATGATCTGGTTCTGGGTCTGGAGCAGTTCGGCCGCCTTGGTCACCGAGATACCCGGCAGGGTCGTGGGCATGTACATCAGCGTGCCCTCGTTCAGCGTCGGCATGAACTCCGAGCCGAGCTGCCGCGCCGGCCAGACGCTGACGCCGAGCACGGCGAGCGCCAGAAGGATCGTCAGCGCTTTGGCCTTGAGCACGCCCTTGATCAGCGGGCGATAGAGCGCGATCAGCGCCCGGTTGATCGGGTTCCTCTGCTCCGGGATGATCCGGCCGCGCACGAAGACGACCATCAGGGCTGGTACCAGCGTCACCGACAGGACGGCGGCGGCCGCCATGGCGAAGGTCTTGGTGTAGGCGAGCGGCCCAAACAGCCGGCCCTCCTCGCCCTCCAGAGTGAAGATCGGCAGGAACGAAACGGTGATCACGAGCAGGCTGAAGAACAGCGCCGGCCCGACCTCGCTGGCTGCCTCGATGATAATCTCGATGCGCGGCTTGCCCGGCGGTGCGCGCTCGAGATGCTTGTGGGCGTTCTCAATCATGACGATGGCTGCGTCGATCATCGCGCCGACCGCGATCGCGATGCCCCCCAGGCTCATGATGTTGGAGCCCAGCCCCAGCGCCTTCATCGCCGCGAACGCGATCAGGATGCCCACGGGGAGCATCAGGATCGCCACCAGCGCGCTACGCAGATGCAGGAGAAAGGCGATGCAGACCAGCGCGACGATGACGCTCTCCTCGATCAGCGTCATCTTCAAGGTCTGGATCGCCCGCTCGATCAGCTGCGAACGGTCGTAGACCGGCACGATCTCGGCTCCGCCCGGCAAGGTCGCGGCAATCTCGGCGAGCCTCGCCTTGGCGCGCTCGATAACGCCGAGCGCATTAGCCCCGAAGCGCTGCAGCACGATGCCGCTGGCGACCTCGCCCTCGCCATTGAGTTCGGTGATGCCGCGCCGCTCATCGGGCCCGAGCTCGACGCGGGCGACGTCGGCGAGCCGCAAGGGCGCGCCGCGCTCGGTCCGGAGCACGATGTTCTCGATATCGGCGATCGACTTCAGATAGCCGCGCCCGCGCACCACGAACTCGAACTCGGCCAGCTCGACGGTACGTCCGCCGACATCCATGTTGCTGTTGCGCACGGCCTCGCGAAGGATCGACAGCGACACCCCTTGCGCCCGCAGCCTGACTGGATCGACCACGATGGCATATTGCTTGACGAAGCCACCTACGCTGGCGACCTCGGCCACACCCTCGGCGCGAGAGGCGGCGTACCGCACCGACCAGTCCTGGACCGAGCGCAACTCGGCCAGCGACATGTCCTTGGCCATGACCGCATACTGGTAGACCCAGCCGACGCCGGTCGCGTCTGGCCCCAGCGTCGGCGTGACGCCGGCCGGAAGCCGGCGGGCAGCGGCGTTGAGATATTCGAGCACGCGCGAGCGCGCCCAGTACGGGTCGGTGCCGTCCTCGAAGATGACATAGATGAAGGAGACGCCAAAGAAGGAGAAGCCGCGCACGACGCGGGCCTTCGGCACCGTCAACATCGAGGTCGTCAGCGGATAGGTAACCTGATCCTCGATGACCTGAGGGGCCTGGCCGGGATATTCGGTGTAAACGATGACCTGCACGTCGGAGAGATCGGGGATGGCGTCGAGCGGCAGCGTCCGGACCGCATAAACCCCGGTCGCGACGGCGAACGCCGTGGCGACGAAGACGAGAACGAGGTTGCGCGCCGACCAGGCGATGAGGCCAGCGATCATGGTTTTTGTTCCGCAGGCGTCGTCTCAGCCCCTTTTGCCTCCGGCGTGCCGAGCCCGCTCAGCGCAGCTTTCAGGTTGCTCTCCGCGTCGATCAGGAAATTCGCCGAGACGACGACGCGATCGCCATCCTTCACACCCTCGCTGATCGCGACCATGCCTTCGCCGCGCTGGCCAAGCTGGACCTCGCGCGGCTCGAAGCGGCCCTCGCCAAGGTCGAGGATGACTACGCGGCGCGTGCCGGTGTCGATCACGGCACTGTCGGGGACAGCGAGGACCAGACCGAACTCACCGGAGCCGATCTCGACATCGGCGTACATGTTGGGCAGCAGCATGCCTTCGCGATTGTCGATCTCAATGCGAACTTTGGTGGTCCGCGTCGTCTCGGCTACCTGCGGATAGATCAGACCGACCTTGCCCGCGAACTCCGTTCCCGGCCGCCCGCGCAGGCGGATCGTGGCCGGCGCGCCGATGCGGATCGCGGCCAGATCGCCTTCCGGGACATCGGCCAGCACCCAGATCGTCGAGATATCGGCGAGCCGAAATAGGCTATCGCCGGACGCCATCTTCATGCCGTCGACGACGTTGCGCTCCAGCACGATGCCGTCTCGCGGAGCCGACCAGACGATCGTCAACGGCACCTTCCGGGTCCGCTCGATCTCGGCGACGATTTCAGGCTGCACGCCCAGGTTCTCCAGCCGCTGGCGCGCGCCGCCTTCGGGCACGCCTCGCCCGGAGGCGTTGAGTTCGGACACGAACTGCGCGCCCGCCGCCGTGATCTCGGGCGAATAGATCCGGACCAGACGATCCCCCTTGGCGACGCGGTCGCCGGTGGTGACCGGCGCCACCTCCTGGATGAAGGCGTCCGAGCGCGTCGCGACGACGGAGACGCGGCGCTCGTCGAGCTGCACCGTGCCGGGCACCCGGATCGGCCGGCTGATCGCCTGGCGGACGACCGGCTCGGAACGTACGCCGCTGCGCTGGATGCGTCCGGGCGAAAGCTTGATCACCTTGTCGTCGGCATCTTCGCCGGCATAGACCGGCAGGTAGTCCATCCCCATCCAGTCCTTTTTGGGTATTGGGGAGGTGTCGGGCAGACCCATCGGGTTGCGGTAGTAGAGCAATTTTCGCTCTGCCCCGGTGGTCGTGGCTGTCTCGGCGACCGTGTGCGCCGACTTTGCCGCAGCCGGATCGAAGCTGATTTCTTCGCTGGCGCTGACGGGCAGGAAGTCGCGACCGTCCTCGGTTTTACGGGGTTCGGCCGCGTAGAATGGCGCGCCGTCTGGATGGCGGTAATAGGCGATCGGCCCTGTGGCGGTGGCTGGCCCCGCTTGGGGTGCGACCGGCGATCTGGCGATGAATGCATGATGGAGCCGGTCGAGGCCGGGCAGGACGAGGCCGCGCGTTCCCGCGAAATAGCCCGCCGCGCCCACCGCCGTCAGGGCGGTGAGAGCAAGGGCGGTGAGTAAAATTCGGCTCATGGAGTCGCCTTCAGAACGAGGCGGCTCTCTATCGTGCCCTCCTCGCCCTGCACCTTGGCTCCGAGCGAGAGCCGCCAGCCGCCCTCCATGGTGAGGTTCGTCCTGAAGCTGTAGCTGCCCGGCTCGGTCGCGGGCATAGGCTCGAGCTTCGAGGCCATGGTCGCCATGCCGTCCGGTTCCATGTCGATGCGGCTTGCGAAGATCACGGCGTCGGGCACCGCCTTGCCGGTCCGCCTGTCGATCAGCCGGACGGTGACGATGACGCCGTCGCCCTGCTTCAGCTCCTTCTGGGCGAGCTGGAATTCATAATCCTTGATGTCGGCTAGCGCCGGCCTGACGAAGGCGAGCGGAAGCGCGGCGGCGAGCACGCGCACGAATTTTACGGAGACCATGGTGGCTATCCCGAATGGAACAGGCTGCCGCGTTCAGGCGCAGCTATAGCGAGGCCTTGAGCCACGCGCTCGCCAACCGCCCGGGCAGCGCCGTGCGGCCGGAACCGGCGCTGACGCGCCGGCCATGCCTCAGCTTCGGGGAGGTCTCGCTGGTGGAGCGAAGCCTTGGGTTGCGCGCTCGGCGTCGTTGCCCATAAGCCCGACGACCGCCGTGACAGGGCCAGGAAGCGCGACGGAGCTGATCGGTCCGCCGACGAAGCACTTGGCGAGGCAGAAGGTCAGCGCCGGGCAGTTCGTCGTGCAGTCCTTGGGGCCATCCTGGTCCGACGGGCAGCACGGCATACCGGCCTCCATGGTCTGCTCGACGCCGGCGGCGTCCCGCACCATGCCGGCAGTCGCAGGGCTGACATAGGCCGCGAGAACGCCGGCCGTCAGGAACAGGGCCAGGATCAGTGCGTGCGTGAGGAGCCGGCGCTTCATAAGGGAAGAATGCCATGTCAAAGGCGCCGGCAAAAGACCGGCGGCATCACCATCGCGTCAATCAGTCGTCGTCGGCCCCGTCACGCGGGATTTGGCGGGGATCAACGAGGCAGCGGCCACCGGCGCAGGCGATCCTAAGCAGCCTGTGAGAGCTCCCAAAGCAATTCGCCTCGTAGAGAAGCGTCTGCCCCAGCGGTGGGAGCGCCCTGATCGTCGCTTGCACGCAGCGGGATTCGAGAAGCGCTCTTTGAAGGTCGCCGTCGCTTGCGCGACTCGTGCCTGCGCCGAGCGCGATGACGAGGCCGACGAAAAGGCCAGCCGGAATGCGGGCGGGCGTCGCTCGCCCGCCCTCGACCAAGGGGCTCACTTGGCCTTCTGCAGTTTCGTCACCGTGATCTGGCCGTTCACACGGTCGGCGTCGAACTTGATCTTGTCTCCCGATTTCAGGCCTTTCAGCATGGCCGGATCGCCGGCGCGGAAGACCATCGACATGGCGTCCATGTCGAGATTCTTGATCGGGCCGTGGTCGATGGTCAGTTTGCCTTGCGCCTCGTCGACCTTCTTCACGGTACCGTTGACCTGCTGCGCGAGGGCAGGCAGCGCGAGCGCGGTGAAGGCGAGAATGGAGATGATCTTCAACATGAAATGCTCCTCGGTCAGGCTTGCGCCTATTTGACGATGATCGTGCCGGTCATTCCGGCTTCGCGGTGGCCGGGGATGAGGCAAGAGAAGTCGAACTGGCCGGCCTTGGTGAAGGCCCAGACGATCTCGCCGGTCTTCTTCGGCGCAAGGCGCTTGGCGTTCGGGTCGTCATGCTCCATGTCGGGGTTCTTCTGCATTTCGATGGCGTGCTTGAGGTTCTCCTCAAGCGTCGCCAGGACGAGTTCGTGGTCCATCTCGCCATTGTTGCGAAGCTGGAACTTGACCTGCTCGCCGCGACGGATCTCGATCCGGTTCGGGATGAAATGCATCTTCCCGTCTTTTTCGCCCATCGAGACCTGGACCAGACGCGCCGGCTTCTTGGGGTCGCCGGGCTTGCCGTAGGCGACCTCGCCATCATGGTGGCCGGCCGCTCCCGGCCCAGCCAGCGCCGCGCTGGCCGACAGGGCGAGCGCGAGGCTCGCGAGTTTCAGTGAAGCCAGTTTCGTCATCGCTTTCTCCGCAGTTCGATGGATCGTTCAGTGGTTGGAATGAGCGCCGCCGGCCTTGGCGCCGGGCAGAGGCTTTCCGTCCGCGCCAAGCCGGGGCTTGCGCGGATCCTTGACCTGCCAGGTTGCTTGCTCTGGCTTGGCCTTGGCGGGCTCGACTCGCGGCGCTTCGGTGAGCTTCGCGCCCTTGTACTCGTAGGCGACGGTGCCCTCGGGATGCTTGTAGTGTCCGGGATCGGCGTAGTCGTTCTTCGCCAGCCCCTCGCGCACCTTCACCACAGAGAACATGCCGCCCATCTCGACGGGGCCGAACTGGGCGTAGCCCGTCATCATCGGCAGGGTATTCTTCGGCAGCTCCATCTCCATCGAGCCCATCTCGCCCATGCCGTTCGTGCCCATCGCCATGTAGCCGGGCGCGGCCTTGCGGATGCGGCTGACGAGGTCCTTCTTGGTGACGCCGATATAGGTCTTCACCGAATGGCCCATGGCGTTCATCGTGTGGTGCGACTTGTGGCAGTGGATCGCCCAGTCGCCGGGCTCGTCGGCGACGAAGTCGAAGGCGCGCATCTGGCCGACCGCACAATCGATGGAGACCTCGTCCCAGGCTGATGCGGGATCGACCCAGCCGCCATCGGTGCAGGAAACCTTGAATTCGTAGCCGTGCATGTGGACCGGATGGTTGGTCATCGTGAGGTTGCCGAACCGGATCCTGACCTTGTCGTTCCTCCCCACCACGAACGGGTCGATGCCGGGAAAGGCGCGGCTGTTCCAGCACCACAGGTTGAAATCGAGCATGGTGTTGACTTTGGGCACATAGGATCCCGGCTCGATGTCGAAGGCGTTGAGCAGGAACACGAAGTCGCGGTCGACGCGACGGAAGGCCGGGTCTTTCGGATGGACGATGAACATGCCCATCATGCCCATCGCCATCTGCACCATCTCATCGGAATGGGGGTGGTACATGTAGGTCCCCGAGCGCCTGAGCTGGAACTCGTAGACGAAGGTCTTGCCGGACGGGATGTGTGGCTGGTTCAGGCCGCCCACGCCGTCCATGCCGTTGGGCAGGCGCTGGCCGTGCCAGTGGATCGTGGTGTTCTCCGGCAGCTTGTTGGTGACGTAGATGCGGACCTTGTCGCCCTCGACCGCCTCGATGGTCGGGCCTGGCGACTGGCCGTTATAGCCCCAGAGGTAGGCGATCATGCCGGGAGCGATCTCGCGCTCGACCGGCTCGGCGACGAGGTGGAACTCCTTCCAGTCGCCGTTCATCCGCCAGGGCAGGGTCCAGCCGTTCAGCGTCGCCACCGGCTGGTAGTCCGGGCCCGAGGTCGGCACGAGCGGGGCCTGCGTCGCAGCGCTCGCCATGGTCGGCGCTTCGGGCACGGCGGCGAAGGCTGTGCGGCCCGACACGGCTGTCGCACCCGCGAGCACGAGCCCCGACGTGCCGATGAAGCCCCTACGTGACAGATCCGTCATGGCGTCTTGCTCCTCGAGGGTTCAATGGGCCGGCGCATCGCCGCCGCCGGCCGCCGCGACGACGGCGGACCCGCCGCCTCCGCCCGAGCCGCCGCCGATCAGCGCGTGCTTGAAGTCGGTATGGGCGATCCAGACGTCGCGACGCGCATTGATGCCCGCGACGTTGGACAGGATGCGGCCGCGCGCGTCGGCGATGAGCTGCGTCACGTCGATCAGCATGCCGTTGTACTGCAGCAGAGCCTCGTCCTGGATGATCTTGCGCAGCGGCAGGACGTTGGCGATGTAGTGCCGTGCGATGTCGTGGCTGGCGCGATAGGTCGTGTAGGCCTCGCGCGCCTCGGACCGGACATTGACCGCCTTCTCGGCGAGCTTGTTGGCAGCCTGCATGTAGGTCTGTTCCGCCAGCGCGACCTTGGACTGCCCGAAATCATAGATCGGGATCTCGATTTCGAGTTCGACCAAGCGCGTGCGCGTCGCCTCGCGCTCTATATCGCCATCGGCCAGAACGGTCAGCTTCCGGTCATAGATGCGGCGGCCGAGCAGATCGACGTCGTTGACGAAGCGCGTCGCCTGGGTCAGTCCGAGCGTCTTCGCTAGAAGATCGAGATCGCGGCGCGCGATCTGGACGTCGATGCGCTTGCGCAGCGCCTCGGCCTCGACGGCCTTGATGCCCGGCAGGCGCGGCAGCGGCGGCAGCGAACCCGGCAAGCTGAACTTGAGGTCATCGCCCCAGAGCCCGAGCTGACGGATCAGACGCTCGCGCTCCTGACCCCGCTGCAGGCGGGCCTGCGCGAGCTGCGCGCCGAGTTCGGCGTCGAAGGCGAACTCGCGGGCCTGGTTCAGCTTGTTGATGCCGCCCGATTCGCCGAGCCGCTTGAATAGCTGCGTCGCGGCGTCGGATGAGGCCTTCGCCTCCTGGTAGAAGGTCGCTTGAGCGTTGGCGGCAACGGCACGGAAATACTGACGTCGCGTATCGGCCGCCAGCTTCAGCACAGCCTCGGCTGCCCTTAATTGGGCGGATCGGAACCGATCCCGCGCAACGTCGGCTCGCGCCGGCAGGGTCGCCAGAGCGAAAATGCTTCCGACGATTTGTCGCTCGATCTCGAGCGACAGGGTTCCTGTCCTCGACGAGATCGAGAGGCGGGGATTCGGCGGCAGGCTGGCGATCACCATCTGCGCCTCGGCGATGCCGAGCTCGTTGAAGGCGGCCTGCAGGCCGCGGTTATTGAGAAGCGCGATCTGCACGGCGCTGTCGGCTGTCAGGGGCTTCTTCAGAAGCTGGTCGACGCGCGCCCTGGCACCGAGGGCCGTCGCGTCGTCGCCGATCTTGACGACGTCCTTGTTGAGCTCCGCGTAGGCGACTGCCTGCGCCGTGCCGACGCCGCCATCGGCGGAGAAGGACGCGCAGCCCCCGAGAATGACGGAGACGGCGGCTAGCAGTGCGAAGCGGCGAATGTCGACTACGTGGCTTCGATAGGCAGGCGACAAAGCGGGTCTCATGATGGTCACTGCTGCGGGCCCACCCGACGGTTCAGTTCGCGCCAGTTCTTCGGTTCGGCCGGCCGCATCGTGGTGACGCCGGCAGTAACGCTCTGATAGGCGATGGCCGGCACGCGTGCGACGGGGTCCGCCGGCCGCGCCAGATGGACCGGGACAGGGCCGACGGAGCAGGCGCCGAGCAAGACCCCTGACAGAGCGGTAAGAGACAGTTTTGCAGCCATCGCGATTCGCGTCGGTCCCAGAGTGTCGATGGAGCTTGGGTAGCAACCGCACGCCGCCGCCGTCCGTAACAAATTGTTGCGAAGACGACCGCGCATCATTGGAGTGAGAGCGCTATTGTCCTGCCGTCGGCCCGCCGGCGCGACCCGCCTGAAGGTGGCGAAGAAGGACGCACGTGACCGAGACCCGAACCAGTCAGGCAGCTGACGACCACGGCCATGTGCTCGTGGTGGACGATGACCCGCAGATCCGCCTCCTGGTTGCCCGCTTCTTGCAGCGCCAGGGCTACAAGGTGACAGGCGCTCCCGACGGGCGCGTCATGCTGGACGTCCTTCAGCATGCCGAGATCGACCTCGTCATTCTCGACGTGATGCTGCCGGGCCGATCTGGCTTCGACCTCTGCGGCGATGTTCGCGCGATGTCGCAGGTGCCGATCATGATGCTGACGGCGCGCACCGACGAGGGCGACCGCGTCATCGGGCTGGAGGCGGGGGCTGACGACTATGTGACGAAGCCTTTCAGTCCCCGCGAATTGCTCGCCCGCGTTCGGGCGGTCCTGCGCAGATCTCGCGTCACGCGTGGCGGCAGCGCTGGCCGAGCCAGCGAGGCCGTCGCATTCGACGGCTGGAGATTGGATCTCCGTCGGCGCGAGCTAACCTCCCCCTCGGGCACGCTGGTCGATCTTTCCACCGGCGAGTTCGACCTGCTGGTCGCCTTCGTCGAGCACGCCAATCGCGTCCTTTCGCGTGAGGCCTTGATGCAGTTTGCCAAGACCAGGAGCAGCGACGACCCCTTCGACCGGACGATCGATGTCCAGATCAGCCGCCTGCGCCGCAAGCTCGACGCTGACGCCCTGGGCGGACAGTTGATCAAGACGATTCGCGGAGCCGGGTACATGTTCACGCCGTCGATCCAAATGCAGGAAAGCCTATCGGCATGACCCGCATTCTGAAGCGCGGCTTCCCCGACACAGTGGCGAGTAGGGCCATTCTCATCCTGGTCGCAGCGCTGGTCGCGCTACACCTTGTTGGATACTGGGCCTACCGCGTCGGCGTCGACAGTCTGGCGACGGCGCAGCGCGATCGGGGGCTGGCCGAGCGGATCGTCTCGATCAAGCGCGCTATCGCCGGCATCCCGCACGAGCCGGAGCGCGACCGTGCAGCCCATGATCTGTCAAGCGCCAGCTTGGAGGTTCACTGGAGCAAAGTCAGCTTGGTTCTCGGTACAGCGCCCGTGACGGAGCGCACAGCGGCGATGGCGGCCAGGCTCAAGGAGCTCGTCCCAGACTTGGCCTCTGAATCCTTCCGCCTCGGCTTCGCCGATGACGGCGCGCTGGGCTCCGGAGAAGCCGACGCCTACCGCCACATGATGCTGGTCTCGGTTAGGCTCGACGACGGCTCCTGGATCAACTTTTCCTCGACGACAGTGCGCGCCGCCCAGCATGCGGACTGGAGCGTGATGGCTGTTACGATCTGTTTCGGCGTCGCCATCGTCGTCGTCGCCGTCCTGCTGCTGCGCTGGGCGACGCGGCCGCTGCGCGACCTTGCGCTCGCAGCCGAGCGCTTCAGCCTTGACCAGACGCCTCAACCGCTCAGTGAGACGGGCCCCGCCGAAGTGCGCCGCGCGGCGCGCGCCTTCAACACCATGCGCGAGCGCATCCAGCACCTTGTCTCCGAGCGCACGCAGGCGCTTGCGGCGGTGTCCCACGACCTTCGGACGCCAATCACGCGGCTGCGCCTGCGGTCTGAGCTGATGGAGGACGCGGCAACGCGCGACCTGGTCGACGCGGACCTCGCCGAGATGGAAAGCATGATCAACTCGACGCTGGAGTTTCTGCGTGGCGGCCTTTCGAGCGAGGTTATCAGGCCAATCGACATCGTCTCGGTGATCGAGACCATCGTCGATGACCATGCAGATCTGGGCCAGGCCGTAAGCTTGAGCGGGGTTGGCCATGGGCGGGTGCTGGGACGCCTGCTATCGCTGAAGCGCGTCTTCTGGAACATCATCGGAAACGCGTTGAAGTATGGCGGACACGTTACCGTCGCGATCGCCGAGACGCCGGCTGACTTGGTGATCACGGTCGAGGACGACGGCCCGGGCATCCCAGACGGCGATATGGAGCGTGTCTTCCAACCCTTCATCCGTCTTGAGGAATCGCGCGGGCGGGAAACCGGCGGCTCCGGCCTCGGCCTCACCATCGCACGCGCTGTCATCTCGGCACATGGCGGCGACATCTCGCTGGCGAACCGTCAGGAAGGGGGCTTGCGCGTGACGATCTCCCTGCCGCGGCTCGATCAGGGCGATCAGCGATTGCCGCAAGCCATCGTCGGAGGCGCTTCTTCGGATAGGACGCCGTCAACGTCTGCCTCAGCACAAATCTGATCGTCCTCAATGGAGAACAATATGACGACATCGCATGTGCTGGCTCTGGCGCTGGCGCTCACGGCCCTCCCAGCGGCAGCCCAGGATATTCATGTCCATCTCAGCCCGACTTGCGGCTGCTGCAAGGCTTGGGTCAAGCATCTCGAACAGGCCGGCTTCACGCCCCGCATCGTCGAAAGCCGCGACATGGCTGCGAGCAAGCGCGCCTTGCGCGTGCCGGACAAGGTAGAATCCTGCCATACAGCAGTCGTTGAGGGCTACATCGTCGAGGGCCATGTGCCAGCCTCCGATATCCGCAGACTTTTGAAGGAGAGGCCGGCGGCGCTTGGCCTCGCTGTCCCGGACATGCCAGTCGGATCGCCAGGAATGGAGGTTCCAGGCGTCGCGCCGGAGAAATTCGAGACACTGCTTGTCGGGGTTGACGGCGAGACGAGCATTTACGGCAAGCATTAAGGTGTCATCAACGGGTCGCCCCTAGCCGCTTAGATGGTCTGCTAACGTGTTTTGGGGCCGATCTTCGGCTATAAGACCCATATCGCGGCCGACGTTTTGGCTTCATCCGGGAGAGCGCGGTGAGCTAGTCGGCGCAGGCCGCTGGGGGATGTCGCCGCGCCTGGTTGCGACGCAGAACACCTCCTCCGAGGTCTGGGCCTGTGAATCAGCGCCAAAGATTGCCCCCTCGAATTCTGCCTTCAACCCGCTGACTTGAACGGCATATTGCCTGTCAGAGCGGGGTCATGATCGGCGCCGATCACGACCCCGCTTCCAATGAAGATAACCGGTCGGACGTCAGGCCCAGCCGACCGCAAGCCGGACGGTTGTAATTGACGCCGATCAGCTCGACGCACTTTTAACGGGTCGAAGAATCCGTCCCTAAGGTGGTGAGGTACACCTACTCACGGCGATCGAAGTTTGCGTTCCATCGAGTTCTCAAGTTCGATCCGCTCGTGTTCCGTCGAGCCAGCCGCCGAACCGTTTCGATAGTCACCGGCACCGCGCTCACGGCAGGAAAGCGGCCGAAACCGTTGGTGGAAATAATTGTGATTTGACAGGGTGAGCTGTATGGCCGCGATAGGCTGCGCTGAAGCGCTCGAAGTCTCCTGTGGAGGTTCTGCGAACCTTAGGACTCCGGCCACGTTTTGCCAGTAGCGTCGTTTACTGCATACGATCCAGGCACGGATGGGTCATAGCCTGGAGGGGGGCGTGCCATGTCGACAAAGCATCTCGTCGCGCTCCTGAACTCTCATATTGAGGGTAACGAGGAGCAGTTCCTTTCCATCGCGCTGCAAGTGGCCGCGCAGGAAGCCCGCCAGGGCCGTACAGATGATGCCGACAAGCTGAAGCGTCTCGTCCAGAAGGCCCGCGATCAGCACCGAAGTGGCCGGCCGGCCGGCGGGCAGACGCCTATCCCGTTGGCTCGGCCGCGGGGGGAACTGCAAGGCCTCGTCGAGAGTGCCTATCCCAAAGTGACGCTCGACAGCATGGTCCTATCGGATGATGTGCACGCCCGTTTGACCCGCGTCGTCCGACAGCAGCAGGAGCGATCGACGCTTCGCGATCACGGTCAGGCCCCGACCACACATATGCTTCTGGTGGGCCCGCCGGGCACAGGCAAGACCATGACGGCGTCCGCGCTTGCGGGCGAGCTCCACTTGCCGCTGTTCACTGTTCGTCTTGAGGCGCTGTTCAGCCGCTTCTTCGGCGAAACAGCTGGAAAGCTCCGCCTCCTGTTCGACCAGATCGCGCAGCAGCGGGGCGTCTATCTTCTCGACGAGTTCGATGCGATCGGCGCTCGTCGGGGCGACCCAAACGATGTGGGCGAGATACGGCGCGTGCTCAACTCCGTGCTGGCCTTCATGGAAGAGCGCAACTCGACCGACAGCCTCGTGCTGGCGGCGACCAATCACGTCGAGATCCTTGACGAAGCGCTGGCGCGACGGTTCGACGAAGTGATCGAATATGACCTCCCGGATCCAGCGGCCGCACGCGCAGTCCTCGAGAGGCGGCTTGGGAAGTTCAAGCTCAGCCCGAGCTCCTGGTCCGCGATCGAGCTAGCGCCCAACGGCCTGAGCCAGGGTGAACTCGTCCGCGCTGCCGACGCTGTGGTGAAGGATGCGATCCTCGAAGGCACGCCCAAGGTGTTGGCCGAGGCACTTGCCCGGGCGCTCCAGAACCGCCAGACCCTCAAGGGCAAATTCCGCCGTCCAAACGGCCGGCAGAGCGGCGACGCCCGCCGGATAGATGACGGATAATTGCTCGAGGTTGTCTGAGAATGGCGGAGCCTGATGAATTTGGGAGGCGGGAACATCCGCATATCTCGATCAACGCGTTCCGAGAGGCGACGCAATACGAGTACCCTACGCGCGCGCAACAGCGAAAGCCGCTGCGGGACGACTATGCCGCACACGCCGACGCCCTCCTAGACCAACTGAGCCAGGCCCTGGGCGCGATGCCCGCGCCCGGCGCAGATCTGCGCTTGGTGATCCAAGGCTTGAAGGCAGGGACGGTTGTCGAGGTGGTGACACGGCCGCCGGATGAGGCGTCGCGAGCCAAGGCGACGAAGGTACCCGCTGGCCTAGACTTTACCACACAGGACATTGTCGTTCTTAGAACCGAGCGCCGTGACGACCGAAGCGAAAGCGCGCTCCTGTTCGTTCCCGACGACGCGCGCGCGTTCCTACAAGGCCGCATCGCCGCTTATGGTCGCGACCCGGGAAACGCGCGCCGAACGGACATCGATCGTTTCGAGGTGCTTGAGACGTTCGTCGCCGCCCCAGTCCGCTCTCTGTTTGTCGGCGATGTAGACTTCGACGCCCCGGATATCCTCTGGTGGGAGCTATGGATTCAAGGTTGGTCGGGTAGAGCCGAGCGCGTAGCCGTGCTCGCGCGCGCAGCCAACCTAGACGTCCACGCCGACCGCCTGCTCTTTCCAGACACGACGGTCATTTTCGTCCATGCCGCGGTCGGGCGACTCACCACCTTTGCCGGACATATCCCTGGCGCGGTAGCCGAGATCCGCCGCGCCACGGGCACCATCGAACCATTCCTTGATCGCGGCGCTGGCGGCATCGCCCACCATGACTGGGTGGCAGAGCTCGCTGGACGAGTTCTGCTGCCGTCGGACGGAGCGCCGGTCGTATGTGCGCTTGACACTGGGGTGGCGGCCGAGCACCCCCTCATCGCACCCGGCCTTAGGGGCGCCTGGGCCTATGATGCCGCTTGGGGCGCTGACGATCATGCCCCGCACGGCGGCCATGGAACGGCTATTGCCGGCCTGATACTCTATGGCGACCTCGAGCCGCACATGAACGGTGCTCAGCCCATTGCGCTCACCCACAATGTCGAGTCGATGAAGCTTTTGCCGCCCAACGGGTTTCCGGCGACCACGCCGCCAAGCTACGGGGTTGTAACACAGGGCGCCATCGCGCAGGTCGAGATCGAGCGGCCGGGCGAGACGCGGGCCTTTTGCCTCGCCACCTCGGCCGTCGACTTTCCGCCGAACCGCCCATCGACCTGGAGCGGAGCGCTAGATCAGGTGGCGTCAGGTGCGATGCTGGGCGACGCTGCCGACGGCGTGCCCGCATCCGAAGCAACAAAGCGGCTCGTATTGGTCGCGACAGGCAACGTCTCCGGCGGCCTGATGGCGCACGTCATGCCCTCGCAACCAATCGAGGACCCAGCACAAAGCTGGAATGCGCTGACGATTGGCGGCTTCACGCGGAAGGAGCAACTGCCAGCTCCGCCGCCTGCGCTCGAGCCCTCGGTGCCCGCGAACCACCGCAGTCCGTTCAGCAGAGGGTCGCAGTCGCTGCCTGATGATCTGACGCCGATCAAGCCCGAGGTGCTGTTCGAGGCGGGCAACATGCTTACCGACGACGCGGGGTTCTGCGCGTGGCATGAGGCCGTCTCCTTGCTGGCCCCCGGCTCGAACGTGGCGGCCGAGCCGTTGGTGCCGTTTTGGGCGACGAGCGCAGCCGCCGGCATGGCGGGAAACTTCATCGGCCGACTCCAGGCCGCCCTGCCGGAACTCTGGCCCGAGACGTACCGGGCGCTGACCGTGGATTCGGCGGCTTGGCCTCAGCCCATCCGCAAAACGCTGATCGGCCGAGGCGCTCATTGGAAAACCGGCTCCAAAGCTGACAAGCAGAAGGTGCTGCGCGAGGTCGGCTACGGCGTACCGGACATTGATCGCGCTGTCCTGTCCGCCCGCAACGACCTGACGATGGTCGCGGAGGCCGAGATCCAGCCGTTTGCGTTCGGCGCCGATGGCCGGTCCGCAGTTTTCAACGAGATGCACTTTTACGATCTGCCTTGGCCGCGAGCGGCGCTGGAGCAGATCGAGAACGAGATTGTCACAATGAAGGTGACGCTGTCCTACTTTATCGAACCGAACCTGACAGGAAAGGCAGCGACCCGGCCTGACACATACCGCTCCTTCGGCCTGCGGTTCGCGATGAAGAAGCGCACCGAGACCGAGGCGACTTTCCGCGCGCGTATCAACGCCGCTCAGGAACGGGACGGCTCGGCCTCCGAAAAGGAGACTGATTGCTGGCTCCTCGGGCCCAAAGCTGTTCAGGCAGGATCCCTGCACTGTGACCTATGGAGGGGCTACGCCGTCGATCTCGCAGGCCACGACGCGATCGCTGTTTATCCTGTGGGCGGTTGGTGGAAGTCTCACGCAGGGCAACGGCGGGTCACTGACCGAGGACGGTATGCGCTCGTCATCTCCATCTGCGCAGCAGGTCAAGCGGTTGACCTCCATAGTGAGATTGTCGCGCAGGTAGCAGTTCGTGAAGCTGTTGTGGTTGAGCACTGACGGGAAGCCGATTTGCCCAAGCTCTGGCCCGCAAGCGGACGTTGCCAGCGACAGCTACGCGCCATACTCGTCCGCCGCACGCGGGTGCGGCGTATCGGAATGGGATATATGCGCGCCTTGAGCTATAGACCCCAAGCTGCTCTTCCGGTGACCCGGGCGTCTGCAAGTGTTCTTGTTCATGTGTCACCGGCGGGGCGTATGAATTGCAGCGTGAGACACGAACACATATATGTCTGCGTGAACATGCGGTCGCCGCATGCCCTGAGGTACCGAAGTTCGAAGATCGCTTATCATGTCACGCAAGCGACTAAATCCAAACGAGATCGCTGAGTGGGTCGCGCTGGGGTCCCACGCCGAGCGCTTGATGGCGGAGTCGCACAACGCGACAAAGGCAGCCACCATGGCGGAGATAGCGGCTGAGAACGGGATCACGGAACAGCACGTCCGGCGCCTGATCGCTGGAGTGCGCTTCATCCGCGACGTGTTCGCGACGGACCGAGAGCTTGCCCACGCGCTTGAGCGAAGCTCCTACAATTTGACCGAGATCATCGCGCGTTGGCACACACATGATGCGGTCGAAGCGTCTTGCGCGGCGATCCGATATCACCGGGCCGAAATCAGCCTTGCGGACGTCAAGCGCGGCTATGAAGGCTCGCGCCTTCAACCAGTCCCTGCAAAGACCAGCGACAGTGTGGACGTTTATCTCAATGCAGTCCGCCGCAAGATTGCGCGCCTTGATCGATGGACCGGATCCACCGAGACCGCGCCACGCCGGATCGAACCTTTTGGCTCGTTCGATCTCTCGTTTCGGCAGGACAAGAATCAAGAGCTCGGTGTCCTGGCGCCTCGCCCAAACGAGAGTGAAAAAGAAAGGGCTTCGCGCTTCGTCCATGATGCAGCGCTCATCCTGGCCGCATCGCAGGTCGGCATCACGACGATTGTAGCGATCCAGAGCGACAGGGATCCGAGGCGATATGGCCGCTGGATCAACGATCTGAAAATCGACACGTGCTCGGTGGTGGAGATGACACGCATTATCCAGGAGGACTGGACATGAGAATGGCTCGGTCAAACGACCGAGCCATTCTTAACGTCAAACTGTGACTCAGCGTTGCGGACTGGCCAGGGCATCCTTCACTAGCTCGGCCTGCTCACGCGCTACTTTCGCCTCAGCGTCGCGTCGCTTGGTCTCGTCGGCATCAAGATCGTCGGTCACTGATGCCATCGACTTGACGGGGTTGTCGTGCGCTTCTGTCGCGACCTGCTGGATAAAAGGGGAAGATGCGACCCCCCAGATCGTGCTGATGAGTTTTACGCACGTTTCGGGCCTTAATCGCGGCGACCCAAGATGGATCGACGCCTGCAGCAGGTCGCATGCGCGCCGCGCGATTTCGTCGTCGCGCGCCTTGCGCTCGTCGTTGGTCATCACGCCGTCACCGCCTTGACCTTCGCAGCGGCGATCTCCCGCCGCCTCTTTTCAACAGCAGGCGTGAAGTCACCTTCCTTCGGCATCACATAGTCGCTGCGGGCCGCCGCATCGACGAGCGCTTCGGCGAGATCGCGCTTCCCCTTCGGCGACGAGTTCTTGGCCGCGTTATAAGCCGCCTGCAGCACGTGGTGGGTGCGCGTCGTTTCGAAGATCTCCCGCACTCCGTCGAAGACCTTGGCGCGGAGCCTGTGCTCACGCGCGTTCGCTTTGACGTAACCCTTCAACGCCTTCTCGATCGCTTCGCTCATCTCAAACCCTTTCATGTCGTGCTCGGAGTCGAACACAATGACCATATATGCACATCACGAAAGCCAGCTCAATATAATGGGTTGAATATAATTAACGAGCATATTAAAAGGGGGTCCCCAGGGGGCGAAGCCCCTTGGGCCCGCTATAGCAGTCTGAGCCGCAAAGCGACGCAGACTGCGCGGTCCCTGCGGGGTTTAGGAAGGCAAAACGAGGTCTACCGTGTTCGACAGAACCATGCATTTGGCGACAAGCTGGGTCCGTGCCAAGCGGCATCTCGGCGCGGCCAGTGCGGGTTTGGTCGCGGCCTATATCGCGGGCCTGCGGAGCTTCGAAGGTCATCGCGTCAACAATCCGCACGCCAAGACCGACATCGCCTTGTCAGGCCTGAGCCTCCCGGACGGCCTATCAATGTCGCCCAAAGAAGTCTGGCTGCGAGCAGACCGTTTCGAACGGCGCAAGGATGGCGACTATCAGATGCGGTCGCGTAGTCTGCCCCGGATCGCAAGCCATATGAGATGCTCGTTGCCTCACGCGCTCTCGCCGGAAGCCGCCGAGCGCGTCACGGTGGCGTTCGCCACATATCTTACATCGGAGTTCGGTCTCGGCGTTCAGTACGCCGCTCACCACAAACGTGACCATCCATGGGACCACGCCCATTTCCTGATGACGACGCGGTCGTTTGCAGCAACGAATTTCGGAAAGAAGGTGCGTGCCCTCGACGGCGTGGCAACGCGCAAACGTGAGGCGGGCACCTCCGAAGAGATCCGCTACACGAAGCGAGACGGCAGCCAGAAAACCATCTCTTCCACGATCGAACACATTCGCGAAAAATGGGCGGGGTTGTTGTCGGCCGAGTTGGGCCACCCTGTCGATCACCGCTCTTTCGAGCGGCGCGGTCTCGACTTCCAGCCGGTTCCCTACGTATCACGCGGTCAGATAGAGTTTGAAAAGCGGCAGGCCCGTAAGGGACTGCACCATGGGGACTGGCGCGCAGAGCGGGCAGTTCATCTTTCCGCGCGAAAAGACCCGCAAGTGGTACCGACATTTACACCGTCGCCGGTCGCACCATTCGAAATGCTCAGCACGACGAAGATGCGCCAAACTGCTCCTGCCGTCGGACCTGACACCGCGCTGCTTCGCGCCTGTACCCGCAAGCGCCTGCAGGGCATCTCCAACAGCGTCGGCCGGAGTTCCTCGACAGCGCTAATGCTTAAGCAGTTTGTTGAGACGCTAGGCGGGACCGTGCCGGTCCTCGAATTTTACGCCAGCGAAAAACTTGCGAGACAGATTGACGGCGGACATCGTCTTGGCTGGCCGCCCGAGCAAGGCGCAGCTCCATCAACTTCATTTGTTCAGCCGATCACCGCCGTCAAAAAGGCGAAGCCAAAAGCTCCCCGCGACGTTCTGGCAGCGGGAACGTCTATGGTGTTCCTCCAAGCATGCATTCAGCACCTCAAAGCTATCACGGCGAGCATCAGCAAAACTCCAATGTCGGACCTCGCGCTGACACGTTTGGTAGAGCCGCTCCATGGAGACATGCCCATCTTGGAACTTTACGCAGCGGGGCTGCTGCGGAGACAGGTTGCACGCGAACGCGTTGTGGATGAACCGGCAAAAGCCCACAATTCGACCAAACCCATCATCCATCTCAGCCCCGCTGTGAAGCAGGATAAACCGGGAGTTGGCCGGCACAGAAGGCAGCCGCAGCCGCAACTGGACAAGAGAGTCGCTGTCGTCGAAGCAATACTTGGACAGGTCAATCAGTCCATCAAGTCCGACCTGATGGCTGCATGTCTGGAGCCACATACCGCACAATCCATTGAGAGAACGAATCTGGCGCTGCAAAAAGAGATCGCGCGTCGCCAGGACGTAGCACGCGAAGTCACTGAGCTCGGAGTCTCGCGCGCCCGCGACAAGAAGGCGGCAGCGGCGGAGGCCGCCACATTCCGATACACCTTCACAAAAAGTCTCACGAGATTCGCCGAGGTGATCGAAACGCGCGCTCGCCAGCTGGCCGAAAAGCAGGATGAGGAATTTCGCGGATGGGCAGATGGCGCGCGCCTGAAGTTAAATGCCCTGGACAAGGTCTCCGGCATCGAACCTCTCGTCCGCCTTGCGGTGATTACACAACTCGCGCGGTCATTCGATGACGAAGCGGTGGAAATGAGAGATCGGCATGAGCGCGGGTCGCTCGATGCAAACGAGAAATGGCTTAAGGCTGGGCCGAGCGCCAAACCAGTGTCGCTCCCGCGACCTCTCGCGCCGCAGATGGTAACGTCGGGCGAACTTGGCATAGGGATCTACCCGGGACTGGAGGCGGTTCACGGCGCTCGGTCAGAGGTAAAAACCTCGGAGAAAACGCGGTCACCGACGACATCGGATACAGCTCAGACCGTCGCCTTCATCGGCACTGACGATAAGCTGCTGCTCGACGAGGTCGCTGACAGATTGATGGTCGATCACAAACCAACATCCCACGCCATGTCGGTCTTGGCCAGGCTGTCGAACGAGACGGTTGAAAGCTTCTCCCATCGCTCAAAGGAGCGGCTTGCCTCGGTAGACGAGCCGGCCTCTCCGCGCGGTTGGCCGGATTTGAATGCTGATATCGCCCGCAGTAAATTTCCCGAGCTACGGCACATGCTCCAACAACGCGATGGAGTAGGGATCCCGGCAGCGATAGACGGCCCATTTTCGGTAGCTATGCGATCACGCAGGAGCCGCCGAATTGTCCGTGACCTCTTCTTGCCGGATCGGGACTGACGCCGTGGTCCGGTCGCGCGCGCACCGCGCGACATATCCCGGTTATCTCTAGTGACGCGGGAGCTGGAAACGAAGATTCTGGAGAGAAGAGCAATACGGAACTCGATGACGAGGACCCCCAGGAGCATGACCCGACGAGGGCGGCCGTGGGCCTGATCTTCGAGACGGATTCTTCTTCCCATGACGACCAAGACGACCGGCGTCGACAACGCCCGCCCGGATGACGACGAGATGCGCCTGTACCAGCGCGCCTATACGAGCCACCAGCAGGCTGACAGCCTGTATCTCCGCTGGGAGGCATGCATGGCGCATGCACTCCTGCTGGAGCAGGATCCCGGCCGGATCTACGGCGACTACGGCGACCTCAACGGTCGCCAGCTCGGCGAAGGGGCCCGCTGCGCCGCGCGACGCTTCGCGGTTCTCCTGGCCGAGCCGCCCGCCATGGTGGCGGCGATCCTCGAGCTCAAGATCACGATCTACGAGGCAATGGCCCGCGACGATGACGAGATGCGGCGATCGCGTGCCGCCGCCATGATCGAGATGGCGATGCACCAGGACGCCCGTGATCTCGGCATCGTGCTGACCAAGCTGCCCCTCGGCGTCAAGTCTGAAGCGGGGACGCACTGATGCCCGGCTACATCTTCTGGGATCTCGAGACGACCGGACTCACGGCCTTCGCCGTACCGGTGCAGGCCGCTTTCACCTGGGTCGACGACGATCTCGTCATCCAGGACGAGGTCGTCCTGCATGGCAGGGTGCCTCAGCACGTCGTGCCTGCGCCCGATGCGATGCTGGTCACCTCATTCACTCCCGACCAGCTGGAAGCCGCCCGCTTCAGTCATCTCGACATGGCGACTGCGATCGCGCGCCTCCTGGCGTCATGGACGCCAGCGACGATGATAGGATTCAATTCCCTCAAATTTGACGAGGAAGTCCTCCGAACCACCTTTCATCAGGCGCTGCTTCCGCCGTACCTGACCTCAGGCACCGGCTTCCGCCGCGCTGACGTCCTGCCGATGGTCCGCACGCTGGCTCAAATCCGGCCGTCGGCGATCTCGATCCCCAAGCTGGGCGGCAAGCCGGTCTACCGGCTGGGCGAGGTTTGTCGGGCAAATGGCATCGCTCTTGGCGAGGACGAAGCACATGACGCAAGCAATGACGTCCGCGCCACCATCGCCTTGTTCAGGCTGATGCGACAGCGCGCACCCGACCTCGTCGCGGACATGATGGAGAATGCCCACAAATCCGGAGCCATCCGGCGCCTTTCGGCGGGCGGCATTGTCGGGCTCGCCGACTTTGGCCGGATCGTACCGATTACCGCCCTCATGCCAGCCCCTAACAACGGGGCGAGCTGGGCGGTGGCGGACCTGTCAATCGATCCTTACTCGTATCTCGGCCTCTCGGCAGCCGACCTCATCTCGCTGATGGTCGCCAAGGGCGAGCGGCCGATCAAAACGGTGAAGGCAAACGCCCAGCCCATGCTTCTGCCGTGGTCGCCCGAGGTCACCATGGCGGCCACCTGCCGGCGGGATAGCGACGCGGTCTACAACGACCGGCTCCGGCTCATCCATGCCGATGATGGCTTCTGGCGAAACCTGACGGTTGCCTTGGCCAACCGCTTTGCCGATCGCCAGCCCAGCCCATGGCCGGAAGAGCGGCTGTATGACGGCTTCCCTTCCAAAGAGGACGTTGGCCGCGCCGCGCACTGGCACGAACTGGACTGGTCTAAGCGCTACGCGTTCGGCGAACGGCACATCGAGGATGATCGCCTGAAGGCTTTTTCGCGCGCGCTTGTCTTCGAGCACGCGCCGGAGTCCTTAACGCCGGAGCAGTGGCAGGAAGGGCGCGACTGGCTGCAGCACCGCCTGACGACGACCGATCCCGTGCCTTGGCTGACCCTCCCGGCGGCGATCAGCCGCTGCGCAGAACTGCGTGAAACGGCTGACCCGGAGCGCCTCGCCCGCATCGACGACATCTGTCGTTGGCTTGAGGGCCGCCTAGCAGAGGTGACGCGAATGGCATCGCTGCCCTCTCGGTGGGGCGGTAGCACGGACAGCGGTCTTTAGCGGCTTGAGATCAGTCAGCCAGACACGATGACAGGAGGGGCGCTGGCCTTATGGCCCGCGCCTTTTTTTACGACGACCTGACGAGGAGGCCAAAGCCAAGAGCGGTGAGGCGAACGGGAAAACACCCCCGGGATCTCAGGGCACATTCCAGGACGATCACATCATGACCAAATCCCATCGCGAGCGGGCGCCAGCGACCCTGCGCGACCTCAGGATCGACAGGACCCTGCGTCCCGTCATCGACGAACTCGCCGCAGTGACGCTGAACGCGCCGACTCTGCGCGACTATGCCGGATTCTTCTCCCATCTGCCGGCCATCGTCGCGATGACCACGCGCGCATTCCAGCACGCCCAGGAGCACGAGCGCTTCATCGCGCTGACCGACGGCAGCGACCCCGACATCTTCTTCCGGCATGTCGGCCAGCTCCACGCTGTCGTCCGGCTCAAGTCCGTCGCAAGCATTGCTGTGGCTCTGATCCCTGCTCGGAGCGGCGCAGACCGCCATGCCCGGCGCGAGCAGGGCCACGCCATGCTTCGCAGGCTCGAGAAGCCGGAAACCAACGAGCTTCGTGAAGTGATCGAGATCACTTTCGAGCTCGGCGATATCGATGCCGACGAAGTCACTTCGGACATTCTCTCCTACATCACCCGTCTGCTGGGGACGTCCACAGAGAGCCGGGCCACCGTCCACCGGCTGGAAGAGCGCGACACGCTGCTGCACTATCTGGAGACCCAGCCAGATATCGGCGCGCTGGTGCAGGACGCGCTGCATCATGGTGAGATGGCCGACTGCTTCAGAAAGAGCCTGCGTCGTCGTGACCTGTCGCCGGAAGACAGGAGGCTGACAGGTGCGGCGGCGGATGGTGCAACCCTGCAGCAGCGCATCGCACTTGCGAGGCTAGCCCTCGCCACGCACCTGCCTGATCGCGATGCCGCCCTCGATCACGTCTACGCGGCGATCAACGAGTCGCCGCCGCAGGTCGCGGCAACCCTCATCCTGGCAATCTCCGTTGGCGACCGGCTCCGCGACATGGCGGCGGCCCATCCGGCTAGCGGCTAGCCGGCAGCCTGACGGCTTCCACTAACGTTGAGACCTGACAGGCGGCGCCCGGAAGGCGCCGCCTGTTTCCGTTCGAGCCGCGCGCGTTGAGGGCCGGACAGGCCACCCCGCGACAGGATGTTCCCGCCGCGGACTTGGGACGTGATGAGACATGACCATTCGCCGCCGCAGGGGCTCGCCTGAGTGCAACATCACCGAGATGGCCGACGATAAGGTCCTCGCAGTCGCGGCGCAGGATCCGCCCTCGGCGCCGGTGCTGCCGGCCGAGTCACTGATCCCCGAGGCGGTTGTCAACGCGCCCCACTCGGTCCGCGTCTACGACCACGGTGTAGCCCTGCGGCAGATCGAGCTACTGATCGGTCGCCAATGGCATGGTGACCGAGAAGAGTATCTCGGCTCACCCCTGCCGAGCTTCTCGGAGTCCGACCAGCTCCGCTTCGACCGCTTGGTCGCGCTCTACCATGACCCTCAGGAGGGTCGCCGACCCCAACTGCTCGGCACCGACGGGATGGTTGCCGCCCTGACGCAGACGCGCCGGCTTTGCCCGGGCTTCGAGGCGGTGATCGACCTCGTCATCCGCGCCACGATCCTGTCCCTGCGCACGGGCACGCCGCTCTTCGTCCCGCCGATCCTGCTGTTGGGCCCGCCCGGCACGGGCAAGACGCATGCAAGCCAGCTGATCGCCCGCGCGCTCGGGACCGAGATTCACGCGATCAGCTGCGCCACGAACAGCGACGCACAGGCGTTGGTCGTCGGTCACCCGACGTCGTGGAAGTCAGCGCGCATGGGGCAACTGACCGAGGCCATGGCGATGGGATCGACGGCCCAGCCGGTCGTCCTGCTCGACGAGGTCGACAAGCTCTCTACCCACTTCTCGGAGAAGCCCTACCATACCCTCCTGACCGTCCTCGAAGGCGAGACCAGCCGCGCGCTGATGGACGAATTTGTCCGCGTGCCGTTCGATCTGTCAGGCGTGGTCTTCGTCGCCACGGCCAATGATGTCGATGCGCTGCCTGACTTCATCATCGACCGGCTGACGGTGTTCACCATCGCCCCACCGCGTGATGAGGCGCTTCTTGCCGTCGCCGGGCTGATCGCCGCCAACATCGTCGCCGAGCTGCGCGGCTGCGTCGCCATGCCCACGCAGGACGTGCTGCGTCGGGCCGCAAGGCACAATCCGCGCCGCCTCGGCAAGCTGTTGCGGCTGGCCTTCGGCTTCGCCGCCACTGAAGCGCGCGATGCGCTGACGATCGCCGACATCGTCGCGGCCGAGACGCTTGTCGCCGGCGCGGTGCAGGCGCGGCCGATCGGCTTCCTCGCCGCGAGGGGCGAACGGGACCGGGCCGGTCAGTAGCCAGCTGCACCGGCCCGGTGAAGAGACCCAAGACCGACGAACCAGGGGAAATCGAAGGACGCAAGCTCTGGGAAAAGAACCCCCGGGGACCTGTGCACGACCAGAAGCAAAGAAAGCTCAAGACCATGTCGACCAAGAAGACCTCGGCCCGGATCGGCCGCCCGATCCAGCCCACCCATTCCGCCGCCGCCGTCACGAAGTGGTACCCGACCGACTGGGAGCACATCGGCGGCGACGACATCGCCGCCCTCCCGGCCGATGCGTTCAGCCAGTCGCGCTTCGCCGAAGCCTATCAGGCGGGGTACCGCGTCAACGTCTACGTTGGCGCCTGCGGCCAGAGCTACGCGAACCCTGGCGCCCGCACCGGTCTCCTCGGCGTCGCCCGGGATCTGCAGCTGCCAATCTACAAAGTGTCCTCAACCCAGTGCGCCGATCCCCGTGATCGTCTCAGGGCGATGAACGCGGACCGCTACGGGTCGTATCGCGTGACGGCCTCAGGGCCGGTCAACGACCTGGGCTTCAACGCGTGGATGCTGCAGCAGATCCTTCCAACCCGAGCACCCAAGGCTGGTGCGCCGATCGAGCTGCAGCCGCGCGCGATCTCTGTCGTTCTCCCGGACGACCTCTCGGCCCGCGAGTTCGACAAGCGGCTCCACGCCGCGATGGAGAACGCCTCCCTCAACGGGTGGCTGGTCTCGCCGGCGGGAACGGCGCACTGCGCGCTGCTCGGCCTTGCGCCGAAGGATCTGCAGCGCGCCACGGTATATCGCTTCGGGCGCGCGACGCGGATCTCGCCCGCCGACGAGCTCTACCTCTTCCGCCCTCGCGGCGAAGACGCCGACCGGCTGCTCGCCATCATCGAGCAGATCCTCTTCGAGCACGTCACCGGCATCGCGCCTGCCGCCTGCCAGAGCTGGGCGAGCCCGAGCCAGCATGCGCTGAGGCATCACACGTCCACAGGCCCGCAGCCGGCCGTGGCCTGATCGCCCGCGCCGGGCGCTCGCCGCGCCCGGCGCTTGCTCCATCCCCATCCCGTCGCCCCTCGGCGGCCATCATCCCTTCGATCCAGAGACAGACATGACCACCGCCAGCAGCCATTCCAGCCCGATCTCCCTGCACCACATCGCCTTCGACGCCACGATCCGCCCCGTCATCGGCGAACTGGCCGCGTTGAGCCTCACGAACCCGAGCGACAGCGACTATGCCGGGTTCATCCGCAACAGCCCCTCGCTCGTCGCCATCGCGGCGCGCTGCACCCAGCGCACCGCCGAGCTCGAGCACTTCATCGAACTGGCGCAGGTGTCCGCCCCTTACCTCGTCCGCGATCACGTCGCGACGCCGCATGCCCTGGCCATCCTGAACGAGGAGGCGACGCTCGCGCTCGCGCTGCTGCCGGCCCGTACGGCTGCTGATCGGCACGCGCAGCGCGAGCATGGCTTTGCCCTCCTCCGGGCGGTCCAAGAACTCGATGACCCGACGCTCGAACCGCTCGCCCGCGCCGCGTTCGGCATCGAGACCCTCTCTGCTACCACCGCCGGGGCGGTTGCCACGAACGCTCTCGCCCATGCCGTGTCGCGGTATCGCGAGTTGGCCTCGGCCCAAAGCGCGGCGACCGTGCATCGCGTCGAGGACGCCGCATCGCTGCGCGCCTTCGTCGTCGAGGATTCGGACTTCGAGGCCCTTTACCGCGACGTCGAGCTTCACGCCCGGGCCGCCACGCGGCTGGCGGCGATGCTCGTGGACGGCGACCTCGCGCGCCAGCAGCATGACGACATCGCCATGGCGCTCGAGAGCGCGCAGCTCCAGGCCCGGATCGCGCTCCTTCGCATCGCGGTCGCTCCGGCTCACGCCGAAATCGAGCGCTGGTCCAGGCTTGCCGGCGACGTCATCCCGCACCCGACGCCGCGTCTTGCGGCAACGCTGACGCTGGCCCGGAAAATGGGCGAATCCCTGCGCGACATGCTCGCGGCGCACCCGCTCGCCTGAGCACCAGCAAGAGCCACGACAGGAAGGGGCGTCCCGCTGCGGGGCGCCCTTTTGGCTTGAGAGGGAGGAGATGCAGCCGACTGGTTGTCACCCTCACGAACAGGACTTTTCCACATGAACAACAAACTCGAGTTCCAGACCGGACCGCATGATGATCGCGAGATCCGCGAGCACGCCGATCCCATCACGGCGATCCTCGCCCGGCTTCATGACGACCCCGCGATCGCCGACATGGTAGCGCTGCGTCAGTCGAGGCCGGATCTGCGCGATGCCGCAGTCAAGGCCGAGGCCCATCGCAACGCTTACGGCTGGAGCATCAGCCAAGATAGCGTCGGTGCACTCGAATGCATCGCCCTTCTTACCATCGCCGGGGCACATGCGATGATCGTCGCGATCTTCCCTGTCGGAAACCTAGACGACGTGGACGCCAAGGTCGCCATGCAGCCCAACCGCGAGTGGCTTCAGAGCTGGCAGGGCAGCGGCGACTACGTCCGCGGGCGCATCGCACAGGCCGCCTTCCATCCGGGGCAGCTTGCCGTGCCGCCGCAGCCCGACGTCTCGGAACGGGAGAGTGCCCTTTATCCCTGGCCGGTTAGTGGGTTCGACCTGGAGGCCGAAGTCGCGAGCCTTCCCAACCGGCAGATCTACACGCCGGAGCAGCTTCCGGTGTTGGCTGCATTCGCGGCTGAGGGGATCGACATGAAGGCAGTGCTCGCAAAGGCGCGGGACTATTTCGCCGCGGCGGATCGCCTGTTCGTGGAAGCACTCCGTCCGAGCCCGGCGATGCATCGGACGCGGCTCGCGGCCGAGGGCGCGCTCATCGCTGCCTATCTCTCCTGCGGGCAGATCGCAGTCTGGCCCGCGCGGCGCGGCACCGGGGATCGAGACGCCAAGCTCGCGGTGCAGGAACTCATCAATGGGCGCGCCAGGACGGCCGATCCCCTGCATATGCAAGCGGCGATCCGGCACGGATTCACCTTCACCGGAACCGTCTCCCGGGGCGCATCGCATCTGTTCGTCGAGGCGCAGTTGGGTGAGTGGGCAGGGAACGTTTAGCACGCTCGGGCATCTCGTATCGCGCGTCGGCGTCTCTGCCGGCGGACGTGCGCATCAGGGCCGTGGATGGCTGCGACGATCGATGCCGGCTGCCCACCATGCCGGCGTTTGGCAGGCCTTTGGCGGCAGGAGACTGCGTGTAAGGCCGGTCAAGGGGGCGGCGCTCTTGTGCTCCGCCCCTAGTCGCATAGAGAGCGCCGCGTAGGCCTAGTTAAAACGTAAACCGAACAGCCCGCCCGTCTCGGTGGCATCGGTCAACTTCGTAGGACATACGAAGGCGTTGATATCGAAGCCTGGGCGGAAGCCGTCGCGTGGAAGGGCGTCGGAATTCATGGTCACGATGTACTGGAACCCGACCGCCGCAGCATGATCTGCTCCTAGCTGGAGAGCCTTGGCAACCTGCCGCTCGTCTACGCCATCAAAGAGGTGGCTGTCGTGGATCAGGAACCCTGGGCCAAGGCCACGGCGCGTAGCCAGATCGGCGAGCATCAGATCGAAGCAGAAGATCTGCATGTTCGTGATGCCCTTGCTGCGCTGGGCATCGATGCGGACGTCAACGGTCGGCCCATTCGACGTCGCGCTGATCGTCAGGCTCCCAGCCTTCTCATACAGCGCGTTCGAAAGCTCTTCGAAAACGAGAATCGCTTCGGTGACGACACCCTCGCGTTCATGAAGGTCGGTCTGCAGAGCCTTCAACAGGCGCGCCCGATCGATATCGAGCTCGGCCTTGGTGCTCTCGATCCGTTCTGCCGTGACGAGCCGCTGTCGCAGGCCTTCAGCATCGGCTTCGGCCCGCCCTGTCTCTTCCTGCAACTTGGCATAGTGGTCAAGCGCGCCACCGGACTGCAGTATGCCCATGAGCTGGCGGCGACGTTCATCGAGCCGGGCCCGTTCGAGCCCGCGTCGGGCAATGCGATCCTCAGCCGACTGAAGCTCGGAAGAAAGATGGGACCGGCGGTTCTGGACCACGGCCTCGTGGAACACGGCCACTTCTTCGAACCGGCGCCCCACTGAGCCAGGCAGCACCACCCCGGCCTCCTTGTAGAGGCGATCCAGGTTCGCGATCGCCGGGGCCTGCTCGCTGGCCAACGCGTTCTGGAGCTGGAGGATGAGCTCTCGATCGATCGTGTTCTCATCATTCAGGCCGGATATCTGCCGCGTGATGATGGACGCCTCGCGTTCCATTTCTTCATATTCTGGAACGACGTTGAAGATCGCGACCTGCTCTCGCAGACGCTTCGCCCTTGCCTCGGCGATCGTCAGGCGTGTGCGGATATCGGCTGCCGTTCCGAAGTAGCGCCCCAGGCCGCCTTCCTTGGCGGCCTTGCGGAGTTCCGTCATTGCCTTTTCCTGCGTCCGCACCTCTTGGAGCTCCGAGGGGATCCGGGAATCAAGGCCTAGTAGGTATGAGACGGCGACCTGTTGGTCCCAGGGCTGCTGCTTGCTCGACTGCTGGGTCGGCGCCAGCAGACCTCCGCTGTTCTGCCGCCGGGCGAAATAGGAAAACAGCGACCGGAATGACGGAGCAAAGCGATGGCGATCTTGTTCATCGGCATCGACGGGCAGCCCGAAAAAGACCGCGCCGAGAAGCGCGCGCCACTTCTCATTGGAGAATACGAGGTCGCCGGACTTCGCATCCAGCGACGGCTGAATGGGCCAAGGCGTGGTGTCTCCCTGGAGCATGATGCGCGAGGGCTTCTTGCCGGATCGTCCGACGTCCACCGCATTGCCACCGATGTCGACACGAGTTTCGAATGTCCAAGGTGCCAGCTCCGGCGACCGGAAGATGCTATCGGCATCGGCGTTGGCGCCGAACACGAAATGGATCAGCTCGAGCAGGCTCGTCTTGCCGGCACCATTGCGGGACTGTCGATCCGACGCGCCTGCGCTCTTGTCCGCCAAGACGATGTTGAGGCCCGGGCCGAAGGTGAGGGACTTGAAGCTGGGGAGGTCGCTGCTGACGCCGTGAATCATGTCGCGGCCTTCCGTATCAATCCACGCTCCAGATCGATGGCGCCGACGAGGAATAGCAGATCCAGAGCCAGGATGAACCAGTCGTAGTTGATCGACGCCGGCTCGCCGGCGTCGCCGCGACGACGGCGCAGCTCGTCCCAGAGTCGTGACACCGTCATCGGCTCCCGCAGGCAGCCCAGGAGCTCGCCGCCAACGGTCAGGAGGGCTCTCTCGGGCCGGAGATGCTTGGTGGGCAGGATCATGCCGGCGTGCCTGAAATGGCGTCCTCGAAGATGTCGCACCGCTCGAAGAAATAGGACATCACAGCCAGAACTGCGGCCTGACGTGATGGGGGGCCGCTCATGCCGCCGGCGAAAGACTGGAGCTCGCCGAAGATCTCGTCTGGGCCAAGTGCAACCGCCTTGAGCTTGGCATAGTGCTGCCTGAAAGCCTCTGCGATCTCCTCGCCGAAGCCCGGATCAGGCCATGCTGCGAAAAATTCCTCTACCAGCTTCTCGCGCCGTCGACCTTGACGCAGGAGGCCAGCGGCGTCGGTCGACAAGGCGTTGGCTTCGAGCTTCTCCGGCGACGGCGCCGTCAGGGGTGGTTCAGCTTCGGGTTCGCGCCGCTGGATGGCAGCCAGGACGGGGCTTAGCGCCGCGAAGTCGAGCTTTTCCATCGTGCGCTGAGAGGGAACATCGCCGAACAGGTCCTGAAGCTGGTGCAGCGCCAGTCCCATGGCAATCTGGCGCAACTCCGGATCGCCCATCACGTCGATGGCAAGGCTGGGGTTCGCTGCGCGAAGGTCCACCAGCTTCTGGGTGGCCTGTGCCGGCAGCCCCCGCCCGTCGTTGTGCACGAAGCACCAGCGATGCATGCGGGAACCCCAGTGCGCGAGAGCACCGTGAAAGTCCTCATCGATCTTCGCGAGAAGCTGGGCCAGGTTCATGGCGTCAGGCGCGTAGCACTGAAAGACCGTCCCATCGCTTCCGCGGTAGCCATCGCACTTCAGGTCGCCTTTAGGGCCGTAAGGCCGCACGGGCTCGAAGTCCGCTGGAAACCCGTGGCCCATCACACGCGCAAAAAAAGTCTCGAAAGCCTTCCCTTTCTCACGCAGGAACGCGTTCTCGAACTTCAAACCATAGAAACTGATCTGCGTGTCGTCCAAATCAAGCCCGCCCAGAAACGGCATCTGAAGTAGCACTGCCTCGCCTCAAGCGCGACAGCTTCCCAAAGCGCACGCACGATCCCGACGCAACCTGCACGCTACACCGACAGCTCGACACCATGAGGCAGTAGCAGGCCGATATCCCCATCAAACCGTTCCTAAACGGCATAGCGGCGGAACCTCTTCATCGCCTTGGCCAACTCAGCAGTGGTCGGTCTTTCGTACTTGCGTCCGACCGATCCCGGCGTATGCCCGGTAATCGCGTCACGATATCTCTCCTCGATGCCGAAACTCGCGGCGATCGATTTCCAGGTGCCGCGCCAGCCGTGGTTCGGATCGACGTTTTCCCGGAGATCGGCCTTGCCGCGAATGAAGGTGGCGACACCTGATGCCCGGACCTCGGAGGCATCTCGCGATGCGGTCTCGGTGCGACCAGACACCTCGGGCGGATCGATGAAGAGAGGGCCCTTGCCGATGCTGCGGACGTAGTCGAGGAAGCCGATTTCGATGACGTGCTCGTGCAGGGGAACCGTTCGGTCCTCATCCATCTTCGTCTTGAAGAGGTCCATGACCCACACGGTGCCCTCCTTGCGAATATGGTCGGCCTCGAGGCTGACAAGCTCTTGGATGCGTGCGCCCGAGTATGCCGCGAGCCAGGGCGTCCAGCGGTTGCCGGCGGCGGACTTCGGATATCGACCCCCCATCTCGACCGCGTCAGCGGCCTTCAGGATCGAAACGATTTCCGCGTGATGGAAGCGCCTCTCGTGCTTCGTCTTCGCGGCCCTGGGCAGTTTGATCTTGAGGCCGTGGATCGGATTTTCCTTGATCCGCGCGCCGCCCTCATCCGTCATCGCGAAGTTCAACAACGACTGGACGGCGACGAGGTCGTTGTTCCTGACCGTCTTCTTGCTGATGCCCTCCTGGGTCGTGCGGTGCTTGATCCACGCGTTGACACGGTCTTTGGTCAGCGAGCGGAAGTCGGCATGGTCGTTGAAGGCAGACAGCTTCTCGATGGTCGACTGGTAGCGACGCAGCGTGGACGGCTTGACGAACTCCAGCATCGCTTCGCGCATCGCCTCGAAAAGCTGCGCGAGGCTCATGGCTCCATCATCATGGGAGGCTAGGGGCTTCGTGGCACATGACGCCGCCATCGGAGGATGAGGGGGCTCGAATGGTGGAAAGTAGGCCGGCTTTTCTTCGTCGCTGAAATCGCCCTCAAGCATACGACCAAGCGCTTTGCTGCCGGCCAGCTCCGCTCGCCGAAACTCCCATATGAGGTGCGGACGGCTGGCGTCCTCCGGCTGAACACCCTTCAGTGCGATCGCAGCATCGACACGGGCGCCGTATCGGCTCTCGAGAGCCATCGCTTCCTTCTCAGCCGAGAAGACGCCCGGAATCACCGCTGCCAAAATGGCGATGAAATCGGCTCCCTGTTCATCGAGAAGGCCTTCCAGCCACCCTTCGAGGGCTGCCTGTTGCTCTTCGGCGCTAAGATGAGGGTACGCGGCAAGAAACTGGTCGAGCTGGGAGTTCATCAGCTCGCGACGGGTCACCGCTGAAGAGTCGTCGATCTCACTGATTCGCGCACGGTAGGCGTCAGCCGACAAAGCGACCACCTGGCGTTTCGACAGTGGCGTCGGACCCGCTTTGAGCGCCTTCCAATGCTGGAGCAGGGCCTCATGAGCTTCCGCGAAGCGCAGGGCCGCCTCATCGGGATCGGATGTGCGGAGACTGACTTCGACGTAGCCGGCGCTGATGGCGACCGGCGTGCGCCTTCCCGCGATGGGCAACACGACGTGTCCGCGTGCCCTATCGGCGATCTCGGAGGGAACACGGACTTTGAGGAGCCAGTTGGCGCTGGATCCCCGCTTGATCGGTCTGGCCATACGTAGAGCCATTGAGTGAGCTTCCTGAGTGAGAGTGAATCTCACGGAAACCCTCGTTTTCACTTAACCCCCTGCGATCAAACAGGAAGAAAAGTGGTGCCCAGGAGAGGACTCGAACCTCCACGCCCTTGCGAGCGCCAGCACCTGAAGCTGGTGCGTCTACCAATTCCGCCACCTGGGCAACGGCGGTTCGTTTACGGAGGCGCTGCGGGACTGTCAACGGTCCCGCAGCGATTAGTTGGCGATCGTGCAAAATTCCTGTGACGGTCTTCTGCCTCGATCGGCTTCGTCCGCTCTGCGGGAGGCGAGGGCGCTCCCTCAGGCGGCGCGTCGTGTGGGTGCGTGAGCACCGCGAGCGATCTCAGAGCTCAGCCCAGCGGACTCCGGCCCGGTTTTGAACGCGGCGACGAGGTCGTTGAGCTGTCCGATGCGGCCCGAGAGCGAACCGGCGGAGGCGGCGCTCTGCTCGGAAAGCGCCGCGTTCTGCTGGGTCATCTCGTCGAGATGGGCCACCGCCTGGCTCATCTCGTCGATGCCCGAGGCCTGTTCGCTCGAGGCAGCCGAGATCTCGGCGATCGTCGAGGCCACCTTCTTCGAGGCCGTGAGGATCTGTTCCAGCGCCTCGCCGGCCTGGCGAACGAGCTTCACGCCCTCGCCGACCTCGGTGTTGGAGGACGAGATCAGGGCCGAGATGTCCTTGGCGGCGGAGCCGGAGCGCTGGGCGAGCGTGCGGACTTCGGAGGCGACGACCGCAAAGCCCTTGCCGGCGTCACCGGCGCGGGCCGCTTCCACGGCGGCGTTGAGCGCCAGAAGGTTGGTCTGGAAGGCGATGTCGTCGATGACCCGGATGATGTCCGAGATCTTCTGCGAGGCGGTCTCGATGCGGGCCATGGCGTCGACGGCTTGTCCGGCGATGGCGCCACCGTTCTGGGCGGCTTCCATCGCTTCGGTCGCGATCGCGGCGGCCTGGCGCGACGCCTGGGCCGAGGCCTTCACCGAGGCTGCGAGCTGCTCGGTCGTCGCGGCCGTCTCCTCCAGCGAGGAGGCCTGCTCCTCGGTCCGCTTCGACAGATCGTCGGCACCCATGTTGATCTCGCGGGCGGCCAGACCGACATCGGCCGAGGTGACCTGGATCGTCTTCACGGTCGAGGAGAGCCGCTCGACCGTCTCGTTGATCGCGCCCTTGAGCTCGGCGAACTTGCCGCGATAGGCGGCGTCGACGCGCACCGTCAGATCGCCCGCGGCGACCGCCGAGAGCGTGCGGGCGAACTCGCTGGTGGCGGAATCGACGACCGCATTGATCTCGTTGATGCCGGCGACGAGCTTCTGCATCTGCTCGTCGGCCTGGTCGATCTGCAGCCGCGCCGAGAAATCGCCCGCCGCCGCTGCCGCCACGACCTCGCCGACATCGCTGACGACCGCTTCCATCGACTGGGCCCGGGCGAGGCGCGCCGCCGCCGCCGCCTGCTCCTGCTGCTGCAGCTGCGCGACCTGTTCGCTGGTTTCACGCAGCACCGAGACGGAGCGCGCCATGGCGCCGATCTCGTCGCGACGCTGCGTATGGGGCACTTCGATCGCCGTGTCGCCGGCGATCAGCCGGTCCATGACCGCTCCGAGGTCGAGGAGCGGCTTGACGATGGCGCGTCGCGAGAAGGCGATCGCCGTCGCAACGGAGATGCCCAGCAGCACCAGCAGCGTCAGCGGAATCAACATCCGCATCCGAGCGACATAGTCGGACGATTCGGCTTCGACGACATTGCCGGCCTGCTCGTTGAGCTGGCTGAAGCCGCCGAGTTCCTCGATCAGGGCGGCGCGGTTGCGGCGGCTGGCCTCGCTGTTGCCCCAGGCGTCGGCGGCGCGGCCGGAGACCTCCTGGGCGAGCTTGGCCGTCTCGGCGCGGATGCCGGCGAATTCGGCGACCAGTTGGCCGATCTTGGTGGCACGCTCCCTTTCGTTGGCCGGGACGATCGCCGTGAAGATCTTCAGCCGGTCGTTGAGCTGATTGAGCCCCTTCTCGATCGCCGCCGCGGCGTTCTTCGCCTCGTTGGGGTTGCGCGCCATATAGGCCAGCCGCGAATCCTCGCTGAGCTGGTTGACCGCGACGTTGAGGCGCTCGGTGGCGAGCGCGATGTCGTTTTGCCGCGAGACCCGGTGGCCCATGCCCTCGATGCCCGAGAGGGCGACGAGTGCGAAGGCGAGGGCGATCGCGGCCCCGGCGGCGACGATGCCGATCAGGCCCAGAATCTTGTTGCGAATGGATCTCACGACGAACCCTCAGCCTGACGTTTGGGAAGATGTCATGCAGTTTAAGGGCGGGGAGCTGAAGGACGAGTTAAGTAGTGGGGAGATTTCGCAAGAACATCGGCTCAAAAGATCGGCTTTGCCCTTTCGGGTTGCCTCAATTGCGGGCGTCGCTGCCCGATCCGGGGGCAGCCTGGCGTCTTGCGCGGCGGCGGCGGCGCGAGCCATGCAAGCACCTTTCCAGACGGGGGTGAAATGCTTTAGGAGCCATCCGAACCCGCGCGCATGAGGCCTGCCGACGATGGCGAACGACCTGCCCCTTCCGAGCCAGCAACTCGTCACGGTTTTCGGTGGCTCCGGCTTCGTCGGCCGCCATGTGGTGCGCGCGCTGGTCAAGCGCGGCTATCGCGTCCGCGTCGCCGTTCGCCGGCCCGATCTCGCCGGCTTCCTGCAGCCGCTCGGCATGGTCGGGCAGATTCATGCGGTTCAGGCCAATCTGCGTTACCCGGACTCGGTCGCCGCTGCGGTGAAGGGCGCCGCCGCCGTCGTCAATCTCGTCGGCATCCTGCAGGAGGGCGGACGGCAGAGCTTTGCCGGCGTGCAGGCCAACGGAGCCCGGGCGATCGCGCAGGCCTGTGCGGCCGCCGGCATCGCCCGCCTCGTTCAGGTCTCCGCGATCGGCGCCGATCGCGATTCGAAGTCCCTCTATGCCCGCAGCAAGGCCGAGGGCGAGGCCGCCGTGCTGGCCGCGGTGCCCGGCGCGGTGATCCTGCGGCCCTCCATCGTGTTCGGGCCGGAGGACGGTTTCTTCAACCGATTCGCCGCGCTGGCCCGGGTGCTGCCGGCATTGCCGCTGGTCGGCGGAGGCGAAACCAGGTTCCAGCCCGTCTTCGTCGGCGACGTCGCGGAGGCGGTGGCACGCGGGGTCGACGGGGTCGTCGCCGGCGGCCGCGTCTACGAACTCGGCGGCCCGGAGGTGAAGAGCTTCCGCGAGCTGCTCGCCTATATCTGCGAGGTCACGGACCGTAAGCGCCTGCTGGTGCCGCTGCCGTTCCCGGTGGCACGGATCCAGGCGCGGATCCTCGAACTGGTCGATACGCTGACGCTGGGCCTGCTGCCGGATGCGATCAAGCTGACACGCGACCAGGTGACGCTCCTCGAGAGCGACAATGTCGTCTCGGCGGCCGCTCTGGCGGAGGGGCGCAGCTTCGAGGGGCTGTGCATCGCCCCGGTCTCCGTCGAGGCGATCGTGCCCTCCTATCTCTGGCGCTTCCGCAAGGCCGGGCAGTTCGACACGGCCCGCGCCGATTGATCCGGTAGCAGACGAACGCCGCCGCGATGCCCGACCTGATCATCTACGACTGCGACGGCACGCTGATCGACACCGAGACGCTCTATGGCGAGGTTAGCCTCGAAGCCTGCCATGCGCTCGGGCTGACCAGTTGGACCCTCGACCACTATGTCGACAGCATCGTCGGGATCCCCTGGTCGGAGGGCATCAAGATCATCGAGGCGGCGCATGGGCGCCCCCTGCCGGCCGATTTCGAGCAGCGGATCGAGGATGCCGTGGCATCGCGGCTCGAGACCGAGCTGCGGGCCCTGCCGGGCGTGCGCGAGGCGCTCGATGCGATCGGCGGCCGCCGCTGCGTCGCCTCCTCGACCAGCCTGGCGCCGCTGCGGCGCAATCTCGCCATCACCGGCCTGATCGAGCTGTTCGACCCGCATATCTTCTCAGCCTCGCAGGTCGCGCGCGGCAAGCCGCATCCGGACGTGTTCCTGCACGCTGCCGCCACGATGGAGACTGAGCCGCGATCCTGCCTCGTGATCGAGGATTCCGTGCCCGGCGTCAGGGCGGCGCTGGCGGCGGGCATGCGCGTCGTCGGCTTCACCGGTGTGGCCCATGACAAGGATCGCACCGCCCGGCGCCTGGCCGAGGCCGGCGCGCTTGCGGTGATCGACGATTTCCGCCACTGGCCGGAGCTCGTGACCGGTCTGCGCGCCTGAGATCAGACCCGGGGCCGGCGGGCCTGCTTCAGAGCATGCTCGGCAGCACGCGGTCCGGCGGCTTGTGCCCGTCCATGAAGGTCTTGATGTTGACGATGACCTTCTCACCCATCTCGGCCCGGCCCTCATGCGTGGCCGAGCCCATATGCGGCAGCACCACGACGCGATGCTGGCGCGCGAGCTTCAGCAGGCGCGGATTGACCGCAGGCTCGCTCTCGTAGACGTCGAGGCCCGCTCCGGCCAGTTCGCCCGCCTCCAGCATCCGCGACAGGGCCGTCTCGTCGACGACCTCGCCGCGTGCGGTGTTGACCAGGATGGCGTCGGGCTTCAGCAGCTTGAGCCGGCGCGCCGAGAGCAGGTGATAGGTCGCCGGCGTGTGCGGGCAGTTCACCGAGACGATGTCCATGCGCGCCAGCATCTGGTCGAGCGAATCCCAGTAGGTCGCGTCGAGCTTCTCCTCGATGCGGGCATCGAGCCGGCGGCGGTTGTGATAGTGGATCGACAGCCCGAAGGCGGCCGCGCGTCGCGCCACGGCCTGGCCGATCCGGCCCATGCCGACGATGCCGAGCCGCTTGCCGGTGATGCGCCGCCCCAGCATCCAGGTCGGCGACCAGCCGGCCCACTCGTCGTCGGGGATGACGCGTGCGCCCTCGGCGATGCGCCGGGCGACGGCGAGGATCAGGGCGATCGTCATGTCGGCGGTGTCGTCGGTCAGTACGCCGGGCGTGTTGGTCACGGTGATGCCGCGCTGCACGGCGCTGGCGACGTCGATATTATCGACGCCGTTGCCGAAATTGGCGATCAGCCGCAACTGGTCGCCGGCCTGCGCGATGATCTTGGCGTCGATCCGGTCGGTGACAGTCGGCACGAGGACGTCGGCCGTCTTGACGGCCTCGACCAGGGCGGCCTGGCTCATCGGCGTATCGTCGATGTTGAGACGCGCATCGAACAGTTCGCGCATCCGCGTTTCTACCACGGCGGGCAGTTTGCGGGTGACGACGACGAGCGGCTTCTTCTTCGACATGGACGCCTCCTCCTCCGCTGCCCTGGCGCCCGCCGCCTTTTGGCCTCAACCCCTCATTAACCGCAGGGCTTCAGGAATGGGACGGCAGGATCGCTCGGCTTCGCCCGTTCTCTAAGTGGCGTGACGACGGATGACAACATGACCCTTCGCCGGGGGGTACCCTGGCCGACGGGCGGTTGCTGGATGGAGATCGGACGGATGGTGGCTGCGAGACGGAGCGTTCTGGCGGGGCTGGCCCTGCTGGCGGCTATGATGGCGGCACCGCTCGCTCGGGCTCAGGACATGCAGGCGGGTCCGGTCACCGGCCTGCCGGTGCCGCGCTATGTCAGCCTGAAGACGGACCGCGTCAATCTGCGCGAAGGTCCCTCGAAGGAACACCGCACCCGCTGGGTCTACCAGCGCGCCGGCCTGCCCGTCGAGATCGTCGCCGAGTTCGAGACCTGGCGGCGCGTACGCGACGCCGACGGCGCGGAAGGCTGGGTGCTTCACAGCCTGCTCTCGGGCCGGCGGACCGCCCTCGTCGCGCCCTGGTCGAAGGCCAAGGGCGAAACCTTTCCGCTGTTTCGCGAAGCGGGTGAGGGGTCGGCGGTTGTCGCGCGGCTCGAATCCGGCGTCATCGCGAATGTCGCGTCCTGCGCCGGCAACTGGTGCCGGGTGAGCATCGGCGGCACCGAAGGCTATCTGCGCCAGGACCGGCTCTGGGGCGTGTATCCCAACGAAAAGGTGGACTGAGGCCCCGAGCGGCGCCCTTACTGCGTCGCGCTGTCGATCTTGCGCAGCCGCACTACGACGTCGACGCGGGCGATCTCATAGCCCGCGGGCGGCTCGGGAAGGGCCGCGACATCGACCGCCTCGGCGGGAATGTCGATCACCGTGTTCTCGCCATCGACGACGAAGTGATGGTGTTCGCTGCTGTCGGTGTCGAAGAACGTCTTGGCGCCGTCGATCGCCAGCTCCCGCAGCAGTCCGGCCTGGGTGAACTGGTGCAGCGTGTTGTAGATCGTCGCCAGCGAGACCGGGATCTTCTCCTTCATCGCCTCTTCGTAGAGCATCTCGGCGCTGATGTGCCGGTCGCCGCGGGCGAACAGGACCCAGCCGAGAGAGACGCGCTGGCGCGTCGGACGCAGACCCACGCGCCGCAGCCTCTGGCGAATGTCATGGAACGGGCAGCCCCGGCGTGCGGTCGATCCATAGCCCTCGTCATGGGAAGTGAGATCGCTCATCGCTGCTGGCCGAGCCTCCTCCAGGGTCGCGGACACAGGCGTCCGCTCCAGTTGAGAATGGATGTAAGGCTTCGCGCCACGCCTCGCAAGCCGGCTCCGGAGCGCTTGAGCGCGGGGGGCGCTGTCGGCCACCCCGGGAGGGCGCATGCGCCCTTTCGTTCGGGCAGGGCGGCGTGTTAGGCACGCTTGGAGACGGCCGCATCCGACGGCCTGGATGGAGCGACACGGGATATGCAGCGGCAATCGTCTTTCAGCTACGAGGAGATCCTCGCCTGTGGTCGCGGGGAGCTGTTCGGGCCGGGCAACGCGCAGCTGCCGCTGCCGCCGATGCTGATGTTCGACCGCATCACCGAGATCGCCGAAGATGGCGGCCCCAACGGCAAGGGCTTCGTGCGCGCCGAATTCGACATCAAGCCGGATCTCTGGTTCTTCGACTGCCACTTCAAGGGCGATCCGGTGATGCCGGGCTGCCTGGGCCTCGATGCCCTCTGGCAGTTGACCGGTTTCTTCCTCGGCTGGCTCGGTCTTCCCGGCCGCGGGCGGGCGCTCGGCGTCGGCGAGGTCAAGTTCGCCGACCAGGTGCTGCCCTCGGTCAAGCAGGTCGTCTACGGCGTCGAGTTCAAGCGCGTCTTCAAATCCAAGCTCGTGCTCGGCATCGCCGATGGCTGGCTGGAGGCCGACGGCAAGCGCATCTACACGGTCAGCGACATGCGCGTCGGCCTGTTCAAGCCCGAGGCGGCGTAAGGCGTCCGGGATCGCTTCGGAGAGACGCTCCGGGGCGATGCCGTTGGGGGAAAACCGCGGTGCGGCCTTGCGCGCGCCGGCCGCGCGGTCCATTTGCGCGGGATCGACGAGCGCGCCGGACCCTGTTCCGTCCGGCTCAGGCGCCATGAAGCCGGAGAAGAGAGCATGAGACGCGTGGTGGTCACCGGGATGGGCATCGTCTCGTCCATCGGCAACAATACGCAGGAAGTGCTGTCCTCGCTCCATGAAGCGAAATCCGGCATCTCCTTCATGCCGGTTTTTGCCGAGCATGGGTTCCGCAGCCGCGTCGCCGGCGTGCCGACACTCGACCCCTCGACCGTGCTCGACCGCCGTGCCATGCGCTTCCATGGCGGTGGCTCGGCCTGGAACCAGGTTGCGATGGAGCAGGCCATCGCCGATGCCGGTCTCGAGGAGAAAGAGATCAGCCACGAGCGCACGGGCATCGTCATGGGCTCGGGTGGACCCTCGACCCGCGCCCTGATCGACGCCTACGACAAGGCGCGCGAGAGCGGCTCCTCCAAGAAGGTCGGCCCCTTCGCCGTGCCCAAGGGCATGTCCTCGACCGCGTCCGCCACGCTGGCGACCTGGTTCAAGATCAAGGGCGTCAATTATTCGATCTCCTCGGCCTGCGCGACCTCCAACCACTGCATCGGCAACGCCTACGAGCTGATTCAGTGGGGCAAGCAGGACGTCATCTTCGCCGGCGGCTGCGAGGAACTGGACTGGACCCTGTCCGTCCTGTTCGACGCCATGGGTGCGATGTCGACCGACTACAACGAGACGGCGGCGCGCGCCTCGCGCGCCTATGACGTCAACCGCGACGGCTTCGTCATCGCGGGCGGTGCCGGCGTCGTCGTGCTGGAAGAGCTCGAGCACGCCAAGGCGCGCGGCGCGAAGATCTATGGCGAGATCGTCGGCTATGGCGCGACCTCGGACGGCTACGACATGGTCGCGCCGTCGGGCGAGGGCGCCGTGCGCTGCATGCGGATGGCGCTGCAGGGCGTCAACGCCAAGGTCGACTACATCAACCCTCATGGCACCTCGACGCCTGTCGGCGACGCCAAGGAGATCGAGGCGATCCGCGAGGTCTTCGGTGCCGGCGAGAAGAGCCCGCCGATCTCCGCGACCAAGTCGCTCACCGGCCACTCGCTCGGCGCCACCGGCGTGCAGGAGGCGATCTATTCGCTGCTGATGCTCAACAACGACTTCATCTGCGAGAGCGCCCATATCGACGAGCTCGATCCAGCCTTCGCCGACATGCCGATCGTGCGCAAGCGCATCGACAATGCGGGCCTCGGCTGCGTGCTCTCGAATTCCTTCGGCTTCGGCGGCACCAACGCCACCATCGTGATGAAGAAGCTCGAAGCCTGAGGGAACCGACCATGCTCTTCATGGTGATCGAGCATTTCGACCAGGCGCGGGTGAAGGAGATCTACGCCCGCTTCCATGAGAAGGGCCGGATGATCCCGGACGGCCTGACCTATGTCGACAGCTGGATCTCCGCCGACTTCGCGCGCTGTTTCCAGGTGATGCAGTGCGACGACGTCACCAAGCTGCAGGAATGGGTGCTGGCCTGGGGTGATCTCGCGCGCTTCGAGATCGTGCCGCTGGCCTCGTCGAAAGACACGGCGGCCGCGGTGAAGAAGCATTTATGATGTCGTTGCCGACGCGACAGGGAACGTCGCTGTTCGGGATCTGTGGTCTCCACAGGCCGCCTTCACGTTCTCCACGCTGACCTCCGGGATTTCCTCATGCTCCCCCTGATGCACAACAAGCGCGGCCTCGTCATGGGCGTCGCCAACCAGAACTCGATCGCCTGGGGCATCGCGCGCACCCTGCACGCCCATGGCGCGCAGATGGCGTTCACCTATCAGGGCGAGGCGCTCGGCAAGCGGGTGAAGCCGCTGGCCGAGAGCGTCGGCTCGACGCTCGTCCTGCCCTGCGACGTCGAGGACATCGCCACGGTGGACGCGACCTTCGCCGCGCTGGACGAGGCCTGGGGCGGCGACCCCGAGCGCAACACGCTCGACTTTATCGTCCATGCCATCGGCTTCTCCGACAAGAACGAGCTCAAGGGGCTCTATGCCGACACCAGCCGCGAGAACTTCTCGCGCACCATGGTGATCTCGTGCTTCTCCTTCACGGAGGTCGCCAAGCGCGCCGCCGAGCGTATGCCGAAGGGCGGCAGCATGATCACGCTGACCTATGGCGGCTCCACCCGCATCATGCCGAACTACAACGTGATGGGCGTGGCCAAGGCGGCTCTGGAAGCCAGCGTGCGCTATCTCGCCGGCGACTACGGCCCGCGCGGCATCCGCGTCAACGCGCTCTCGCCCGGGCCGGTGCGGACGCTCGCCGGTGCCGGTATCTCCGATGCGCGCGCGATGTATTCCTGGCAGCGGGCGAACTCGCCGCTGCGCAAGTCCGTCTCGCTCGAGGAGATCGGCGGCTCGGCCCTCTACTATCTCTCCGACCTGTCAGGCGGTGTGACCGGCGACATCCACCATGTCGATGCCGGCTACCACATCACCTCGATGCCGGTGCTGGACGGCCTGCGCGCGGCCGATCAGGGCGAATAGGGAACCCTGCGCCGCCCCTCCGGGTTTGTCCTCCACGGCAGCAGGAGGACATCCAATGGTGACGGTCAGGTATGACATCGTCGAGCATGACGGCGGCTGGGCCTACAAGGTCCAGGACGCGCTCTCGGAGACCTATCCGTCGCACGAGGCGGCCCTGAAGGCGGCCAGCGATGCGGCCGCGCGCCAGACCCTCGCGGGAACGACCGACGGCATCGTCTACCAGGACGAGCAGGGCCGCTGGCACGAGGAACTGGCCGACGGGCGCGACCGCCCGGCGACGCGCGTCGTGGACGAGTCCTCGGCTTGACGCCGCTGCGGCGCCTCAGCGGGCGGTGAAGAAGGTCAGCAGGACCTTGTCGTTCTCGCCGAGCAGGCAGAGGAAGCGCCGCGGCTTGTCCGAGCGGTCGGTCCGCAGATAGGCCTCCGCGATGATGATCCGCGTCACGGGCGTATCTTCCACCTTCGTCTCCGAGACGGCGATCGTCGCGCCGTCCTCGTCGACATAGATGTCCTTGATCTCGGGCTCGCGGGCCGAGAGCGTGCTCAGCGCGGCGTTCTTGCACAGCGCGACCGACGGCGAGGCCGGCTTTTCGGCCTGAGCGCCCGAAGTCGGTCCCGCGGTCTGGGCCAAGGCGCCAGAGGCGATCAGGGCAAAGGCGAGCAGGGCGGTCGGGACGAAGCGGATCATGTCGAACCTCTCGGGAATGGATGCTGTCCAACGCCCGAGAGGTCGATTGGTTCGCGCTCAGCCGCGCAGCGCCTCGGCGATCGTCGTCGCGAAGGGTGTCGTCGGGCGGCCGATCAGACGCGAGAGCACCCGGCTCTCGTCGTTCAGCGCACCCTTGGCGGCAGCCGCGTCGGAATCCGCGAGCAGGGAGGCGAGCCCCTCGGGCAGGCCCGCGCCGAGGAGCGCCCCGCGATAATCGGCCTCGGGCATGTCCACATACGGGACCGTCTTCCCGGCCTGGCGCGACAGCTCGGCGGCGAACTCGGCCAGGGAATAGGACGCGTCGCCGGCCAGCTCATGCACGACGCGCGGCGCCTGATCGCCGATCAGCGCAACCGCAGCGGCCTCGGCATAGTCGGCCCGCGCTGCGCTCGCGATGCGGCCGTCACCGGCGCTGCCGATCAGGGCGCCGTGGGCAAGCGCGGGCGGGATCGAGGCGGCATAGTTCTCCGTGTACCAGCCATTGCGCAGCAGGCTGTGGGGCAGGCCGCTCTCGGCCAGCGCGCTCTCGGTCTGGCGGTGCTCTTCGGCGAGGCCGAGCGGCGAGATGTCGGCGCGCAGCACGCTCGTATAGGCGATGCGCGCGACACCGGCCTGCCTGGCGGCCGCAATCGCATTGCGGTGCTGGGCCAGGCGCTGGCCGATCGCGTTGGACGAGATCAGCAGCAGCCGCTCGACGCCGGCGAACGCCGCTTCGAGCGAAGCCGGCTGGTCATAGTCGCCCGCGCGGATGACGACGCCCGCGGGAAACAGCCCGGCGGCCCGGGCGGGGTCGCGGACGATGGCCACGACGGCGGCGGCGCCGACGCGCGCCGCGAGGGCGGCGACCGCGAGGCGGCCGAGCTGGCCGCTGGCGCCGGTCACGGCATACAGAGGATGGGACATGGAACTCTCCGGTCTCTTGTGGTAACTCAGTCTCAGATAGAGACTGAATGGCGACGCCGGAAGACGGCACTTTTGCGTCACCAGGTTACTATGGAGGAACCCTATGGACGCTTGTGTGGCGCTGGGCGCCAAGTTCGAACGCTGGCAGACGCTCCGGCTCGATCCGGACGGTTGCCCGGTCCGCGGGCTGCTGGACCAGATCGGCGACCGCTGGTCGACCCTGCTGATCTGCGCGCTCGCCGTCGGCCCCCGGCGGTTCAGCGCGCTGCACCGGCTGATCCCCGACATCTCTAAGCGGATGCTGACGCAGACCCTGCGGACCCTGGAGGCCGATGGCCTCGTCCATCGCGACGTCCAGCCGACCGTCCCGCCCAGCGTCACCTATTCGCTGACGCCGCTCGGGCGCAGCTTCGCCGGCCCGCTGCTCGGCCTGGTCGAATGGGCGGAGACGCATTTCCCGGCGGTGTTGCAGACGCGGGCGGAAACGAAAAGGGCCGCCTGAGGGGCGGCCCGTGATCGCGTCGTCGACGTCAGGAAGGCGCGCTCAGAGGCCGAGCTTCTTCTTGCGCTGGCCGAGCGTGCGCAGGCGCAGCGCGTTCAGCTTGATGAAGCCGGCCGCGTCGCGGTGGTCATAGGCGACGGCGCCTTCCTCGAAGGTCACGAGGTCCTGGTCGTAGAGCGAGTAGGGGCTGGAGCGGCCGATGACATGCACGCCGCCCTTGTAGAGCTTGAGGCGGACCTGGCCGGTGACGAACTCCTGGCTCTTGTCGATCAGCGCCTGCAGCATCTCGCGCTCCGGCGAGAACCAGAAGCCGTTATAGATCAGCTCCGCATATTGCGGCATGATCTGGTCCTTGAGATGGGCGGCGCCGCGGTCGAGCGTGATCGACTCGATCGCGCGGTGCGCGACGGCCAGGATCGTGCCGCCGGGCGTCTCGTACATGCCGCGCGACTTCATGCCGACGAAGCGGTTCTCGACGAGATCGAGCCGGCCGATGCCGTTGTCGCGGCCGAACTCGTTGAGCTTCGCCAGCAGCGTCGCCGGCGACATCTTCACGCCGTCGATCGCGCAGGCGTCGCCGGTTTCGAAGTCGATGCTGATCACGGTCGGCTTGTCGGGCGCGTCCTCGGGCGAGATCGTGCGCGAATAGACGTAGTCGGGAACCTCCTGCGCCGGGTCCTCGAGCACCTTGCCCTCGGAGGAGGCGTGCAGCAGGTTGGCGTCGACGGAGAAGGGCGCCTCGCCGCGCTTGTCCTTGGCGATCGGGATCTGGTGCTGCTCGGCGAAGGCGATGAGCTGCTCGCGCGAACGCAGATCCCATTCGCGCCAGGGTGCGATCACCATGACGTCGGGCTTCAGGGCGTAGGCGGTCAGCTCGAAGCGGACCTGGTCGTTGCCCTTGCCGGTTGCGCCATGCGAGACGGCGTCGGCGCCGAGCCTCTCGGCGATCTCGATCAGCTTCTTGGCGATCAGCGGCCGCGCGATCGAGGTGCCGAGCAGGTAGACGCCCTCATAGGCCGCGTTGGCGCGGAACATCGGGAAGACGTAGTCGCGGACGAACTCCTCGCGGAGATCCTCGATGAAGATGTTTTCCGGCTTGATGCCGAGCAGCAGCGCCTTGTCGCGCGCCGGCCCGAGTTCCTCGCCCTGGCCGAGGTCGGCGGTGAAGGTGATGACCTCGCAGCCATAGGTGGTCTGCAGCCACTTCAGGATGATCGAGGTGTCCAAGCCCCCGGAATAGGCGAGCACGACCTTCTTCACACTTTTCTCGATCATCTGGGCATCATCCTGCTGTTGCGGCATGGCGGTCGCGAAAGGCCGCTTTTCGAACGCAATGGCGCACTATCCCAGCACCGGGGGCGACGCAATCGGAACCTTTTGATCGATCGCGCGTCCCCGCCTGATGGATGGGTGTTGATGACCCCGGCAGATGACGCTTGGACATCGCACCGCGTCTTGCAGTCGCGCGGCGGGAGGCTCACGTTCCTGATGCGCGACGCCACACCGACCCGCCTGCCCCGGAGGCCGAATGCCGAACCGTCCTGTTCTGGACTTCTGGTATGAGTTCGCATCCCCCTATTCCTTTCTGACCGCGCTGAGGATCGAGCCTCTGGCGGAGGCCGCGGGCGTCAGCATCCGCTGGCGGCCCTTTCTGCTCGGCCCGATCTTCGCCGCCCAGGGCTGGTCGACCTCGCCCTTCACGCTCTTTCCCAGCAAGGGGCGCTACATGTGGCGTGACGTCGAGCGCCGCGCCGGGCGCGAGGGCCTTGCGCTGGTCCGGCCCGAGACCTTTCCGCAGAACTCCCTGATCGCCGCAAGGCTGGCGCTGGCGGGTCGCGAGGCCGGCTGGCTGCCGGCCTTCTCGAAGGCGCTGTTCCGCGCCGGCTTCGGCGAAGGCCGCAACATCGCGGAGGAGGCGGTTCTGAACGCCGCCCTCAAGGAGGCCGGGGCCGATCCGGGCGTCGCCTTTCCCGCCTCGCGCGGCGAGGACGTGAAGGGCCGCCTGCGCGCGGAGATCGAATACGCCAAGTCGATCGGCATCTTCGGCGCGCCGACCTTCGTCACCGAGGACGGCGAACTGTTCTGGGGCGACGACCGGCTGGAAGAAGCGCTGGACTGGGCCAGGCACGGCCGCTGAGTTAGGTCAGGGGCTGGCGCTGCCGCCACCCGTCGGCCGCGCCCAGGGGCCGCGCGCGCTGGGCTCGATCCCTGCCGCAGACTCCGCCACCATCGTCTGCAGGTCCTGCCGCTCGGCGACGCGCGGGGGATGCGGCGGCATCGCCGGCATCCGGCCACCGGCGGTCTGGACCAGCGCCTGCACGCGCTTGGTCACCGAAGGGTGGGTCGAGAACAGGTCGGCGAAATCGTCGGGGTCATTCTCGAAGCACATATCCATCACGCCCGACGGCACGCCCTCGATGTCGGCGCGCCCGGCGATCTTGAGCAGGGCCGAGATCATCGCATCGGGGTTCTTCGTGAGCTCGACCGCCCCTGCATCGGCGAGATACTCCCGCGAGCGCGACAGCGAGAGCCGGATCACCACCGCCAGGAACCAGGCTAGCGCGATCACCGCGAAGCCGATCAGGATGGCGACGCCGCTGCCCTTCTTGGTATCGTCGGAGGATATCCGCATGCGGCTGCGCGACAGCCCGCGGAAGACGATCTCGCCGATGAGCGAGATGACGCCGGCGATGACGACGGCGATGATCATCAGCCGGACGTCGCCATTGCGGATATGGGTCAGCTCATGCGCCAGCACGGCCTCGACCTCGGCATCGTTGAGCTGCGCCAGCAGGCCGCTCGTCACCGTGACCGTGAACTGCTTGTCGTTGACGCCGCTGGCGAAGGCGTTCAGCGCCTCGCTCTCGACGATGGCGAGCTTGGGGACGGTCAGGCCGCGCGAGATGCAGAGGTTCTCCAGCATCCGGTAGAGCTTGGGGTTGTCCTCGCGCGACAGTCCTTTCGCGCCCGAGATGGCGCCGATCAGCCCGACATTGATGCGAAAGCCGATGAACACCCAGGCGCCTGCGGCGAGCGTCGTGAAGGGCAGCCAGTTCCAGAAGGTCCGCCCGGCCTGCGCATAGGCGGTCGTCCCGCGCGGGACGCCGCCATAGCCGTAGCCCACCAGCAGCAGGCCCCAGACCGTGACATAGACGAGCAGGAACAGGCCGGCGATCAGGAAGCCCGACCTGATCCGGTTGTTGCGCATGTGGCTGTAGAGCCCGAAGGCCTGGCCCAGCATCGCAGCCGCCCCGTTCGCCGCCTGCGGCGTCGCCTCAGAACTTCACGCTCGGCGCGACCTCGATCTGGGCGCGCGTGGTTTCGCCGACATCGAAGAATTCGCGCTGGCTGAAGCCCATCTGCGGCGCGAAGAGCACGGCCGGGAAGGCCTGGATCGCGGCGTTGAACTCGCTGACGGCGTTGTTGAAGAAGCGCCGCGCCGCGGCGAGCTTGTCCTCGACATTGCCGAGATCGACCTGGAGCTGCTGGAAATTGGCGCTCGCCTTGAGGTCGGGATAGGCCTCGCCCAGTGCCAGCAGCCGCCCGACCGCACCCGACAATTGCTGCTCGGCCGCCGCCTTGTCATGGATGCTGCCTGCACCCTGGGCGGCGTTGCGCGCCGCGATCACCGCATCCAGCGTCGTCTTCTCATGCGTCGCGTAGCCCTTCACCGTCTCGACGAGATTGGGGATCAGGTCGTGGCGCTGCTTCAGCTGCACGTCGATGTCGGCGAAGGCCTGGTTGACGCGCTGTCGCATCGCCACGAGGCCGTTATAGGTCATGATCAGATAGACGGCGATCGCGGCGATCAGCCCCAAGACAACCCAGCCCATGGCATGCTCCTCAAGCGCAGACGAGACGGCCACACCGTGGCACGAAGGCGGGCGGTGGGGAAGCGGCCGGGAGCCGCCTGCCCCAGCGACGGCTCAGTCGTCGCTGTAGCGCTCCTCCCGCCACGGATCGCCGCGGTCGTGGTAGCCGCGGACCTCCCAGAAGCCGGGCCGGTTCTCTGGCGTGAACTCGATGCGCTTCAGCCATTTCGCGCTCTTCCAGAAGTAGAGCTTCGGCAGGACGAGCCGCAGCGGCCCGCCATGCTCCCCGGTGATCGGCTGGCCCTCCCAGGAATGGGCGAGGATTGCGTCCTCGCTGGCGAAATCCGCCAGCGTCAGATTGGTCGTGTAGCCGTCGTAGCTGTGCAGCACGACGAAGCCGGCCTCGGGCTTGGAGCGAGCGAGATCGAGGATCGTGCGGGTGGCGACGCCGTCCCAGCGGTTGTCATAGCGTGACCATGTGGTCACGCAGTGAATGTCGGACACCTCGGTCGCAGGCTCCTGGGCCATCAGATCGTCCCAGCGCCAGTGCAGGGGGCGATCCACCAGCCCGTCGATGTCGAGCGTCCAGTTCGACAGGGCGATCTCGGGCTGCAGGCCGAGATCGAGCACCGGCCAGTCCTTCACCCGATGCTGGCCGGGCGGCAGCCGCTCGCTCTCGGGACGGGCGACGCGCCCGGTCAGGAACTTGCCATCCCGCGCCCAGGCCTGCTTGGTCCGGGTCAGCTTGGTCTCGGCGGGGGTATCGGGATCGTCGGTCACGGACGTCTCTCCGCGGGCAGTGCGATGGATCGCCGCCAATTCTGGCACGGTCCGTCTGCGGCGGCGAGCGCATCGGGACGGTTCGCGCTGTCCCATGTCGCGGCGGGCTGCGCCGGAGGGGGTGGCCATCGCCCTTGCCCCGTCGGTGGATTTCCACTACATCGCGCCTGTCCGAAGGGCCGTGATCGATCACAGCCGGGGGCGGCCTTTTCGGCCGGCTCCCGTTTCGTGTTTGGGGCGGATCGTTCGGATGCGGATGCAGAACCGGCGGCCTTGCGCCGTTCGCCCTGTCCGGCGCTTCGAGCGCGGGCATGGCGGCCAGCCTCTGACGAGGCGCCGACGGGAGCATCCGGCCTGCAACACCAACCCAAACGGGCGCTTGCCGGACATCCGCGGGAGACGCGGCCGGCGTCAGGAGAATGCATGTCAGCCGTAGAAAGCTTTTCGGGCCGCGAGGATTTCGCCGCCCTTCTCGAGGAATCCTTCGGTCGTAACGAAGCCCTCGAAGGTTCCGTCATCAAGGGCAAGGTCGTCGCTATCGAGAAGGATATGGCGATCATCGACGTCGGCCTGAAGACGGAAGGGCGCGTTGCGCTCAAGGAATTCAACGGCCCCGGCCGTGACCAGGACATCAAGGTCGGCGACGAGGTCGAGGTCTATCTGGACCGGATCGAGAACGCGCTCGGCGAAGCCGTCATCTCGCGCGACAAGGCCCGTCGTGAAGAGAGCTGGGTCAAGCTCGAGAAGGCCTTCGAGGCCCGCGAGAAGGTCTCGGGCGTCATCTTCAACACCGTCAAGGGCGGCTACACCGTCGATCTCGACGGCGCCGTGGCCTTCCTGCCGCGTTCGCAGGTCGACATCCGTCCGATCCGCGACGTCGGCCCGCTGATGGGCCAGCCGCAGCCCTTCGAGATCCTCAAGATGGATCGCCGCCGCGGCAACATCGTCGTGTCGCGCCGTACCGTCCTCGAAGAGACCCGCGCCGAGGCTCGTTCCGAGCTGGTCGCCTCGCTCGAAGAGGGCCAGGTCATCGACGGCGTCGTCAAGAACATCACCGAATACGGTGCCTTCGTGGATCTGGGCGGCATCGACGGCCTGCTCCATGTCACCGACATGGCCTGGCGTCGCGTCAACCACCCGTCCGAGGTCGTGACCATCGGCCAGACGGTCAAGGTCAAGATCATCAAGATCAACCAGGACACGCACCGCATCTCGCTCGGCATCAAGCAGCTGCTGGCCGATCCGTGGGATGGCATCGCGGCGCGTTACCCGGTCGGTGCGCGCCTCAAGGGCCGCGTCACCAACATCACGGACTACGGCGCCTTCGTCGAAGTGGAGCCGGGCATCGAGGGCCTCATCCACGTCTCCGAGATGTCCTGGACCAAGAAGAACGTCCACCCCGGCAAGATCGTCTCGACCTCTCAGGAAGTCGACGTCGCGATCCTCGAGGTCGATCAGGTCAAGCGCCGCATCTCGCTTGGCCTCAAGCAGACCCTGCGCAACCCCTGGGAGGTCTTCGCGGAGACCCATCCGAGCGGTTCGACGGTCGAGGGCGAGGTCAAGAACAAGACCGAGTTCGGCCTGTTCCTGGGTCTCGAAGGCGACATCGACGGCATGATCCATCTCTCGGATCTCGACTGGAACCGTCCGGGCGAGCAGGTCATCGAGGAATACAAGAAGGGCGACATGCTGCAGGCTGTCGTTCTCGATGTGGACGTCGAGAAGGAGCGCATCTCGCTCGGCCTGAAGCAGCTCGGCGGCGATCCCTTCGTGGATGCCGGCGAGTTCAAGAAGGGCCAGGTCGTCACCTGTGAGGTGATGGAGGTCAAGGAAGGCGGTCTGGACGTCAAGATCGCCGGCACCGACATGACCACCTTCATCAAGCGCGCCGAGATCGCTCGCGATCGCCAGGAGCAGCGCCCCGAGCGCTTCGCCGCCGGCGAGAAGGTCGACGCCCGCGTCGTCCTCTTCGACAAGAAGGCCCGCAAGATCCAGGTCTCGATCAAGGCCCTGGAAATGGCCGAGGAGAAGGAGGCGATGGCGCAGTACGGCTCCGCCGACTCCGGCGCCTCGCTCGGCGACATCCTGGGCGCCGCCCTCAAGAAGGCGACGACCGAGAAGAAGTGATCGTTCGGCCGCGTCTGCGGCCGGATATTCCAGCAGCCCGCGCGGAGCGATCCGCGCGGGCTTTTGTTTCGGCTGTTTCCCTCAGCCCTCATCCTGAGGAGCCGCGAAGCGGCGTCTCGAAGGATGCTCCAGAGCGCTCTGGAACCTCCATCGCGACGAAGCCTTCGGCTTCTCCTCAGGATGAGGACTGAGGGGTGGCCCCTGAGAAGACGGAAGCCCCCATGTCCCCCGCCGCCATCGGCATCGACTTCGGCACCACCAACAGCGTTGTCGCGCTCGCCGGCGCTGACGGCTCGGTCACGACGCGCTCGTTTTCGACGAAGCAGGGCGCCGTCGACGCCTATCGCTCGGCGCTGATGTTCTGGCGCGAGGGGCGCCCGCCCGCGACGCGTATCGCTCATGTCAGCGGGCCCGACGCGCTCGACATGGCGCTGGGCATGACCACTGAGCACCGCTTCCTGCAGTCGCTCAAGACGCATCTCTCCAGCCGCGCCTTCCAGGAGACCCGGCTCTTCGGCAAGCTGTTCCAGCTCGAGGATCTGATCGGCGTCTTCCTCGCCGACCTCGTGGCCGGTCTCGACGGTCTGGCCTCCCGGCCGCTGGTCTCCGGCCGGCCGGTTGTCTTCGCCGGCGAGCGCCCCGACGAGGAGCTGGCACTCGGCCGGCTGAAGGCCTCCTATGCCGGGGCCGGCATGCCACAGGTCGATTTCGCCTATGAGCCGCTCGGCGCCGCCTACTGGTACGCCCGCGAGCTGAAGCAGCCGCAGACCATGCTCGTCGCCGATTTCGGCGGAGGCACCAGCGACTTCTCGGTGATGCGCTTCGAGCCCGGCGCGGCCGGGCGGCTGGAGGCGACGCCGCTCTCCCATGCCGGCGTCGGCGTCGCGGGCGACACCTTCGACTACCGCATCATCGAGCACGCGATCTCGCCCCGCCTCGGCAAGGGCACGCAGTATCGCTCCTTCGGCAAGCTGCTGCCGATCCCGGCCCATTACCATGCCGCCTTCGCGCAATGGCACCGTCTCTCCCTGATGAAGAGCCGCGAGACCATGGCCGAACTCAAGGCCCTGATCCGCGAGGCCGTCGAGCCGGACAAGCTCGAGGATCTGCTCACCGTGATCGAATACGACCTCGGCTACGAGCTTTATCGGGCCGTCTCGGCGGCCAAGATCGCCCTGTCCGGCGCGGACGAAACCGTGCTGCGCTTCGAGCAGACCGGCATCGCCATCGAGAAACGGATCGCACGCTCCGAGTTCGAGGCCTGGATCGCGCAGGATGTCGCCGCCATCGAGGCCGCGCTCGACCGGGCCCTGACGGAGGCCCATGTCGCAGCCGGATCGATCGAGGCCGTTTTCATGACCGGCGGGACCTCGCATGTCCCGGCCGTGCGGGCGCTCTTCGACCGGCGTTTCGGTGCCGAGCGCATCCATGTCGGTGATGCCTTTCGCTCGGTCGCCAGCGGCCTCGCGCTGCTCGCGCTCGATCGGGCGCGCGACCCTGTCGCGGCCTGACCGGTGCACGTCACCTTGCCCCGCTGCCGGTGCGGGGCTACATCACGGGCGCGGAGCACGGCGCCTCGCCTTCCTCGCCATGCGGCTGCCAGACCGCGCCAACCGACAGGAGCGCCTTGATGTCGTCCGATGCCGACCTGCTCGCCGACCGTCGCAATCTGCGCCGCAAGGTGACGCTGTGGCGCCTTCTGGCCGTCGTCGGGGTCATCGGCGCGGCGGTGATCGCCGGCCTCGCCTGGACCGGACGCACCCCGGGCACGCTCTCGCAGGCGCATATCGCGCGGGTCACGATCTCCGGCTTCATCTCGGGCGACCGCCGCACGCTCGACCTCGTCAAGTCGCTCGAGGACAGCAAGGCTGCGGCCGTCATCATCCGGATCGACAGCCCCGGTGGCACCGTCAGCGGCTCGGAGGCGCTCTATGATGCGTTGCGCCGTCTCGCCGCCAAGAAGCCGATGGTCGCCGTGGTCGACGGACTGGCCGCGTCGGGCGGCTACATCGCCGCCATCGGCTCGGATCGGATCGTCGCGCGCCAGACCTCCCTCGTCGGCTCCATCGGCGTGCTGTTCCAGCTGCCGAACGTGTCGCAACTGCTCGAGACCGTCGGCGTCAAGGTCGAGTCGATCAAGTCGAGCCCCCTGAAGGCCGCACCGAGCGGCTATGAGCCGACCTCGCCCGAGGCGCGCGCCGCTCTGCAGCGCGTGGTCGACGACAATTACGACTGGTTCAAGCGCACCGTGCGCGAGCGCCGCAAGCTGGCCGAGCCCGAGGTCGCCCTCGTCTCCGACGGGCGCGTCCATACCGGCCGCCAGGCCGCCGCGCTCAAGCTCGTCGACGAGATCGGCGGCGAGCCAGAGGCGATCGCCTGGCTCGAGCGCGACAAGGGTGTCGCGAAGGGACTGCGCGTGCGCGACTGGCGCCGCGCCAGCGAATCCTCCTCCCTCGGGCTCTGGAGCGTGAGCGAAGCGATGGCTCGCGCCGCCGGGCTGGACACGCTTGCCGCGGTTCTCGCACGGGCTGCGGACCAGCCGCTCGGTTTGCGGCTTGACGCGCCTTTGGCGCTCTGGCAGCCTGCAGTCGAAAAGTGACGTTGATACAAGCGGTTAGATTGCAGCGATGATCAAATCAGAACTCGTCCAACGCATCGCCGAGCGCAATGGTCATCTGTATCAGCGCGACATCGAGAACATCGTCACCGCAATCCTCGACGAGATCGTCAAGGCGCTGTCGCGGGGGGACCGGGTGGAGCTTCGCGGCTTCGGCGCTTTTTCCCGCAAGGCCCGCTCGGCGCGCGTCGGACGCAACCCGCGCACGGGTGACGCGGTCGAGGTCGAAGAGAAGTTCGTTCCCGTCTTCAAGACCGGCAAGGAATTGCGGCTGCGGTTGAACGGCAAGGCGTGATCGGCGGGCGTGTCCCCCTGGACGCCTCAGGCGTCGCGATATTGAGGCCGGCGAGGCCGACGGTCATCACGGGCAGGGCGCAGGCCGACGGAGGCGTTGCGCAGGATCTCGCGTCCGCGGGCCCCTGCCGAGGCCCCAAAACCAGCGATCTCGCGGAGGAACAGCGATGAAAACCTTCTTCAAGGCCCTCGTGCTCGTGCCGATCGCGCTGGTGGTCGTGCTGTTCGCCGTGGCCAACCGCGCGCCGGTGCGCGTGTCGTTCGATCCGATCAGCCGCGATGTGCCGGTCCTCGCCTTCGACGTGCCGCTCTTCGCCGTCGTTCTGGCGGCGCTCGCCGTCGGCGTGCTGATCGGGGGCTTCGCCTCCTGGCTGACCCAGGGCAAGCACCGCAAGGCCGCGCGGCGCAACCGTCGCGAGGCCGAGGCCCTGCGCTCGGAGACGCAGATGCTCCGCGCCGCGGTCCCCGATTCCGCGCTGCCGGCGCTGACCAACGGGCGCGGCTGATGCGGCTGTTCGGAAATGCCGAGATCGATGCCGCACTGAGCTTCCCCGGGCTGATCGACACGCTGGCGGACGCATTCCGCGGCAATGCCGTCGTCCCGCCGCGGGCGCATCACCACATCGAGCGTCCGGGCGAGCAGGCGGTGCTGCTGATCATGCCGGCCTGGAGCGCGTCGGACGCGCCGCACCCCTATATCGGCACGAAGATCGTGTCGGTCTTCTTCGGGAACGGCGCGCGCGACCTGCCGGGCGTCATGGGCGCCTATCTGCTGATGGACGGTCGGACCGGGGCGCCGCTCGCGGTCATGGACGGCAATCGGCTCACCTTGTGGCGCACCGCCGCGGCCTCGGCCCTGGCCTCCCGCTCCCTCGCCAACCCGACGGCGAGCAAGATGCTGATGGTGGGCGCAGGCGGCCTCGCGCCGTTCCTGGTCAAGGCCCACCGCTCCGTCCGCCCGCTGACGGACATCGCGATCTGGGCCCGCCGGCCCGAGGCTGCCGAAGCCGTCGCGGCCCAGCTCGTCGCCGAGGGCATCGAGGCCCGCGCCGTCACCGATCTCGAAGGCGAGGCCCGGACCGCCGACATCATTTCCTGCGCCACCAACGCGACGCAGCCGCTGATCCATGGCCGCTGGCTCAAGCGCGACGCCCATCTCGATCTGGTCGGCGCTTTCACCATGCAGATGCGCGAGGCGGATGCCGAGGCGCTGGAGCGGGCACGCGTCGTGGTCGATTCCGAAAAGGCGATCGACGAGGGCGGCGATGTCGCGATCGGGATCGACGAGGGCAGCTATGCCGCCGATCGCGTCGCCGGCACCCTGACCGATTTGTGCCATGGCCGCCTTCCTGGCCATGCGGAGGGCGGGGAGATCACGGTCTTCAAGTCGGTCGGCATGTCGCTCGAGGATCTCGCGGCCGCCGTCGCGGTCTGGGAAAACCGCGCGCCCCTCTGAGCGCGCGGGCGTCCTTCGTGGTCAGACGCGGATCGGTGAGCCGCCGAGCGCGCCCAGCAGCCACAGCACCAGCACGACGACGAGCGCGAGCCCCAGCACGCCGCCGAGCCCGGTCGCTCCATAGGAGCGATGGCCATAATAGCCGCCACCGCCGACGAGCAGGATGATCAGAACAAGGATGACGAGCGTGGACATGGGCTGAACTCTCCGGAGGCGTCGTCGCGGGGGGCGCGACGCGATCCCGGAGAAACGCCCCTGAGCCACGGCGGGTTCCTTGGCGCAGGGGCGAGCCTCGCCGCTACTCCGCCTTGGCGCCGATCTCCTTGATCAGGTCGCCCCATTTCTTCATTTCGGCCTGCAGGAACGCCGCCAGTTCGGCCGGCGTGCCGCCGACGGGGTCGGCGGCGAGCTGGGCCATCTTGGCGCGCAGCGCGGGGTCGGCCAGCCCCGCCTTGGTGTCGACCTGGATCTTGTCGATGATCGCCTGCGGCGTCTTGGCGGGCGCGAACAGCGCAAACCACGACGAGACGTCGAATCCGGGCACGGTCTCGGCGATCGGCGCGAACTCCGGCGCGGCCGCCGAGCGCGCCGCGGTGGTGATGGCGAGCCCCTTGATCGAGCCGGCGCGGACATGCGGCAGCGCCTGGGTGATGTTGTCGAAGATCAGGTCGATGCGGCCGCCGATCAGGTCCTGCGTCGCCTGCGCCGTGCCGCGATAAGGCACATGGACCATCTTGGTGCCCGTCAGCTTCTGGAAATACTCGCCCGACAGATGCACCGAGGTGCCGATGCCCGAGGATCCATAGGTCAGCTTGCCCGGATTGGCCTTGGCATAGGCGATCAGCTCCGCCACCGAATTGACCGGCAGCTCCTTGTTGACGACCAGCAGGTTCGGCACCATCGCCACCATCGTGATCGGGGCGAGGTCCTTCACCGGGTCATAATTGAGCTTGGGGTAGAGAAACTGGTTGGTCGCCAGTCCGACGGAGACGATCAGCAGCGTGTCGCCATTGGGCTCCGCCTTGGCGACGGCGTCGGTGCCGATGTTGCTGCCGGCGCCCGCCCGGTTCTCGACGACGAAGTTGATGCCCCAGGTCTGGCCGAGCTTGTCGGCGACGAGCCGGCCGAGCACGTCGGTGGCGCCGGCCGGCGGGAACGGCACAACGAGCTTGATGGTGCGGCCCTGCGGCCAGGGCGCCTGCGCGAAGCCCGCGCCCGGGGCGGCCAGGGCGCTCGCGCCCAGCGCACCCAGCAGGGCGCGGCGGTCGATCGTGAATGTGGTCATGGCGTGGTCCTTCCCCGAAGCCTTGCGAACCGTTTCGGCCGCGTCTCGTTGACGGAAAGCTGCCGTCTCGGCTGCAGCTTGTCCATGCGCAAATTGTCGGTCGCTTGACCCCGCTCGCCGATCGGGGCGATTCTGCCGGCATGCCGCAGTTGAATCGCCGAATCGCCGCCGTCTGTCTCGTCCTGGTGGCGGCCCTCCTGCCGGCAGTGGTGCGCGCGCAATCCACCGCCGAGGAAGAAGCCAAGCGGCGTGCCGCCAACATCGCCGCCTTTCCCGATGCGGCCCGCGCCCTCTTCGGCCAGAAGGCGGCGCCCGCCAGCCTGCAGGCCCGTGCCATCGGGTCCTATGCCCGCGGCTGCCTCGCGGGCGCGACCGCGCTTCCGGTCGACGGGCCGAGCTGGCAGGTCATGCGGCTGAACCGCAACCGCAACTGGGGCCACCCCGTCCTGATCGAGTATCTCGAGGACCTCGCCCGGGAGGTCCCCAGGATCACCGGCTGGCCGGGGCTTCTGGTCGGCGACATCTCGCAGCCCCGCGGCGGGCCGATGCTGACCGGCCATGCCTCCCACCAGATCGGCCTCGACGCCGATCTCTGGCTGACACCGATGCCCCGCGCCCGGCTCGACCGCGAAGCGCGCGAGAACATGCCCGCCGTCAACATGGCCCGGGCGGACTGGCGCGATGTCGATCCCAGGCACTGGACGCCGGCCCATACCCGGCTGATCAAGGCTGCCGCCAGCGAGCCGCGCGTCGAGCGCATCTTCGTCAATCCCGCCCTGAAGGTCGCGCTCTGCCGTGAGGCCGGGGCCGATCGCTCATGGCTCAACAAGGTCAGGCCGATCTGGGGCCACAACTACCATTTCCACATCCGCATGAGCTGTCCGGCGGGCATGGCGAGTTGCAGCGGTCAGGAGCCGCCGAATTTCGGCGATGGTTGCGGGCAGGAGCTCACGGACTGGATCGAGCGGCAACGTGCCGCGATCTTCGCCCCGCCGAAGCCGCCACGCACCGGGCCTGCGCCCAAGCCCAAGCCGCCGATGTCGCTCGACGACCTGCCAGCCGAGTGCCGGCAGGTCCTGGTCTCCCGCTGAGCCCGCGCGTCAGCGCCGGCCCGGCGTCCGCCCGGAGCTGTAGGCGAAGGGGTCGCGCTGCGGCGTGATCAGCGGCTGGGCCTGGTCGTAGCCCTCCTGGTCGACGACGCCTGTGCCCTCGTCGTCACCCAGGATCACCTCCTCGGTCGGCGGCACCGAGCCCGGCAGCATCAGCGGGCCGCGCTGCTCGCTCGGCAGGGACTGGGCGCCGGGGCGGCTGGAGCGCGGCGGATTGAGCGGCTTGTTGTCGTATTCCTCGAGGAAACGCCGCTGGGCCTCCAGCCCCTGTCCCTGATGGCTGGCGACGGGATAGCTGCCCGTCGACACCGCGCCCGGCGGGCGCATGCTGCCCTGCGGCTGGCGCAGCAGGGCGCCGCCCGCGACCATGGCCGGTGCGGTGTCGCGCAGGCTGGGCTGGGCCGAGGAATAGGGCCGGGCCGGGTCCGGCGGCGGCAGGTTGTAGTTCGGCGTGTACTTGATCACCGGCTTGCAGATGTGGCGCCCCTTCGAATGCCGCGCCAGGTCGATGTGGAAATGATCGTAGTGGAACATGTCCGCGCCCGGGCCGAGCACGGTCGAGAAATGCTCGCAGGCGCCGACGAAGATCTCGCGCAGGAAATTCTGCTCCTCCGGCGAGCCGCGCCAGCCATCCTTGACCGTGACGGTGCGGCCATCGTTCAGGCGGAAGGAGAACACGTCGACGGCGTTGCCATAGGCATGCTCGGACGTCCGGCTGGTGCCGGTGCCGTTGTTCATCGCCCGGCAGGAATAGGAGCCCGCCCGCATCTCGATCACCTGCGCGCCGAGCACGTTCTGCGCTGCCGGCTGCACCACTTCGGCGAGCCATTTGTCGGTGGTCGCAACCACGGGGCAGGCCAGCGTCGCCTTGCTGGTCAGCCCGATGCCACCATTGGCGAAAGCCGAGACCCTGAGCGGCCTCTCCATGCCGCAGGTGCCCGGGCCGTCGATCGGCTTCTCGCGCAGGCTGACATAGGAGGAGAGCTGCACCTGGCGCGAGGACAGGCAGGCGGCTTCGGCCTGGTCGCGCCAGGCGGCGCGCTGCGGCTTCTGGAACTGGCCGCAGCCGGCGAGCCCGGTTCCGAGCAGGCCAAGCGCGATGAGGGCGAGGTGAACGCGTCGCATGACCGTTCAAATGCGACCCGCTTCGTGAACGGTTTCTCAACCGGGTGAGCCCGCGGCGACACAGCCGGATTAACTTTGGCGCGGCGGTTAACGCGGTCTTAACGGGCGGCCTGGGCCTGTCCGAAGGTCACCGCATGCATCAGCCGGCCCGGCACCATCGTAAAGCCCCCGGCGACGACGAGCCCCAGGAGAAGACCGATCATCGCCGACCGGTGCGCCGCGATGTTGCCGCGGCGGCGGGACAGGACCGCATAGGGCAGGCTGACCAGCGTAAGCAGCGTCAGCAGATGGATCGCGCTGAAATGGCCGCTGCGCGCGATCAGCAGCGAACTGAGGGCGACGACGGCCATCGCCGGGACGAAGACCCAGCCGATACGCCGGTGTAGTGGCGTGCCCTTCGGAAGCAGCGCGACGGCGGTGCCCGCGGCGAGCGCCACGATCGCTCCGGCGACATGGATCTGGATGACCGGCGAGGCGGCGGCGAGAGGGGCAAGGGTCGGCATCGGCAGGTCTCAATGTTAATCTGATTAACATTAGCTGCAGGGAACCTTGCGTCAAGGGTCGATGCGGCCGCGCACCGATGCGGCAAAGGCGCGGCCGCATGCTGCGGACGCCACTGGCCTGTCCTGCTCCCGCATGCGACACAGCCCGATCCTCAGCGTCCAGGGAGATCGGCCGATGACGGGCAAGGCGCGCTTCATCTTTCCGGTTCTGATGGCCGGCATCATGGCTTTCCTGATGACCGCCCTCGTGACCTGGCTCAATCTCGGCCTGCCCGCCGATTTCGTCCGCCACTGGCTGCCGGCCTTCGCCGTCGCCTGGCCCTGCGCGGCGGCGGCCGCCTTCATCGCCATTCCGGTCGCGCGCCGCGCGACCGGCCTCGTCATCCGCGTCATCGGAGAGTGACATGCTGAGCCTTCGCGAGATCCTCGGCCGCATCGCCCGCGGCGACGCCGGCCCCGCCGAGACACTGGCCGAAAGCGCCGCGCGGATCGCTGAGCGCGAGCCGCAGATCCAGGCCTTCGCCAGCCGGCCCGAGGCGCTCCAGCCCGGCACCGGCCCTCTCGCGGGCATCGCCTGCGGCGTGAAGGACATCATCGACACCGCCGATCTGCCGACGCAGATGGGCTCGCCGATTTATGGCGACTGGCGTCCGCGGGCGGACGCGCCGATCGTGATGGCGCTCAGGGCTGCGGGCGCGACGGTCGCCGGCAAGACCCACACCACCGCCTTCGCCTTTCTCGACCCGGCCCCGACCTTCAACCCCCATGACGGCGCGGCGAGCCCCGGCGGATCCTCGGCTGGTTCGGCGGCGGCCGTCGCCGCGGGCATGATTCCGCTGGCCATCGGGACGCAGACCGGCGGGTCGGTCATCCGCCCGGCGGCCTATTGCGGCATCGCTGCGATCAAGCCGTCCTACGCCTTGTTGCCGACCGTCGGCGTCAAGCCCTTCTCCTGGTCGCTCGACACGCTCGGCCTGATGGCCGCGAGCGCCGACGATGCGGGCCTCGCCCTGGCGGCGATCACGGGGCGGCGGGATCTCGATGCACCGGCCGCCACCCTCCGTGGTCTGCGGATCGGCATCCACCGCCAGGCCTATGCCGGCGCGCCGGAGCCGGCCGCCGCGGAGGCGCTGCAGCGCTTCGAGGAGACGGTGGCCGCGGCGGGCGCGGTGCTCGTTGCGCATGACGGTCCCTCGGCCCTCGCCGAGGCCTTCGACGCTCACGGCCCCCTCCAGGATTACGAGGCGACCCAGGCCCTCGCCTGGGAATATGCCCGTCACCGCGACGATCTTCCGCCGAAGCTGCGCAGCTATCTCGATGCGGCCCGCGCGACGACGCCTGCGCAGTATGACGAGGCGCGCCGGCGCTCCCGGCGCGGCCGCGATGCGGCCCGTGGCTTCTTCGCCGAGGTCGATGTCGTGGTGACCTTCTCGGCCCCGGGCGAAGCGCCCGCCACCCGCGATTCGACCGGCGATTCCCGCTTCAACCGCCTCTGGACGCTGCTCGGTGTCCCCTGCGCGACCGTTCCGTTCGGCCGTGGCGGGCGGGGTCTGCCCGCCGGGATCCAGATCATTGCTGGATTTGGTCGTGATGCTCAGGTCATCGCTGCAGCGAAGGGCATTGAAAAACTGGTTGAGCGAGACTGATCGCGGCCTTCATCCCCAAGACTAATCAATGATTTAAGACTCGCTTAACGCTACTCTTGGCTGCGCCGCGGTCGTGCCACGGTTTCGCCCCCTTGCAGCCGCCGCCAGTTCTGCTAGCGTTGTGTCAGGTCAATGACACAGGAGGGTGTGATGAGCCTCACGCTTCGTCTCGACCGGTTGGTCATGGGTGCGGCATTCGTTTTCATGATGTTGATCGTGTTGGGAGCGTTCTGACGACGTCCGTCTCGAGTCGCTACGACCATGTGTTTCTGAAGCACCGCCGGGAGGATCTCCCGGCGGTGTTTTCGTTGATCGGGCGTTGTCTCGTCGGTCGGTGCTCCCGGGAGCCGGCATCGGCGGCGTGGGTCAACTCTCCGGGCACGGCGCCCCGGTGATCTGCCAGGACATGACGTTCGTCACCCGGCCGCACTGCGCGATCCGCCGTCCCTGGGTGGTCCGGATGCAGGACGAACTCCCCTCCGCGACCTTGCGACCCTCGTTCCAGCAGAAGCACAGCGGCTCGGGGGCCTGGGCTTGCCTCGGCGGGTCGAGCGGGAGGGCGGGCTCCGCGGCCCGCGCGCCGGCCAGCCCAAGCAAGCCCAGCCACGCTACAGCCAGAACGACTTTCAACGTTACGGAAATCACACGGAATTTATGTGTTGTTGCGCGCGGGTCGATGACGAGTGCAGTCATGTCTCGCTCCTGCGAACCGAAAGGTCGTCTGCAGCGGCACTAGCTGCAGTCTATCATGAGCGTGCTGCGCAGCCCAGCGGCGTTATAGTTCCATATTATTATGAAGTCGCGGCGGGCCCGATGGCGCCCGTCTTGCAGAAATGGAACGCATGCCCCATATTCCCACGAAGAGAGCCCAAGGGGGGCTCCGGGAGGAACCATGTCTCTGATTTCGCTCGCCCGTCGTGGTCGTGTCGTCGCCGTACTCGCTGGTGCTCTGCTCCTCGTGCCCGTGCTGGCCGAAGCCCGGCCGGGTGGCAAGGGTGGAGCCGGGAGCCGCGGCTCCCGGACCGAAGCGGCGCCCATGCGCACCGACACCACGCCCAATGGCGCTCAGCCTTTCCAGCGCAGCGCGTCGCCGTCGCCGGCCCAGGCCGCTCCGGCCGCCGCCGGTGCAGCCGCCGCGGCGCAGGCCGCCCGTCCCTCGATGGCTCGCAGCCTCATGATGGGCGTCGGCGCCGGCCTGCTCGGCGCGGGCCTGTTCGGCCTGCTCTCGGGCTCGGGCTTCTTCAGCGGTCTCGCCTCGATGGCGGGCATCTTCGGCTTCCTGCTGCAGATCGCCCTGATCGGCGGCGCGATCTGGCTGGCACTGCGCTTCTTCCGCCGCCGCTCCGAGCCGCAGCTCGCGACCGCCGGCGCCCCGCTGGCGCGTGACACGATGCAGCCGCAGCCGGGCGCGCGGATGGGCGCGATGGCTGGTGGCGCGGGTGCCGCGACGGCCGCCGCCGTGGATACCTCGCACGCCACGCCGGTCGAGCTGTCGGGCGATGACTTCAACGCCTTCGAGCGCCTGCTCACCGAGATCAACGAGGCCTACTCGAACGAGGACGAGAAGGGCCTGCGCGATCGCGTGACGCCGGAAATGTTCGGCTACTTCGACGACGACCTGACCGCCAATGCCCGCAAGGGTCTGGTCGATCGCGTCTCGGACGTGAAGCTCCTGCAGGGTGACCTGTCGGAGGCCTGGGGCGAGGACGGCTTCGAGTTCGCTACGGTCGCGATGCGCTTCAGCCTGATCAACGCGCTCTACGAGCGCGCCACCGGCAAGGTGGTCGAGGGCAACGCCACCGTGCCGCAGGAGGTCGCTGAGTACTGGACCTTCGTGCGCTCCCGCGGTGGCGCCTGGAAGCTCTCGGCGATCCAGCCGGCCGCCTGAGGCGCGCTGCGTCGATCCTTCGGAACGGCCGGGGCAACCCGGCCGTTTTTCGTTGCGCGGTTTCGGGTGTCGCGCCGGGCCGATCCGTCCTATAGCCGGGCCCGCGGCGCCGCCGGGGAGGGCGCCCGCATCCTGTCGACCGATCCCCGCCCGCTGGAGACCACAGCCATGTCCGATATGCGACTTGTCGTCGTCGGGGCCGCCGGACGCATGGGCCGGATGCTGATCCGCGCCATTCACGATGCGCCGGGCTGCGTTCTCTCGGCCGCCATCGAGCGGCCGGGCTCGCCGCATCTCGGGCAGGATTCCGGCCTGCTGGCCGGCCTGCCCGCCAATGCCGTTCCCGTGAGCGACGATGCGGCATCGGCTTTTGCCGCGGCCGATGGCGTGCTGGATTTCACCATGCCGGAGGCGACCGTCGCCTTCGCGGTGCTGGCGGCGCAGGCCCGGATCGCCCACATCGTCGGCACCACCGGACTCGAGCCTCCGCATCTGGCGGCGCTCGGGGATGCCGCGCGCGACACCGCCATCGTCCGCTCCGGCAACATGAGCCTGGGCGTCAATCTGCTCGCCGCGCTCGTGCGCAAGGTCGCGGCGACGCTGGGAACGGACTGGGACATCGAGATCGTCGAGATGCATCACCGGATGAAGGTCGATGCCCCGTCCGGCACCGCGGTGCTGCTCGGCGAGGCCGCAGCGGCCGGCCGCGAGGTCGATCTGGCGCAGCAGCGCGTCGCCGTGCGCGACGGCCACACCGGTGCCCGCGTGCCTGGCACCATCGGCTTCGCGACCCTGCGCGGCGGTACGGTCGTCGGCGACCACAAGGTCGTCTTCGCGGGCATGGGTGAACGGCTCGAGATCGCCCATGTCGCGGAGGATCGCGGGCTGTTCGCGCAGGGCGCCGTCAAGGCGGCGCTCTGGAGCCGGGGGCGGGCGCCGGGGCTCTATTCCATGGCCGATGTCCTCGGGCTCGACGGTCTCTGAAAGCCGGCTGCGGTGACACGCCTCGTCGTCGCGCCGGGCGTCGTCCACTGGCCTGGCTGTCTCGGGCCCGATGCCCAGGCCGCGCTCGTCGCCGATCTGCGCGCAGTGGCGGCGCGGGCTCCTTTCTTCCAGCCGCGCATGCCGAAGACCGGCAAGCCCTTTTCGGTCCGCATGACGAATTGCGGTGCGCTCGGCTGGGTCTCGGACGAGACGGGCTATCGCTATCAGCCGCTCCATCCCGCGACCGGCGAGCCCTGGCCGCCGATGCCTGATGTCCTGACGCAGGCCTGGCGCGATCTCGCCGGCTATCCGCACGAGCCCGAGGCCTGCCTCGTCAATTTCTACGCGGCCGACGCGCGGATGGGCCTGCACCAGGACCGCGACGAGCAGGATTTCGACGCCCCCGTGCTCTCGCTCTCGCTCGGCGACACCGCGGTCTTCCGCATCGGCGGGACGCAGCGCGGCGGCAAGACGGTGTCGCTGAAGCTGGCCTCGGGCGATGCGCTGCTGTTCGGGGGCGAGGCGCGCCTCGCCTATCACGGCATCGACCGCATCCTCGCCGGCTCCTCGGCCCTGCTGCCGCAGGGCGGGCGGATCAACCTGACCTTGCGCCGCGTGACCCGGCCTGTGGCCTGAATCACCGGCGCTTCAGCGCGACGCGTCCGATCCCGGCAGGCTCGGAAACGACCAGCCGAGCAGGATCGAGCCCGCCCGCAGGCCAAACCCTGCGGCCAACCCGCCGAGCATGACGAGGGGGGCGCTGAAGCCCAGCGTCGTCAGCAATGCGGTGGCACCGGCGCCCGCGGCGGCTGCGGTGACATAGAAATCCCGGCTCCACAGCACCATGGCGCGGTCGCCCGCCAGAATGTCGCGCAGGATACCGCCGAAGGAGGCGGTGACCGCCCCGAGCGCCACCGCCGACAGCGGCGGCACGCCCGCAGCCAGGGCTTTCTGCGTGCCGGAGACGGCAAAGAGGGCAAGCCCCGCCGCGTCGGCCCAGATCAGCAGGCGCTTGGCGCTCCAGTCATCCATGCGGCCGGGGCGGAGATAGGCGATGGCCCAGGCCGCCAGCGCGACCGCCGTGCAGAGGATGACGCTCAGCGGCGCCTCGACCCAGGCCACGGGCCGGCCGAGCAGCAGATCTCGCAGGGTGCCCCCGCCGACGCCGGTGACGGTGGCGAGCAGGATGAAGCCGAACGGGTCCATGCCCTTGCGGGCGGCGACGAGGGCGCCGGTCAGCGCGAAGACGGCGACGCCGACGGCCTCGATCACGGGTCAGTGGGCGGTCGGGGTGGTGTCGCCGCCCTCGGCCGCCTGCGGCTTCGGCGCGCCGGCCGAGATGCCGACGAGCGCCGGACGCAGCACGCGCTCGCCGATCTTGTAGCCCGACTGGACGACCTTGGAGACGAGCCCCTTGGCGACCTCGGCATCTGGGGCCTCGAACATCGCCTGGTGCATGTTGGGGTCGAACTTCTCGCCGAGCGGTTCGATCTTGCGAACGCCATGGCGTTCCAGCGTCTTGAGTAGATCGCGCTCGGTCAGGTCGACGCCCTCGATCAGCGCCTTGAGCGCCGGCTCTTCCGTGGAACGCGCCGAGTCCGGGAGGCTTTCCTGGGCACGCCGCAGATTGTCGGCCGCGCCCAGCATGTCGCGGGCGAAGCTCGTCACGGCATAGGCCTTCGCGTCGGCGATCTCGCGCTCGGTGCGGCGGCGCAGGTTCTCCATGTCCGCCAGCGTGCGCAGCAGCTTGTCCTTGAGGTCGTCGCGCTCGGCCTCGATCTTCGCGAAATTCGCCTGGATGATCTCTTCCGGCGTCTGCACCGTCGCCGCGTCGGCGGGCTCGGCGTTCGGGTTGTCCGTCGCAGGGTTCTGCGTCATGGCGTGATCCAACTCTCGCAAATCATGGCCGCCGGCGGGAAGGCGCGTGCCGGCGGCGTTCGTGGCCGATATCGGGCTTGTCGGAGCTTAAATCAAGCACGGGCCGGCGCCCGCGCCCTTGCGGCAGGCGCCTTCTCCGCCTCCGGGCCGAACACGTCCAGCAGCGCCTTGCGGATGGTGAGCTGCCGGGCGGTGGAGACGATCTTCGCATTGGTCAGGTCGGTGACGTAGAACACGTCGACCGCCTTCTCGCCGAAGGTCGCGATATGGGCGGAGGCGATGTTGAGGTTCAGTTTGCCGATCGCGGTGGTCAGGTCGTAGAGCAGGCCCGGCCGGTCGAGGCCCGCGATCTCCAGAACGGTGTGCCGGGCCGAGAGCACATTGTCGATGATGACCTCGGGCGGCACCTGGAAGGTCTGGCCGCGGGGCGGCGGGGCCCGGCGCTGCGCGACTAGATCGGCGATCTTGATCTCGCCCTTCAGCGCCCGCTCGATCGCGGCGGCGATGCGCTCCGCCCGGCGCAACTCGTCGTCGTCGCGGTCGAAGGCGCGCGAGACCGAGATCGTATCGAGGACGAGCCCGTCCGTCGTGGTGAAGATCTGCGCATCGACGATGTTGCCGCCCGAGGCCGCGCAGGCGCCGGTGACGATGGCGAGCAGCCGCGGATGGTCGGGCGCCAGGATGGTGAGTTCGGTCACGCCGCGGAACTGGTCGGTCTCGACCAGTGTCGCGGTGGTGCGCCCTTCGGCCTCCGCGCGGGCCATGAAGCGGGCGTGCTTCTCCTGCCGCCCGACATCCGTCTTGATCCAGTATGCCGGGTAGTGGCGGGCCAGATAGGCGTCGCGCTCGCCCTCGTCCCAGTCCGAGAGCCGCTCCTTCAGCGCGTCCTGCTTCTTCTCGACCCGCGCCTTGCGCTCGATCGCGGAATGGCCGCCGGCGAGCATGATCTCGGTCTCGTAATAGAGCGTGCGCAGGAGCTGGCCCTTCCAGCCGTTCCAGACACCAGGGCCGACGGCCTTGATGTCGGCCACCGTCAGGACGAGCAGGAGCTTCAGCCGCTCCAGCGTCTGCACCGTGGCGGCGAAGCTCTCGATCGTCTTGGGGTCGCCGAGGTCGCGGCTCTGAGCCACGGTCGACATGTCGAGATGGTGCTCGACCAGCCAGGCGGCGGTCTCGGTCTGGCCCTCGGTCAGGCCCAGCCGCGGCCCGAGTTTGCGGGCGATGCGCGCTCCGGCCACCGAATGGTCCTCGATGCGTCCCTTGGCGACGTCGTGCAGGAACAGGGCGACATAGAGCGCACGCCGGTTGGTGATCGTCGGCATGATGCCGTTGGCGAGGGGATGTTCGGATTCGAGCACGCCCGCATCGATCTCGGCGAGCACGCCGATGCTGCGGATCAGATGCTCGTCGACCGTATAGTGATGATACATGTTGAACTGCATCATCGCGACGACGCGCCCGAAATCGGGCACGAACTTGCCGAGCAGCCCGGACTCGTTCATCCGCCGCAGCACCGCCTCCGGCGAGCGTCGCGCCGTCAGGATCTCCAGGAAGATGCGGTTGGCGTCGGGGTCGTTGCGCAGCTGCGGCGTCACCAGCCGCAGCGACTGCGTCACCAGCCGGCTGGCATCGGGATGGATCGCGAGATCGTCGCGGCTGGCGATCTCGTAAAGCCGCAGCAGATTGACCGGGTCGCGCCGGAAGGCGTCGGGATCGATGACGTTGAGCCGCTGGCTCTTCAGCGTGAAGTCGGGATGGCCGAGCGCGCGCACGCGCTTGCGCTTGGCGAAGGAGCCGAGCAGGCGCGACAGCGAGGCGCGCGGCTTCTGCTGGCGTGCCTCGAGCGCGGCGCAGACGATCGCGGTCAGGTCGCCGACATCCTTGGCGACCAGGAAATACGCCTTCATGAAGCGCTCGACCGGTGCCTGGCCGCTGCGCCCGGCATAGCCGATGGCCGCCGCGACCTGCCGCTGGAGATCGAAGGACAGCCGCTCCTCGGCCCGGCCGGTGATGAAGTGCATCCAGCAGCGCACGCGCCAGAGAAACTCCTCCGAGCGCTGGAACATCAGCAGTTCCTTGCGGTCGAACAGCCCGGCCGCCACCAGCTCACGCACGTCGTTGACGCGGTAGGCGTACTTCGCGATCCAGAACAGCGTGTTGAGATCGCGCAGGCCGCCCTTGCCGTCCTTGACGTTGGGCTCGACGAGATAGCGCGAGCTGCCGGCGCGGCGAACGCGGGTTTCGCGTTCCTGCAGCTTGGCCTCGGTGAAGGCGGGCGCCGTCCCGTCCACGACCTCCGCGCCGAAGCGGCGCACCATGTCGTGAAACAGCAGCACGTCGCCGGCCACGAAGCGCGCCTCCAGCATCGCCGTCCGGATCGTCATGTCGGCGCGCGCCTCCCGGACGCATTCGTCGATCGAGCGGACCGAATGGCCGACCTTCAGCTTCAGGTCCCACAGCGGATAGAGCATCGCCTCGACCACGCTCTCGCCCCAGGCCGTCTGCTTGTGCGGGAACAGGAACAAGAGGTCGACATCCGACCCCGGAGCCAGCGTGCCGCGCCCATAGCCGCCGACGGCGACGACGGCGATGCGCTCAGACTGGGACGGGTTGAGCGCCGGATAGAACAGGTCGGTCGCGGCCACATGCAGGCAGCCGATGATCCCGTCCATCACGGCGGAGAGATGCTGGGCGCAGATCAGGCCATGGCGGGGACGCTTGAGCAGATCCCGAGCGGATTCGAGGCCCTGGTCGAGGACGCCCCGGAGCGCTGCCACGAGCAGGGGGCGCGCATTGCCCTGGGGAGCGGCGGCGGCCCGCACCAGCAGCCCGGCCATGGCGCGGTGGGGGCTGGCGAGAACGGCGTTGAGTTCGAGCACCGGCTGATCGGCAACGGATGACACCAGCCCTGACCCCGCTTGATGTGATGCCCGGCCCTCAGGCCGTGCTGGTTGGTTAGCATGCGAGGGGGATTCGCAAAGCGGTTTAATTCAACGAACGATTAATGTGAAATTAAAGATTCAACATCCCTGAGTGCTCTGTTTGACATACAGAACGAATGGACCTACAAGGCGGATACGCGCCGATTTGAGCCACCAGCTTGCGGGCGCGAAACAAGTGCAGCTAAAGCGTGGGGCATGGGCGCCAACCTGTCGCTCGGTCCCTTCGCGCATCGAAAGGGACCACGAATGATCATTTCCCGTCGCTTCGCCCTGGCCGGCCTCGCCACTTCGCTCGTGCTCTCTGCCGGACAGGCCTTTGCCCAGGCGCCCAAGGAAATCCGCGTCGACTTCGCGACCTATAACCCGGTCAGCCTCGTCCTGAAGGACAGCGGCATCCTCGAGAAGGCGCTGGCGGCCGACGGCATCACCGTGCGCTGGGTCCAGTCCGCCGGCTCCAACAAGGCGCTGGAGTTCCTCAACGCCGGCTCGCTCGACTTCGGTTCGACGGCCGGCGCCGCTGCGCTGATCGGCAAGATCAATGGCAACCCGATCAAGACGATCTATGTCTATTCGCGGCCGGAATGGACGGCGCTCGTCACCGGCGCCAAGAGCGACATCACCAAGGTCGCCGACCTCAAGGGCAAGCGCATCGCCGTCACGCGCGGCACCGATCCGCACATCTTCCTCGTCCGGGCGCTGGCCGAGGCCAAGCTGACCGAGAAGGACGTCAAGCTCGTCCTCCTGCAACATGCCGACGGGCGCCTCGCGCTCGAGCGCGGCGATGTCGATGCCTGGGCGGGGCTAGACCCGCTGATGGCCGCCGCCGAGGTCGAGAGCGGCGCGAAGCTGTTTCACCGCAAGGCCGCCGACAACACCTGGGGCGTGCTCAACGTCCGCGAGGCCTTCGCCAAGGACAATCCGGCCCTCGTCCGCAAGGTGCTGGCGGCCTACGAGGAGGCGCGCGCCTACGCGCTCGCCAACCCGGCCGAGCTGAAGAAGACGCTGGTCGCCTATACCAAGCTGTCCGATGCGGTGATCGAGCGGCAGCTCACCCGGACCGAACTCACGCATTCCACGATCGGGCAGGCCCAGGCCGAGACGATCATCGCGGCTGGCCTCGCGCTGCAGGAAGCCGGCGTCGTGCCCGCCAAGACCGATGTGAAGGCCGTGGTCGACGACCTGCTCGACCGTCGCTTCGCCGTCACCAACTGACGCCGTACCGGCCCCGGGATGAGTGCGCTCGGCATCGAGACGGCTGCGGATGAGCAGGGCGGTCCCGCTCGTCCGCGGCCACGCCGGGCGGGCGTGGCGCTGGCGGGTTTTGCGCTGCCGGTGCTGCTGGCTCTGCTGTGGGAGATCGCCGTCAGGTCGGGCTTCGCCAATGGGCGCCTGATGCCTCCACCGAGCGTGGTCGGCGCCACCCTGTGGTCTCTCGCGGCTTCGGGCGAACTCTTCACCCATGCCGCGGCGACGCTCTGGCGGGTCGCGGCCGGGTTTGCTCTCGGCGCGGCAGCGGGCACCTTGCTCGGCGCCGTCACCGGGGCGCTTCCGGTGGCGCGCGGCCTGATCGATCCGACGCTGCAGGCCCTGCGCGCCATTCCCTCGATCGCCTGGGTGCCGCTCTTCATCCTCTGGCTCGGCATCTTCGAGGCGTCGAAGGTGGCGCTGATCGCGGTCGGCGTGTTCTTCCCGGTCTATCTCGGTGTCGCCGCGGCGATCCAGGGCATCGACCGCAAGATCGTCGAGGTTGGCCGTGTCTTCCGGCTCGGCCGGCTGGCGATGGCGCGACGGGTGCTGCTGCCGGCGATCCTGCCGGCCTGGATCACGGCGCTGCGCTCGGGGCTGGGGCTGGGCTTCATGTTCGTGGTCGCGGCCGAGATCATGGGCGCCAGCGAAGGCCTCGGCTACCTCCTCGTCGATGGCCAGCAGCTCGGCCGGCCCGACACCATCATCGCGGCCATCATCAGCTTCGCCGTGCTCGGGAAGCTGGCCGACGGCCTCCTCGTCGCCCTGACGCGGCCGGTTCTCGCCTGGCAGGACACGGCCCGCGACAAACTCTGAGAAAGCCCTCGATGCTGAGCTTCGAGACCCTGTCGAAAACCTATGCCGACGGCACGCAGGCGCTGTCGGCCGTCACCCTCGATGTCGCGCAGGGCGAGATCCTGGCGCTGGTCGGCGGCTCGGGCTGCGGCAAGACCACGCTGCTGCGCCTGATCGCCGGTCTCGACCGGCCGAGCGCCGGGCGCATCCTGCTCGATGGCGAGGCGATCGCCGAGCCGCGCGCCGATGTCGGGGTGATCTTCCAGGAGCCGCGCCTCTTCCCCTGGCTCTCGGTGGCCGAGAATGTCGGCTTCGGCCTTTCGCATCTCTCCGCCTTCGAGCGCGAGGGGCTGGTCACCAACGCCCTCGTCCGGGTCGGGCTCGGCGGGCATGACCGGCGCTGGCCGCGCGAACTCTCCGGCGGCCAGCAGCAGCGGGTCGCCATCGCCCGCGCCCTCGTCACGCGCCCCAAGTTGCTGCTGATGGACGAGCCGTTCTCGGCGCTCGATGCCACCACCCGCGCCAGCCTGCATGGCCACCTGCTCGCCTTGTGGGGCGAGAGCCGGCCCACCGTCGTCATGGTCACCCATGACGTCGAGGAGGCCGTGACGCTGGCCGACCGGATCGTGGTGATGCAGCCCAAGCCCGGGCGGGTCTTCGACGCGTTCGACAACCCGCTCGCCCGCCCGCGCGACCGGCTCTCGCCGGCCTTCGAGGCGGCCAAGCGCGAGATCCTGCGCAGCCTCGATCGTTCGCTGCGCGACGAGGCCCCGCACCAGCAGAAGGCCGCCGAGACCGCCGGGATGTGGTGGTGAGCCGCGTCACGGTGTGTCGCTTTCCGATGGCCTGTGACCGCCCGAGCCTCTATCAGCGATCCCGACCGCTTCATTCGACTTGAGGTTCTGACACCATGGACGTCACCGCTCTCCGCGCCCTGCAGGCGCCGCTCAAGGACTCCTACCGTTCCGATCCCGGCGCAGCCGTCGTCACCCTGAAGGCCAGGGGCGAGCTCGACGACCAGCACATCGCCTGCAAGGTCGAGACCGGCCGTGCGATCGCGCTGGCGGGGTTGCACCCGGCCACCGGCGGCTCGGGCGCCGAACTCTGCTCCGGTGACATGCTGCTGGAGGCCCTCGTCGCCTGCGCCGGCGTCACGCTGAAGGCGGTGGCCACCGCGCTCGAGATCGAGTTGAAGAAGGGCATCGTCCATGCCGAGGGCGATCTCGACTTCCGCGGCACGCTCGGCGTCGCCAAGGACGCCGCCGTCGGCTTCAAGGCGATCCGCCTGTCCTTCGAGGTCGAGACCGATGCGCCGCAGGAGAAGCTCGACACGTTGCTGAAGCTGACCGAGCGCTACTGCGTCGTGTTCCAGACGCTCAACGTGAAGCCCGAGCTCAGCGCGACCCTCTCGGTCGCCTGACCACCAGGCCGCCGCTCACTCGGCGGCCTTCTTCAAGGTCAGCCCCTCGGCGAAGGGCAGCGTCGGCTCGCCCTTCGCCTCGTCGAAATCCAGTGCCACGATGCGCTCGCCGCGGCCGGTGATCTTGCCCGCCGAGGTTCTCAGGCCCGCCACATCGTCCTGCGCCTGGCGGAAATGCTGGTCGAGCTTCTCCGCCCGCTCGCCGAGCCGGCGGACATCCGCCAGCAGCTTGCCGACCTCGCTCTGGATCACCTGCGCCTCCTCGCGCATCCGCGCGTCGCGCACCAGCGACTGCATGAGCTGGATCGCCAGCGCCAGCAGCGAGGGCGAGACGATCATGATCCGGGCGCGATGCGCCTTCTGGATCACGTCGTCGAAATGCTCGTGCAGATCGGCATGGATGGACTCCGAGGGCACGAAGAGCAAGGCGAGGTCCTGCGTCTCGCCGGGCAGGAAGTAGCGCTCGGCGATGTCCTTCACATGCACCCCGACATCATTGCGCACCCGGGCAGCGGCCGCCTTGCGCGCCTCCTCGCCGCGGGCCTCGCGCAACTGCGTGAAGCTCTCCAGCGGGAACTTGGCGTCGATGACGAGCCCGCGCCCGTCGCCCGGAAGCGTCACCAGGCAGTCGGGTCGCTTGCCGTTGGAGAGCTGCGGCTGGAAGGCGAAGAAGGCGCCGGGCAGCCCGTCCCGGATGATCGCCTCCATCCGGCCCTGGCCATAGGCGCCGCGCGCCTGCTTGTTGGAGAGCACGTCGCGCAGCGTCACCACCTCGGAGGTGAGGTTGGTCAGGTTCTTCTGGGCGCTGTCGATCACCGCCAGCCGCTCCTGCAGCCGGCCGAGGCTCTCGCTGGTCTGGCGGACATTCTGCTCCAGGCCCTGACCGACCTGGTGGCGCAGCCCCTCCATCCGGTCGGCGACGAGGCGGGCGAGATCGCCCTGCCGCGTCGAGAGGATTTCGGCCATGGATTGCATCCGGCCGGTCAATTCCGCCTGGAGCCGGTTCATCTCGGCGACCTTGTCGTCGGTCTCGCGGGCACGCTCGGCCGCGATCAGCGCCTCCAGCGCCTCCAGCGCCCGTCGCCGGCTGCCGCGCCAGGCCGAGAGCGCCAGCAGCAGGAGCAGGCCAAGCGTCGACCCGCCGAAGCCGAGCGCGGCCTGCGCCCAGGTCACGGGCCGGTCGAGAAGGATGAAGGCGATCTCTGTCATTCCGGCAGGATAGCCGATTCGGGTGAATCAAATCGAACGAAAGCGGAACGGTTTGACCCACGCGGCGCGAGCGCTTATGTGGCCGGTTCATCATCCGAAAACCGCGCAGACACAGCTCCATGGCCATCCGCCCGCTCGTCATCCTGCCAGACGCCCAGCTCCGGCTGGTCTCCACCCCCGTGGCCGAGATCACGCCCGATATCCGCACGCTCGTCGCCGACATGTTCGAGACGATGTACGACGCGCCCGGGATCGGGCTGGCCGCCATCCAGATCGGTGTGCCCTGGCGCGTGGTGACGCTCGATGTCGCCAAGAGGGCCGAGCCGCCTGCGGACGTGGAGCCTGCCGAGGCCGACGCTGACAGCTCCCAGGAGAAGCGCGACCGCCAGCCGCGCAATCCGATCGCCTTCATCAATCCGGAGATCACCTGGTCCTCGGAGGAACGCAGCGTCTATGAGGAAGGCTGCCTCTCGATCCCGGAATACTACGAGGAGGTCGAGCGCCCGGCTTCGGTCAGGGTCGCCTACACCGACCTCGACGGGAAGCGGCAGGAGATCGAGGCCGACGGCCTGCTCGCCACCTGCATCCAGCACGAGATCGACCATCTGAACGGCGTGCTGTTCATCGACCATCTCTCGCGCCTCAAGCGCGAGCGCGTCACCAAGCGTTTCGCCAAGCAGGCGCGGCGCGAGGGGTGACGCAACCGCGTTAACTCCTGCCGCGGCTCCTCGGGATGAGGGCTCAGATGATCAGGCGGCGGGCCATCCCTGCCCAGTTGAGGTAATATCCAGCGTATGAGTTTGCGCGTCATCTTCATGGGCACGCCCGATTTCGCGGTGCCGACCCTGACCGAGATCATCGGCCAGGGCCACGAGGTCGTCAGCTGCTACACCCGCGCCCCGGCCCAGGCCGGCCGCGGCCTCGAACTGAAACCCTCGCCGGTGCACAGGGCGGCCGAGCGCTTCGGCATCCCCGTCTTCACGCCGTCGACCCTGAAGACGCCCGAGGTGGCCGAGCAGATCGCCTCCCACCAGGCCGATGTCGCGGTCGTCGTCGCCTATGGCATGATCCTGCCGCAGGCGATCCTCGACATCCCGGAACTCGGCTGCCTCAACCTGCATGCCTCGCTGCTGCCGCGCTGGCGCGGCGCCGCGCCGATCCAGCGTGCGGTCATGGCCGGAGACGCTGAAAGCGGCGTCTGCGTCATGAAGATGGAAGCCGGCCTCGACACCGGCCCCGTCGGCATGGTCGAGCGGCTGGAGATCAGCCCCGACATGACCTCCGGAGAACTGCATGACCGGCTGGCGCCGCTGGGGGCCGATCTGATGGTCCGCGCGCTCGCTGCGCTCGGCCGGGGTGGCCTGCGTTTCACGCCGCAGCCGGAGGAGGGCGTGACCTACGCTGCCAAGATCGCCAATGCCGAGGCGAAGCTGAACTGGGCCCGCCCGGCCCGGCAGGTCCACGATCTCGTCCGGGGACTCGCGCCCTTTCCGGGCGCCTTCGCCGAGATCGATCTCGGCAAGGGCCCCGAGCGGCTCAAGGTCCTGCGCACGGCGCTCGCTGGCGGCGCGGCCGAGCCTGGCATGCTGCTGGACGAGGAGGGCACCGTCGCCTGCGCGGAAGGGGCGGTGAAGCTCCTGCAGGTCCAGCGTGCCGGCGGGCGGCCCGTCAGCGGCGCCGAGTTTCTGCGCGGGGCGCGGCTTGCTGCCGGCCACAAGCTCTGATGCCGCGCTACAAGCTCGTCATCGAATATGACGGCACGCCCTTTTCGGGTTGGCAGCGGCAGCTCAACGGCCCGTCCGTGCAGCAGAGCGTCGAGGAGGCGATCGAGGCCTTCTGCAACCATCCCGTCAGGCTGCACTGCGCCGGCCGCACCGATGCCGGCGTCCACGCCACCCATCAGGTCGTCCATGTCGATCTGGAGAAGGAGTGGCGCACCGATGTCGTGCGCGACGCCAGCAACGCCCGCCTCAAGCGCCTCCCCGTCGCCGTCTGCAGCGCCGAGGCGGTTTCCGACGCGTTCGACGCCCGCATCTCGGCGAAGCGACGCTACTACATCTACCGCATCCTCGACCGGCGCGCCCAGCCGGCGCTGGACCGCGACCGGCTCTGGCATGTGCCGGTGAAGCTCGATCACGAGGCGATGGACCGCGCCGGCAAGGCCCTGCTCGGCCATCATGACTTCACCACCTTCCGCGCTGCCGAATGCCAGGCCAACAGCCCGATGCGCACGCTCGACCGGCTCGACGTCCGGCGCGAGGGCGACGAGACCGTCGTCTATGCCCATGCCCGCTCCTTCCTGCACCATCAGGTCCGCTCGATCGTCGGATGCCTGAAAATGGTTGGCGCCGGGCGCTGGCCCGAGAACAAGCTCGGCAAGGTGCTGGCGGCGCGCGACCGTTCGCAATGCGCGGCGCTGGCGCCGCCCTGCGGGCTCTACCTCGCCGGCGTGGACTACTGAACGCTGCAGTCCGGTCGGCCTCAGAAGACCAGGAAGCCGAAGATCCGCAGGATCGCGTAGTCGGCGACGACGCTTGCCAACGCCACCGGCGCGGCGAGCCCGCTCTCGGCCCCGAAGGCGGCCCGCGCCACGCAGTAGCGCAGCCGCAGGACGATCGCGACGAAGGCCAGCGTCTGCATCAGCGCGAGACCGGGCGTCGACCAGCCGATCGCGAAGACCGTCGCCGGCACGGCGACCAGGGCGACGGAGATGATGCCCGCCCAGTTCCAGGCGATGACGAAGGTCGTGAAGCGGGGCCTGTGCACGAGTTGCGGCTCGAGCGCAAAAAGCAGGGCCGGCACGGCCAGGATGCTCGACACGGTCGCGCCGAGAACGGCCAGCGCCAGGCCGGGGGAGGTGAAGAGGCCAGCCGAGTTGGGCAGGCCGGCATGGAGCCGGAGGGCGGCGAGAAGCGCGATCGCGGCCGGAAGCGTCAGGGGCAGCAGGGCGACGAAGGAGCGCCAGAACCCGCTGCGCGTCAGTTCCAGTTCGTCGAGCGCTTCGGCACCGCGCGCCATCAGCTGCCATGAGGCGCGCAGCGAGCGCGCCACATCGTCGGCTGCAAGCTTCATCCCACCATCCTTAGACTTTCGTCTAAGGAGACTATGAGTCAGGACGGGACGTCCGTCAATCGGCCCGTTTGCTGCCGAAATAGGCCTTCAGCAGCCGGTGGGTGATGGCTTCGAGGGCCACCAGGTCGGCGACAGCCACGCATTCGTCGACCTGATGCATCGTCTGGCCGACGACGCCGTACTCCACGACCGGGCAATAGCTCTTGATGAAGCGGGCATCCGAGGTGCCGCCGGTGGTGGACAGCGCCGGACGGCGACCCGTCTCGGCCTCGACGGCATCCGCGACCATCGCCACGAAGGGGCCGGGTTCGGTCAGGAACGCGACCGCATTGGTCGGGTCGAAGACGATCTCGTAGCGGACGCTGTTTCCCGCCGCCTCGCGCAGGCGCCCTTCGATCTCGGCGGCCAGCGTCTGTGGCGTCCAGACATCGTTGAAGCGGATGTTGAAGACGGCCTTGGCCTGGGCGGGAACGACGTTCGTCGCCGGATTGCCGACATCGAGCGTCGTCACTTCCAGATTGCTCGGGTCGAAATGTGCGGTGCCGCCGTCGAGCGGGGTGGCTTCCAGGGCCGCCAGCAGACGCACCATGCCGCGGATCGGGTTCTCGGCCAGATGGGGATAGCCGACATGGCCCTGCTTGCCATGGACGGTGAGGCGGCCCGTCAGGGAGCCGCGCCGCCCGATCTTGATCATGTCGCTCATCGTCCCCGGGTTGGTCGGCTCGCCGAGCAGGCAATGGTCGAAGCGCTCGCCGCGGGCATGCGCCCATTCGAGCAGCTTGACGGTGCCGTTGATGGCCGGCCCCTCTTCGTCGCCCGTAACGAGGAAGGCGATCGAGCCCGGCGCGTCGGGGTTCTCGCGCCGGAAGCGCAGCGCCGCGGTGATCATGGCGGCGAGGCCGCCCTTCATATCGCAGGCGCCGCGCCCATGCAGCACGCCGTCGCTGACCGTCCCGCCGAAGGGGTCGCGCGTCCAGGCGCCCGCGTCTCCGACCGGCACGACATCGGTATGGCCGGCGATGACGAAGACAGGGCCCTCGCGGCCGATCCGGGCGTAGAGATTCTCGATGTCGGGCGTGCCGGGGGCTGAAAATACCGGCCGCTCCACCGTGAAGCCCTCAGCCGCCAGAACCTCGGCGATAAGGCTCAGCGCGCCGCCCTCCGCCGGGGTGACCGATGGGCAGCGGACGAGCGCCTGGGTCAGTGCGACGGGGTCGAGGGGATCGAAGGCGAGGGGCGCGAAGGTGTCCATGCGCCCGCTTTAGCATCGGCATGGCCGGCCGCAAGCGGCTCCTCATCGCGCACCGAGGGCATCAGGCCGAGATCGACGAGCGCAAACAACCAGGCGATCAGCGAGATGGTGTCGAGGGAAGGCGCCCAGGCGAGCGGCAGGACGGGCCGGAGTTGGCCTGGCAGAACGATCGCGCAGATCAGAAGGATGCCGTAAAGGCCGCTGCTGCCGCGGTCGGTGGCGCGCTTCGCCGCCAGCGCAGCCCAGGGGAAGAGGGCGAAGGCCTGGGCAAAGGCAACCGCGCGCCCGGCATCATGGCCGAACACGGCCGGCGCGGCCTGCTGGATGCCGAACAAGGCCAGCGCGACCACGGCGCTGCCGAGCCAGAAGCGGCCGAGGCCAATGCGTCCATCAAAATCGGCGAGCAGGCGGAAGAGGGTCATCGATCAGGCTCCGATGACGCCGTTGTGGCATGCCCGGCACCGCCCCGAAAGGATATGGTGAATAAAAGGTTAACGCGGTCGTTTGGGCATCGCCCCGAAAGAGCTTGAACGGGGGCGGCCGCCCCGTTAGCTCCGGCGGAGGGTGGCGGCTCTCCTCGATCGGGAGCGGCCTGGCCGGGCACGGATCCGGATGACAGGGCGCGACAGCGCCGAGCGAGGGTGCGAGATGACGATCCGATTTCACCGCGGCGATCTGCCGGACGGCTTCGAGGCCGGGACCAGCGTCGCCATCGACACCGAGACGCTGGGCCTGAACCCGCATCGGGATCGTCTCTGCGTCGTCCAGCTCTCGCGCGGCGACGGCAGCGCCGACGTCGTCCAGATCGTGAAGGGGGGAGCCCCGCCGGAAAACCTGCTGCGGCTGCTGCAGGATCCCGCCGTCCTGAAGCTGTTCCACTATGCGCGCTTCGACATCGCGGTCCTCCGCCAGGCCTTCGGCGTCGTGACCGGCCCGGTTTACTGCACCAAGATCGCCTCGAAGCTCGCCCGCACCTATACCGACCGGCACGGGCTGAAGGATCTGGTGCGGGAACTGCTCGGGATCGAGCTCTCCAAGCAGCAGCAATCCTCCGACTGGGGCGCCGAGACGCTGAGCGAGGCCCAACTCACCTACGCCGCCTCGGACGTGCTGCATCTGCACGCGCTGCAGCAGCGGCTCGAGATCATGCTCGCCCGCGAGGGCCGGACCGATCTCGCGCAAGCCTGTTTCCAGTTCCTTCCCTACCGGGCCGAGCTCGATCTGGCCGGGTGGCCGGAAACCGACATTTTTGCTCATACTTGACAATTTCGAAGGCATCTTGCGTCAGTCTCGCGACGGATGAACGGTGCGGGGGCGCGCGCCGTTCGACACGAAAAAGCCGTTAGCGACTGCCATTGCGCGGGGCATGACTGTGGCAATGACTTCTCATGACTGGCCGACGGCCCGCGTCGGCGTGCCGGGTGCGAGGCGTCAGGCCGCCTTCGGGGCGGCACGCCGGCACACCCGGCTCGTCCGCTTCCTGCGCCGGGCCATCCCCATCAGCGCATCGGTGGCCGTGCTGGCCCTGATCGTGACTCCGTTCCTCCATCCGCTGAACGGCGTTTCGAGCCTGTCGCTGGGCGCCGTCGGCATTTACGGCGGCAAGGTCAAGATGGATACGCCGCGGCTGTCGGGCTATCGCAAGGACAACCGCCCTTACGAGGTGACCGCCGAAGCGGCGCTTCAGGAAATCCGCAACCCGACGCAGGTCGAGCTGCAGACGCTGACGGCGCGGCTCCAGATGGAGCGCGAGGGCTGGGTCACCGTCAACGCCAGGAGCGGCCTGTTCGATACGCAGAAGGAAAAGCTGCGGCTCGTCGACGACGTCCATGTCCGGACCGAGAACGGCCACGACATCCGCATGCGGACGGCCGATGTCGACTTCAAGGGTGGGACGGTCGTGTCGAAGGAGCCGGTCAAGGTCAGTCTGGGCACCACGACGGTCGATGCGGATTCGCTCGACGTGAAGGATAACGGCGCGCTGATCGTCTTCCAGGGTCGGGTTCGCGCCTTCATCCCCAACGCTCCGGCGGGCACGATCGCGGGGCCCGAGCGGGAAGGCAGCACGCCCGCGCTCGAATTGCTCCGGCCGGCGCAGGCGACGGCGGCCGGTGGTCAGAAGAACGGGACGGGACAGTGATCATGCAGGCAGCTTCTCCGCGCTCTCGGCTCGGCGCCTCCGGCGGACGTCTCGGGGCTTTCGCGACCGCCTTTGCGATCCTGATGCTGGCCTCAGCCCCGCAGGAGGCGGCGGCGCAGGCCAAGGCACGCGGCGGCGCCGGTGCGAGCTCGCCACTCGGCGGGCTCGGCGGTGACAGCAAGGAGCCGATCAAGATCGACGCCGACAAGCTCGACGTGCTCGACAAGGAAAACCGCGCGGTCTTCAGCGGCAATGTCGTGGCCGTGCAAGGCGAGACGACCGTGCGCTGCTCGATCATGACGGTGTTCTACGAGGGCCGCAGCGGCCAGGCTGCCGGCGCCAAGCCGGCGGCCGCGACGCCGACGGCTGCGCCCGGCCAGGGCAATGACAGCTCGATCAAGCGCATCGAATGCAAGGGGCCGGTGACCGTCGTCTCGAAGACGCAGGCCGCCACCTCCGACAACGCCGTCTTCGACCGCGCGAACAACACCGTGGTCATGACCGGCAACGTCGCGCTCAACGACGGCCCCAACATCACCCGTGGCGAGAAGCTGACCTACAACACGGTCACGGGCATCGCCAATGTCGAGACCAACAAGGGTGGTCGCGTCCAGGGCTTCTTCGTGCCCAACGCGGCTGAGACCAACAAGGGCGCTGCCGGCGCCAAGCCCGCCACGCCCACCAACTGACAATCCGCTGCCCCGGCGCCGCGCGCCGGGGCCTCCTGCCGCGACGTTCCCAGGCCAGGCGCAGTCCTCCACCGTGACGATCACCGACATGCCGCAATCCGAGACGGCGCCCGCCCCGTCGGCGCCTCCGATTCATCGCCGCGGGGGAGGGCTCATGAGCCGCTTGTTCGGCCGCTCCGCCGCTGCCGAAACGCCGTCATCGGCGACGGAAGCCGTTGCGATCGGCGGTCAGGGCATTCTCGCCGTCAGCGGGCTGCGCAAGAGCTATGGCGGACGCATGGTCGTCAGCGACGCCAGCCTCTATCTCCGCCAGGGCGAGGCGGTCGGCCTGCTCGGGCCCAACGGCGCGGGCAAGACCACGATCTTCTACATGATCACCGGCCTGGTCGCCGCCGATCTCGGCACCATCTCGCTGGAAGGCAACGACATCACGCAGCTGCCGATGTATCAGCGCGCGCGGCTGGGCATCGGCTACCTGCCGCAGGAGGCCTCCATCTTCCGGGGTCTGAGCGTCGAGGACAACATCCGCGCGGTGCTCGAAGTGGTCGAGCCCGATCGCAAGGAGCGCGAGCGCCAGCTCGACCAGCTGCTCGAGGAGTTCACCATCGCCCGCCTGCGCAAGGCGCCCTCGATCGCGCTGTCGGGCGGTGAGCGGCGGCGCTGCGAGATCGCCCGGGCGTTGGCCGGGAAGCCCTCCTTCATCCTGCTGGACGAGCCATTCGCCGGCATCGACCCGATCGCAGTCGGTGACATCCAGGCCCTGGTGCGGCAGCTGACCGATCGCGGCATCGGCGTGCTGATCACCGACCACAACGTCCGCGAAACGCTCGGTCTGGTGGACCGGGCCTACATCATCCACTCGGGGCGTGTGTTGACCGAGGGGTCTCCGGCCGAGATCATCGCCAATCCGGATGTCCGGCGCGTCTATCTCGGCGAGGATTTCCGCCTCTAGCCGCCAGGCCGGGCGCTGCGTCCGCGGGCCAGCCCGGTGACCATTCCACCGGCTCTCGCCGCTTGGCTGATTTCGCACTTGCGCAATTTTGCTGCAGCGCATTAACCTCGCGGGGTCATGGCGGAGCAAGGCCTTTGACGAGCGGGCGCGACAGCGCTAGGCTCGTCCTCCAAGCAAGAAGCGTGCCGTTTCCGGCGTGCGGAGTGGGAAGGTCGCAAGCGCATGGCGATGATGCCGCGCATGGAGCTGCGCCAGGGCCAGTCCCTGGTGATGACGCCGCAGCTGCTGCAGGCGATCAAGCTTCTGCAATTGTCGCATCTCGAACTCCAGAATTTCGTCGAGGGTGAACTCGAGCGCAATCCGCTGCTCGAGCGCGACGACGCATCCGAGGGGCCCCTCCAGAGCCATGTCGCCGAGGGCTCTCATGCGGCCGACGCGGAGAGCTACGAGCGGGCCGAGAGCCTTAACAGCCAGGAGGGTATGGAAAACCGCCTCGGCACCGGCCTCGACAACGTCTTCCAGAGCGAGCAGCCGACGGTGGCCCGGCTCGAGAGCAGCGGGGCCGACAGCCTGCCGATCATCGGCGGCGCCTATGGCGGCTCCGGCGGGTCCTTCGAGGAGGGGCCGGACGGGTTCGAGAGCAGCCTCGCAGCCGAGGCGTCCCTGCATGATCACCTGAGCGCCCAGCTCGATCTCGCCGTCCACGACCCCGTCGAGCGGCTGATCGGCCGGCATCTGATCGATGCCGTCGACGATGCCGGCTATCTCGGCGAGCCCGTTCCCGACATCGCCGAGCGGCTCGGCGTCACCGTCGCGCGCGTCGAGGATGTGCTGCGCATCGTCCAGGGCTTCGATCCCTCGGGGGTCGCGGCGCGCGACGTGGCCGAGTGCCTGTCGATCCAGCTGCGCGACCGCGACCGGTTCGATCCCGCGATGCAGACCCTCGTCGCCAATCTCCACCTCGTGGCCAAGCGCGATTTCGCCGCCCTCAAGCGGCTCTGCGGCGTCGACGACGAGGACATCGCCGACATGGTCGCCGAGATCCGGCGCCTCGACCCCAAGCCGGGTCGCGGTTTCGGTGGCTCGACGGCCGAGACGGTGGTCCCCGACGTCTTCATCCGGGCCGCTCCGGACGGTTCCTGGCTGGTCGATCTCAACCCCGACACGCTGCCCCGCGTGCTGATCAACCAGACCTATCATGCGCGCGTCTCCAAGGCGGTGCGCAGCGACGAGGAGAAGGCCTTCATCGCCGAATGCCTGCAGACCGCCAACTGGCTGACGCGCTCGCTCGAACAGCGGGCCAGGACCATCCTGAAGGTCGCCAGTGAGATCGTTCGCCAGCAGGACGGCTTCTTCGCCCATGGCGTCGAGCATCTGCGCCCGCTCAACCTGAAGACCGTCGCGGACGCGATCGGGATGCACGAATCCACCGTTTCGCGCGTGACCTCGAACAAATATCTGATCTGCTCGCGCGGCGTCTTCGAGATGAAGTACTTCTTCTCCGCCGCCATCGCCGCCACCGGCTATGGCGAGGCGCATTCCGCCGAGGCGGTGCGCTTCCGCATCCGGCAGATGATCGACGACGAGGCCCCCGCCGACGTGCTCTCAGACGACGCGATCGTTGCCCGCCTGAAGGAGGGCGGCATCGACATCGCCCGCCGCACCGTCGCGAAGTACCGCGAATCCCTCCGGATTCCATCCTCCATGGAGCGCCGGCGCGAGAAGATCGCGATGGCGATGGGCAGCCGCTGACGGGGCCGTGTCACCTTTGCGACGGCTTTGGGCCATATCATTGACAGACGCGGTAGCGAGTTCTTAGCTCCCTAAGACGGTCGATGTCCTGACCGTGGCTAACAAGGGGAAGCACTCCATGAGCTTGCGAATCTCCGGCAAGAACCTCGATGTCGGCGAGGCCCTGCGCGGCCAGGCCGAGGCCCGTGTGGCCGCCGCTCTCGGCAAGTATTACGAAGGTGGCTACCAGGGCCATGTGACCGTCGGCAAGGACGGGACGGCGTTCAAGACGGACGGCGTGCTGCATCTGTCGTCGGGCATCACGCTCGAGGCGTCCGGTACGGCGCACGATGCCTATGCCAGCCTCGACAAGATGGCGGAGCGCATCGAGAAGCGCCTGCGTCGCTACAAGCGACGGCTCAAGGATCGCTCGGCGAGTGCCAACGGGCGCGAGCCCGCACTCGAAATCCCCAGCTATGTGATTGCCGCTCCCGACGATGAAATCGAGGAGCTCGACGTCGATGGGGTCGGCGACAACCCGGTTATCGTCGCTGAATCGACCAAATCGCTGCATGTGTTGACGGTGAGTGACGCCGTCGCGGAGCTGGATCTGACCGGCGCCCCGGTCGTGATCTTCCGCCATGCTGGCCATGGACGGATGAACGTCGTATACCGCCGCCGCGACGGCAACATCGGCTGGATCGATCCTCCGGCGTCGCTGTCATAGGTCTGGCGGAGTTCCGCGCGGGCCCGAACCTTGACCCTGCCGCATGTTGGATTGAGCGGCATGGGACATGCATGGACTGGCGCATGACGCTGATCGATCTCCTGAGCCCCGCGGCGGTGATTTCCCCGCTGCGGGCGAACGGCAAGAAGCAGGCCTTGCTGGAACTCGCCCAGCATGCCGCGCAGCTCACCGGCCTGCCTGAGCGTGACCTCTTCGAGGCGCTGCTCCAGCGGGAGCGTCTCGGCTCGACCGGAATCGGCGAGGGCATTGCGATTCCCCATGGCCGGATGGCCGGGATCGACCGGCTCGTCGGGCTGTTTGCCCGGACCGAAAAGCCGATCGACTTCGATGCGCTTGACGGGCAGCCCGTCGACATCATCTTCGTTCTGATCGCGCCCGAAGGGGCTGGTGCCGACCATCTGAAGGCGCTCGCCCGCGTTGCCCGCGTGCTGCGCAACCAGTCGGTCCTCGAACAGGTGCGTGCCGTTCGCGACCCCGCGGCGATCTACGCGATCCTGTCGGAATCGGCGGCGCAGGCGGCCTGAGCAGGGCACCGCCGGTCGCGGGACTGCACGCTCCCGCCGTCTTGCATTTGACCAGATCGCAACATCGGCTATTCGCTAGCGCGAAGCTCCCGCCCGCAGGGCGAGGGGAACGTCGTTGCATGCCGGAGTGCCGCCGATGGCCTATACCCATGTCGATCTCTTCCCGCTTGGGCCGGACGAGACCCCCTATCGCCATCTCGGGAGCGAGGGCGTCTCCGTCGAGAAAATCGGCGACCGCGAGGTGCTGAACGTCTCCCGCGAGGCGATCCGCCGCCTCAGCGAGCAGGCCTTCATCGACATCAACCATCTGCTGCGGCCCGGCCACCTCGCCCAGCTCGGCAAGATCCTCGACGATCCCGAGGCGACCTCGAACGACAAGTTCGTCGCCTATGACCTGCTCAAGAATGCCAACATCGCCGCCGGCGGCGTGCTGCCGATGTGCCAGGACACCGGCACCGCCATCATCATGGGCAAGAAGGGCCGCCGCGTCTGGACGGAGGGCGAGGACGAGGAGGCGCTCGGCGAGGGCGTCGCCGACGCCTATTTCAAGCGTAACCTGCGCTATTCGCAGGTCGCTCCGCTGTCGATGTTCGAGGAGAAGAACACGGCGACCAACCTGCCTGCGCAGATCGACATCTACGCCGAAGGCAAGGGTCATGGCGAGGACGCCTACAAGTTCCTCTTCGTCGCCAAGGGTGGCGGCTCGGCCAACAAGACCTTCCTGTTCCAGGCGACGCCCTCGCTGCTGACGAAGGAGCGCATGATCGCCTTCCTGAAGGAGAAGATCCTCACGCTCGGCACCGCCGCCTGCCCGCCCTATCACCTCGCCATCGTCATCGGCGGCACCTCGGCCGAGCAGAACCTGAAGACGGTGAAGCTCGCCTCGACGAAATATCTCGACGCGCTGCCGACGGAAGGCTCGCCCAGCGGCCACGCCTTCCGTGACCTCGCCATGGAGGAGGAGATCCACAAGCTCACGCAGTCGCTCGGCGTCGGCGCGCAGTTCGGCGGCAAGTATTTCTGCCATGACGTGCGCGTCATCCGCCTGCCGCGCCATGGCGCCTCGCTGCCGATCGGGCTGGGCGTCTCCTGCTCGGCCGACCGCCAGGCCAAGGGCAAGATCACCAGGGACGGCATCTTCTTGGAGGCGCTGGAGACCGATCCGTCGAAGTATCTGCCCGAGGTCGAGGACGCGTCCCTCGGTGGAGACGTCGTCGAGGTCGATCTCAACCGGCCGATGAGCGAGATCCTGGCAACGCTCACCAAGTACCCGGTCAAGACCCGCCTGTCGCTCACCGGCACGATCATCGTCGCCCGCGATTCCGCCCATGCCAAGATCCGCGAGCGGCTCGAAAGCGGGCAGGGCATGCCCGATTATCTCAAGAACCACCCGGTCTATTATGCCGGCCCGGCCAAGACGCCCGACGGCATGGCCTCGGGTTCCTTCGGGCCGACCACCGCCGGCCGGATGGATTCCTTCGTCGACCAGTTCCAGTCCTTCGGGGGCTCGATGGTGATGCTCGCCAAGGGCAACCGTTCCGCCAGCGTCAGGGAAGCGTGCAAGAAGCACGGTGGCTTCTATCTCGGCTCGATCGGCGGCCCGGCCGCCCGGCTGGCACAGGACTGCATCCGCAAGGTCGAACTGCTGGAATACCCCGAACTCGGCATGGAGGCGGTCTGGCGCATCGAGGTCGAGGATTTCCCCGCCTTCATCGTGATCGACGACAAGGGCAACGACTTCTTCAAGGAACTGAACCTCGGATGAGTCGGCTTCTCCTCGCCGCCTGTGCCGCGCTCGCCCTGCTGCCGGCCTTGCTGGTGGCGGCCGAGCCCGCCGCCGCGCAGGCCCGCCCGGCGACCTGCTCGCGCGATCTGTTCCAGAACGAGGGCGCGTTGCGCCGGCAGCAGACGCGGCTCGCTGGCGTCGCCAATGCCGATCAGGCGACCCAGTGCCGGACCTGGCGCGAGCATGTCGGCTTCCTGCAGAACGCTCGCGCCGTTTTTGCAACCTGCCAGACCGGAGCCGAGCGCGAGCAGAACGTCGCGATGATGGATTCCGACCTGAAGGACTACCGTGCCCTCATCGCCGGCCGCTGCGGCGGGCGGTGAGGCGCCGTCATGGCGAGATGCGAAGCGACGCGGCAGTCCAGAGAGACTGGGTTGAACGCTCCGATCCCGTCTCCCTGGATTGCCTCGCTGTGCTCGTCATGACGAGACAGCGGGACTCAGATCGTCGAGAGGCCTCATGACCGACCAGCCGCAGACCCCGCTCCAGATCGCCGTCATCCCCGTGACGCCGTTCCAGCAGAACTGTTCGATCCTCTGGTGCACCCGCACAAAGCAGGCCGTCATCGTCGATCCCGGCGGAGACGTCGCGCTCATCCGCGGGGCCCTCAAGGAAGTCGGGGTCACGCCGGTGGCGATCTGGCTGACGCATGGCCATCTCGACCATGCCGGCGGCGCGGCCGAACTGGCCGAGGCGCTGTCGGTGCCGGTGATCGGGCCGCACGAGGCCGACACATTCCTGCTGGACGAACTGCCGACAGCGGGCCTGCGCTTCGACATCCGCGACATGCGGGCGGTGTCGCCGTCGCGCTGGCTCGTCGAGGGCGACGAGGTCAAGGTCGGCGACGTCGCCTTCTCGGTGCTGCATGTGCCGGGCCACACGCCGGGTCACGTCACCTTCTTCCAGAAGGATCTGCGCTTCCTGCTGGCCGGCGACACGGTCTTCGCCGGCTCGGTCGGCCGCACCGACTTTCCCTATGGCAGCCACGAGACCCTGATCGCGGGGATCCGGGACAAGCTGCTGCCGCTCGGCGACGATGTGCAGTTCTTGCCCGGGCATGGACCCGCCGGCACGCTCGGCGAGGAACGGGCGAACAATCCGTTCCTGCAGGGCTGAGCGGCGGCCGCAGCTCTAGTTCTTGTTGAGGCGGGTGACCGCGGCCATGACTTTGCCCTGAGGCTTAGCCTGAGCCTGCACGGGTGTCGGTGGCAGGCGCCTGCCCGACCCTTGCGGAGCGGGTTGTGGGGACGCCAGCGTCGAGGGAAGCGGTCCCCGGTTGGTCCGGTCCGGGACCACCGGCGGGCGCGGCAGGTTCAGCTTCTGCCCGACGGTCATCCAGGCGCCGCCGAAGCTGTAGTATTCGACACCATGCCAGTCGGTGCCGGGCAAGTTGCGCTGGAGCAGCTTCAGGAAGCTCAGCATGTGGATTTCCTGCGAGCGATAGTGACCGTTTTTTTCGTGGATGCCGCGAATGCGGCCCTTCTCGACCTTGATCATGCCGGCGGCGAGGATCGGAGCGCCGCACAGGAAGCTCGAGTGGTGGAAGCTGCCGCTCGTGTGGATGCCGACATAGAGCACGTCCTGCGGGCTGAGCACGAAAGCGCCCCAGCCGTCCGTCAAGCCGGACAGCGCGCGGGATTCCCAGGTCGAGGTATCCAGAAGCTTCTCCTCCGCTGACGAGAGGATGGCCTGCCGGCTATCCGCCGTTTGCAATTGGGGCTTCTTGACCGCATCGACGATGCGCTGCTGCAGGCCGGGTGTCATTCTGGAAAACATCCGCCCGCCACGAAAATCGATCGCAAACAGATCTCTGAACGTCAGGTCATCGATGTAACTGACCTCCAATGTGGTCAGAGCCACCAGAGACGTCCGGTCCAGTTTTTCGAGGTACTCCCAGAAGCTGCAGGGGTCCTTCGAGGCCTGCCAGTTCTGGAAATGGCGTTTGAGCTCCTGTCCTTGGCGATGGTGTTGGTCGAGAACCTCGAGCCAGTTCTCGCCCTGGATGATCCTGACGGGCCTGCCATCGGCGCCATGGGTGGAGCCTTCCGGGATGATCTTCTTGACGTCGCCGAGCGTCTTGTCCCAGTTCTTCTTCGCCGCGATGTGTTTCTTCACCCGCTCGAGGACCTTGATCCCACGCAGGGCACTCACCGCAGCTTCATGGAGATTGCGGATATGGGGTGCCCGGAACGAGCTGTGGCCATCGATCTTCGTCTGTTTTTCACTCAGCCACCGGCTGCACAGCGAAATCATGCTGGCGAGCATGATCGTCCGACGGTGTCGATCGTCCCGGGGAGTGGTGGGGTAGCTCGCCAGCAGCAGATCCAGGTGCAGCAGCACCTCATTGTTCCGTTTCCGGAAGATCTTGGAGGTGTCTTTCTTGAACCGCTCTGCGCCGCCCGGCTGCAGGTAGATCATTCCCTTGGGCTCCGCCATCGTCCCCTCCCGCCTTCATCGAACCTCGATGAAAGACAGTCGCGGCGGCGGCGGAGCACGTTCAACGCAGCAAAGATATATCGCAGGGAACAGCCAGGGCTGAAAACGTTAACGGCCATGTCCTGAAGGGTGCGCGTACATCCGGCGTCACACTTCGAGCTCATGGCCGTCTTCTACAGCGCTGGAGGACAGTGGAACGCCCTCGACATCGCCGTGATGCTCATATGGGAGAGCAATGCGGCGCTTTCAAGGGCGCCGGCCTCAGCTGTCGAGAACGCCGAGCAGAAAGTCCTGCTTGCCGATCTGGATGCCGTTCTTGCGCAGGATCGCGTAGGCGGTCGTGGCGTGGAAATAGAAGTTCGGCACGGTGAAGCGGGTGAGATAGGCCTCGCCGCGCATCGTCATGGTCGCATTCTGGCCGCGCGGGAAGGTGACGTCGCGCGCCACGCCGGCCTCGAAGGCAGCCTCGTCGATGCCCTCGACGAAGGCGAGGACCTTGGCGATGCGCGCCTTCAGCTCGTCGAAGCTCTTCTCGTCGTCGGGGTGCTTGGGGTTGTCGCCGCCGGCAAGGCGGGCCGCCGCGTTCTTGGCGAAGTCGCAGGCCAGCTGGATCTGGCGCGAGAAGGGCAGCATGTCGGGCGCCAGCCGCGCGCTCAGCAGCACCTCGGGCTGAATCTTGCGTGCCGCCGCCTGCTCGACCGTCTTGTCGAGGATGGCGTCGAGGGCCTTGAGCGTCTGGACGAAGCCGGCGAGGGCGGCGGAGCGTGCGGTGATGGTCATGAGCGATCCTCGGAAACGAAAACGGGCCCGGAAAGGGCCCGCCGCATCGCCGATATAATCATGCTCCCGGGGTTTGCACCGGCCGCCGGACTCAATCCTTGGCGCGCTCCACATAGGAGCCGTCTTCCGTCATCACCACGATGCGGACGCCGGGGCCGATATGGGGCGGCACGGCCGTGCGCACGCCGTTGACCAGGATCGCGGGCTTGTAGGAGGAGGAGGCCGTCTGGCCCTTGGTGACAGGCTCGGTCTCGGCGACCTCGACGGTGACGCGCTGCGGCAGCTCGATGGCCACGGCCTTGTCCTCGAACACCGAGAGCGAAACCTTCATGCCTTCCTGCAGATAGGGAGCCATGGTGCCGACCACGTCGCCATCGACATTGATCTGGTCGAAGGTCTCGGGGTTCATGAACACGTACTGCTCGCCATCCTGGTACAGATAGGTGAAGTCGCGGTCTTCGACATAGGCGCGCTCGACCTGCTCCGTCGTCTTGTAGCGCTGCGTCATCTTCACGCCGTCGGAGATCCGGCGCATGTCGATCTGCGTCGTCGGCGTGCCCTTGCCGGGGAAGAAGCTCTCGGCCGACAGGACCGAGCAGAGATGACCGTCGAGTTCGAGCACATTGCCCTTGCGAACGGAGGATGCGATGACCTTGACCACGTGACTTGTCCTTGAGCTGGCGCCGCGCCATGGCGCCCTTGGCGAAATCCTTGCCGCGCCACTACCGCATTCGCAGGCGAAACGGAAGCTTGCCGACGTTTTTGAACCCGAGACGATGACAAACCCTCTTCCGCCGTTCTGGCGGCCCGACATCCATGCCGACCGTCGCCCGGCGCTTCTGGCGCGCGGTCGCATCAGGGCGGCACTGCGCCGCTGGTTCGAGGCGCGCGACTTCGTCGAGGTCGAGGCCGCGATCCTGCAGGTCTCGCCGGGCAACGAGACGCATCTGCACGGCTTCGCCACGACGCTGATCGACGATGCCGGGGCCCGGCATCCCTATTACCTGCACACCTCGCCCGAATTCGCGGCCAAGAAGCTGCTGGCGGCCGGCGAGCCCCGCATCTTTGATTTCGCCCGCGTCTTCCGCAACCGCGAACGCACGGCGCTGCATCATCCCGAATTCACGATGCTGGAATGGTATCGGGCGGGCGAAGGCTACGAGACGCTGATGGGCGATTGCGCCGAATTGCTGGCCGAGGCGGCCCGCGCTGCCGGCGTCACCACATTCCGCTGGCGCGGCAGCGAGGCCGATCCTTTCGCGCAGCCCGAGCGACTGACGCTCCAGGACGCCTTCCGGCGTCACGCCGGCATCGACCTGTTGCGCACCGTCACCGCTGACAACGACGTCGATCGCGGCGGGCTCGCGGCCGATGCGGCCGAAGCCGGTATCCGGGTCACCGATGACGACAGCTGGTCCGACATCTTCAGTCGCATCCTCTCCGAGCGGATCGAGCCCCATCTGGGCCGGGGGCGGGCCACGATCCTGTGCGAGTACCCGATCTCTGAAGCCGCGCTCGCCCGTCCGAAACCCGGCGATCCCCGCGTCTCCGAGCGCTTCGAGCTCTATGCCTGCGGCGTCGAGCTGGCGAATGCGTTCGGGGAGCTGACCGATCCGGCCGAGCAGCGCCGCCGCTTCGAGGCCGACATGGATGAAAAGGCGCGCATCTATGGTGAGCGCTATCCCGTCGATGAGGATTTCCTGAGCGCGCTCGCCGCGATGCCGCCGGCCAGCGGCATCGCGCTTGGGTTCGATCGCCTCGTGATGCTCTGCACCGGCGCCCGCCGGATCGAGGATGTGCTCTGGACGCCGGTGGCGGAACCGGGCAGGGGAGCGGCATGACCCTTCACCAGCCTCCCGGCGGACAGCCGCTGCGCAGCGTCGGGGCCCTCATTGAGGCCGGCCTCGTTGCGCCCCAGGCACGCGAGGCGCTGGAGGCGGTGGCTGCGCGCTACGCGGTTTCGGTTACGCCGGCCATGGCCGCGCTGATCGACCCGGACGATGCAGCGGACCCGATCGCGCGCCAGTTCGTCCCGGATCCCGCCGAACTCGTCACGCTGCCGCAGGAGCGCGCCGATCCGATCGGCGACGAGGCGCATTCGCCGGTCGAGGGCGTGGTGCATCGCTACCCCGACCGCGCCCTGCTCAAGCTCGTCCATGCCTGCCCGGTCTATTGCCGCTTCTGCTTCCGCCGCGAGATGGTCGGCCCCGGCGGCGACGCGCTCACAGGCGGGAAGCTCGAGGCGACGCTGGCCTATCTCACCGATCATCCCGAGATCTGGGAGGTCATCATGACGGGCGGCGACCCGTTGATCCTCTCGGCCCGGCGGGTGCGGGAGGTGGCGCAGCGTCTGGGCGCGATCGACCATATCAAGGTGGCGCGCTGGCACACCCGCGTGCCGATGGTCGAGCCCGACCGCATCACGGCCGATTATGCCGCCGCCCTGCGGATCCCGGGCAAGGCGAGCTATGTCGCCATCCATGCCAATCACCCGCGCGAGTTCACGCCCGCTGCACGGACCGCACTGGCGCGGCTGGCGGATGCCGGCCATGTCCTGATCAGCCAGAGCGTGCTCCTCAGAGGCGTCAATGCCGATGTCGCGACCCTGTCGGCCCTGATGCGCGCCTTCGTCGAGAACCGGGTGAAGCCCTATTATCTGCACCATCCGGACTTCGCGCCCGGCACGGCGTCGTTCCGGCTCTCGCTGGAAGAAGGCCAGGCCCTCGTCAAAAGCCTGCGAGGCCATCTGTCCGGCCTGTGCCAGCCGACCTATATCCTCGACATTCCTGGCGGGGCGGGGAAGATCCCCGTCGGCCCCGCCTTCCTCTCGGCCTGCGAGACGCCCGGCGCCGAGGCTTTCGCCGAGGACCGCCATGGCGAGCGGCACCTCTATCCGCCGGGTTGAAGTCAATGGCTGCTCTGGTAAACTAACTCAATTGAACTAACCTGAGGTCGGCCATGGAGAAGGTCAACATCCACGACGCGAAGACGCATCTGTCGCGCCTGGTCGACCGCGCCGCGAAGGGCGAGGCCTTCATCATCGCCAAGGCGGGGAAGCCCATGGTCAAGGTCGTTCCGCTGGAGCCGATCGAGACCAAGCCGCTCCAACGCACTGGTTTTATGGTCGGGCAAATGACGGTGCCCGATGATTTCGATGAGATGGGGCGGGCAGAGATCGAAGCCATGTTCAACGGGCGATCGTGAAGGCTCTTCTCGATACGCACCTTCTGCTGTGGAACGCGGGTCGACCCGACCGGCTGTCGGCGGAAGCGCGACGCATCATCGACTCAGCCGACAGCGAGTTGTATTTCAGCGCGGCGAGCCTGTGGGAGATCGCCATCAAGACCAGTCTCGGCCGGAGTGATTTTTCGGTTGACGCGAGACTTCTGAGACGCGGCTTGCTCGACCATGGTTTTGCCGAGTTGCCGGTCACGGGCGAGCATGCGGTTGCGATCGACGGATTGCCGCCGATCCATAGGGATCCGTTCGATCGCATCCTGGTCGCTCAGGCCAAGGTCGAAGGAATCACCCTGTTGACGTCCGACAACACGGTGGCCCGCTATGGCGGCGCGATCCAGAAGGTTTGAGAAGGAGACCGCCATGAAAGACAAACTGCCCATCGCGATCGTCTCCGATCTCGCCTGCCCCTGGTGCTTCATCGGCAAGGCGCGGCTGGAGAAGGCGCTGGAGAGCCATGGCTTGACCGAGCGCGTCGCCATCACCTGGCTGCCCTATGAGCTGAACCCCGACATGCCGGCCGAAGGCATGGACCGCACCGCCTATCTCGATGCCAAGTTCGGCGCCGGCAAGCGCAAGGAAATCGAGATCCGGCTTTCGGAGGCGGCGCTCGAAAGCGGCGTCACCTTCAACTGGGCCCGCGTGACGAAGAGCGTCAACACCCGCATGGCCCATATGCTGGTCGCCGCCGCCTCGACCGTCCAGCGCGGCACCGAGATGAAGGCGGCGCTGTTCAAGGCCTATTGGCAGGACGGCCGCGACATCGGCGATCTCGACACGCTCGTCGCCATTGCCGGCGAGCAGGGCTTCGACGAGCAGGCCGCGCGCGACGAGCTGACCAATGAGGAGCTGCGCGAGACCGTGATCGGGCTCGAGGCACACGCCCAGCAGGTCGGTGTCACCGGCGTGCCCTTCTTCATCATCGACGGCAAGCTTGCGGTCTCCGGCGCGCAGACCGGCGATGTCTGGGCGCAGGTGTTCAAGCAGGTGCTGAGCGACGCGGCCTGAGCGACGGGAGCTCGCCGGGCGCGCGGCCTTGCGCCGGCGCCCGAATCATGGCCCATCCCCGCAAACAGCGGGAGTGGGCCCATGACCCAGAAGATCAACGACCTGCGCGACCGCATGATCGTCGCGCTCGACGTGCCGACGATCTGGGACGCCTATCGCATCGTCTCGCAACTCGGCGACGCCGCGAGCTTCTACAAGATCGGCTATGCGCTCGCCTTCGCGGGCGGCCTGCAGCTCACCCAGCAGCTGGTCGCCGAAGGCAAGAAGGTCTTCCTCGACCTCAAGCTCCACGACATCGGCAACACCGTGACCGAGGGCGTTGCCTCCCTCAGCAATCTCGGCGTCGACCTGCTCACGGTCCACGCCTACCCCCAGACGATGCGCGGCGCCGTCGAGGGGCGCGACGGGGCGGATCTGAAGCTCCTCGCCGTCACCGCGCTGACCTCCTATGACGATGGCGATCTGCGCGATGCAGGTTACGGGCTGGCCGTGCGCGACCTCGTGCGCCTGCGGGCGGAACAGGCCCGTACCGCCGGCATCGACGGCATCGTCTGCTCGGCGGCCGAAACCGAGATCGTCCGCGATGTCATCGGCTCCGATATGCTCATCGTGACGCCCGGCATCCGGCCCGCCGGCAGCGCGGCCGGCGACCAGAAGCGCACGCTCACCCCCGGCGAGGCGATCCGCGCCGGCGTCGACCATCTCGTCGTCGGGCGTCCCATCATTCGCGCAGCCGACCCGCGTGGGGCGGCGGCCGCGATCATGGACGAGATCGCGGCAGCCTCCTAAGTTCGAGCTCCAGTCGATCTCTCAGAGGATTCGGATCATGCCCAAGGGATATGTCGTGGCGCGCGCCAAGGTCAGCAATGCGACGCAATGGGCGGCCTATGCGGCGAAGGCCTCCGAGGCGATCCGCAAATATGGCGGCACCCCGCTGGTGCGCGGCGGCATGATGACGGTGGCGGAAGGCGAGGGCCGAGCCCGCAACGTCGTCATCGAGTTCGAGAGCTTCGAGGCCGCCAAGGCCTATGCGATGTCGCAGGACTATGCCGAGGCCCGCAAGCTGCGCGAGGGCGCCGGCGAGATCGACATCGTCGTGGTCGAGGGCGTCTGAAATGGCCAAGGGCTACTGGATCGCTCGGGTCGA